>JBEKXC010000093.1:0-16821 GCA_049512435.1 Terriglobales bacterium | reverse complement strand
AACCTCTACATCGGAGCGATCTCGACGGCGGCGGTCTATAACATCCCAAGCAACACCATCACGCAAAATGTCGTGGTCCACGGCGCCGATGGAGTATCTCTGGTGCCCGGCACGTACTAAGGTAGACTCCGCTCCGAATACCCCCCGCACGAAAGCGCAAATAATGTGCAATATCTTGCGCCTGCGCCCGTAATTGCGATTGTAATTCCATCACTTTCAGGTGTATAAACCCTGATACCTGTTATTGTTCCTTTAAATTTTGGCTTCCTCCACCGGGCCCTTCCCCGGTGCTCCAAGTGCTACTTGACGGTCGGCGAAACCCTGCCGTTCTGTTTTGAAAGGAATAAGGCAATGCCCCACTCTTTTTCACACGATCTTGCGACCATCCGCTCCGGTACGATTTCCCGGTCCGTGGATGGTTCGATCTCCAAGTCAACCTGCTGGTCGCCGCTCACTGCGAAGCTAGCCCGCAATCTTTGCCTGACTCTGCTCGTCGTTTCCATTGCCTTGCTGTCGTCTTCGTTCGCCCAGTTGACCTGTCCTCCCAATTGCTTCACAACCAGCCGCGGTGATAATGCTCGCGACGGCGCCAACACCAATGAAACTATACTCACGCCCGCCAACGTCAATGTGAACGTCTTTGGCAGGATCTTCAGTGTTCCCATCGACTATTACGCGCAGGCCCAGCCGCTTTACATGCCCAACATAAGCATTCCGGGTCAGGGCACTCACAATGTCGTCTACGTTGTCACCCAAATGGATTCGGTTTACGCATTTGACGCTGACAGCGGTGCTCAACTCTGGTGGGTCAACTTCACCGACCCGGCTCAGGGTATTACCCTCGCCTCAAAGGCCACTGGCACGCTGCCCTGTACCGCAGATCAGGGTTTCGTCGAAGAAGGCATACCCGGAACTCCCGTCATTGATCCCACCACTAACACCATCTATCTCGTGGCCAAGACGGTGGTCAACGGCACCGTCCTCCTGAATCTCCACGCTCTCAATATCACGACCGGGAGTGATCTACCCGGCAGTCCTGTCCTGATTCAGGCCACAAGCACCAGCAAAAAGGGTCACATCACCGTCTTCGACGCCCATTATGAGAAACAACGCCCCGGCCTCTTGCTGCTCAATGGTGTCCTTTATATCGGGTTCGGCTCGAACGGCTGCAACGGTAAGGACCAGGGCTGGCTCCTGGCCTACGACGAAGCCACCCTGGCGCAAGTCGGGGCCTTCAACACTTCGCCCGATTATGGATTAGTTTCCATCTGGCAAAGCGGCAACGGCATCGCCGCCGACGAAGCCGGCAACATCTTCTTTGAAACCGCCGAATCCGCAGCAGACAAGTTCGATGTCCCGGAAGGTGGCCAGACCTACTGCAACAGCGTCGTCAAGCTTTCCCCGAGTCTTGAGGTTCTCGATTATTTCACCCCGTATGACGTAGCGTTCCTCAACAAGGACGATCTTGACTTGAGTTCCTCTGGAGTTCTCATTCTGCCCGATCAAGGCGGCCCCACTCCGCATGAACTGGTTGCCGCCGGCAAGCAGGGCTTTGTTTATCTTCTTAACCGCGACGACATGGGAATGTACGCCGCGGGCGATAGTGGAGCGCTGCAGGAATTCCCTCTGATCCCGGGGGAGGGCGTCGGCGCTGACGATGTCGTCCTATACGGCGCCCCGGCATACTGGAATAACACCGTATATTTCGACACCAATGGCGCGACGCCGACCGCTTATCCGGTATTAGGCAGCGGATTGCTCGGCAACCCACTCCCATCGCCGGGCGATTTCGGCGGCCACTCTCCCTCCGTTTCCTCCAATGGCAACAACAACGGGGTTCTGTGGGTCATCACCGGCACCAGGAAAAGCGGCGCCCAGCTCATCGCCTTTACAGCCGATACCGTGCAAACGCTCTACAACACAAAGCAGGCCCCCAATGGGCGCGACACGCTGGCAATAACCGGCGATTATGCGACGCAGACCGTGATCAACGGCAAGGTTTATATCGCCACCGCGACTAGCCTCGAAGCCTACGGATTGCTGCAGGTCGCTACGCTCACTGGAGGCAACGGCCAAACAGCGACGGTCGGCATGGCGCTGGCAAAGCCCATCCAGGTGCAAGCCTCGAACCCATATACGGGACAAGTCGACGCCGGCGCCACGGTTACTTTCAGCGATGGCTGCACGAAAGCGGGCAGCAAAACCTGCGGCTCGTTCAATCCTCCATCCGCCGTCACCAACAGCAGTGGCAATGCTTCCACGATCTATACCGTCCCAGAACAAGCGGGCACCTACACCATAACGATTTCCGGGAGCGGCTTCGGCAACACATTTGGTACTGCCACGGCTGCGGCGGGCGCCGCTGTAAAGCTCTATCCTTACAAGGGAGGAGACCAGAGCGGTGCCGCCGGTTCCACCCTCGCGAATCCCATCCTTACCGAGGCTTTTGACACTTACGGCAATGCTGTTCCCGGTGTCACCGTAAATTTTGCTGCCACCAAAGGTGCGGTTCCGAATCCCTCTACCGCGGTCACCGGCAGCAATGGCTTGGCTAGTACGGTTCTGCAGTTGCCCGATGGTGTCGCCAAAATCATTGTTACCGCCAGTTCCGCCGGTCTCAAGAACATCAAATATACTGAATACTCCGTTGCCGGACCCGCCGCCAACATCGCCATTACCAGCGGCAATAATCAGTCTGGTCCAGCGGGATCGCAGTTGCCCCAGGCGCTCACTGTGCTTGTCACCGACCAGTACGGCAATCCGGTTTCCGGCAACAGCGTCAACTTTTCCGACGGCGGGGCCGGAGGCACTTTTTCGAACCCCAATCCTGTCGTCACCGGAGCCAATGGAATGGCGAGCGTGTTCTATACGCTCCCTGGGTCAGCCGGAACCGTGACCATCGATGCCACCGCCACGGGAGTGGCCAACCCCGCCGTCTTCACCGAAACTGCGCAGTAGTTTTTTGGGAAATGTGGACGCGGGCGATCTCGCCCGCGTCCATATTTTCAGACAACTCTTCCGAAGAAATCTCGAGTAGAGACGGGGCTTGCCCCGTCTTGGGCCATCCGAGAACTATGTGCGCGCACGAATGGGAAGGGCACGGCTTTCAGCCGTGCCGTTGAGGAGCTACAACAAGTTCCGGCTTTCACAGCTTGCGGAAAAACTCGATATTGCACTTGATTTTGGGTGGCGCAGCGGTTCACCGCTGCGATAATTGGTCTATTTCATCGACGGCTTTAGCCGCTGAGGGGACGCACTATACGCCATCACGAAAACCCGGCCTCAGTCATTATCCGGCGGCGTCGGCGGCCGCTTATCATGGAGAAAAAAGTCCGCTCCCTTCACCGACGGAATGTTCGTGAAACCGTTGAACTGGCTGAAGTCGAAGCAATCGGATAAATCGTCCGAGCGCGAGTCGGCGTAGCCCACTGAGGGGTCAATCTCGCCGAGATCGAAGACCGCCTCCACGAACTTCAGAATGCTGCCGAAATCGTGATTCACGTGCGAGATGTAGGCCTGCCTGGCGTAGCCTGCGATCACCATCATCGGCACGCGCAAGCCGTATTCATAAGAATCGCGAATCGACAACGGCGGCTGATGGTCGTACCACCCGCCCCAGTCATCCCACACAACAATGATCGCTGTGTCCTGCCAGTACGGACTCTGACCAACGGCATTTACGATGGATGCCACCCAGGATGGTCCTCCTCCGTCATTGGAGTCAGCGTGATCCGAGTTCGCGCCCGTAGGAATTACCCAACTCACGCCGGCAAGTTGGCTGTTAGCGATATCGGTAATGATCTGCGCCTTCGATCCTTCGATCACAACATTAGGGTCGGGGTTGGTCCAGTCGGGTCCGCTGCACACGTTCGGCGTCTTGGATGGGTATGCTGGCGAAGGCACGCACATGTGTTGGATGGCATCCGGGGCCGTCCAGATCGAACCCGGCAGGGCTGCGTAATATTTCCAACTGATGTTGGCGGCATCCAGCAAGTCGGTCAGGGTTGGGTGTTCAAGGCACAGTTCGTTGGTGACTATCTCTGTAGGGTATGTCGGATTTGGCTGGCTGGTATCGATGGCATTGACATAAGCACCGGGAGGAGCAAGGCATCCCGCATATTCAACTCCGGAGCGCTGATCGCCGCCCGGATTGTCGGCAATCGAAGTGGTGCTGGTTGCCGTGATCGCCGAGGTGCCTGCCAGCAGGTATTGATGTGCCGGGAAACTCGGCCCCTCGTTAGTCTGGAACATCCGGTCGGCGAAAGTGTACGTTTCCGCCATCGTGAAATACGGCTGGATCATCCCGGTTGAGTTGTCCACGTATTGATATTGTGGACAGGTGGGAACGGCAGGGTTCTGCGGACAGGAAGTAGGGCAGTTCTGGCTGGGAGAACAGACGATCTTGTTCGCGCCATCCATGGCGCAAGTGTTGGTCGAGGAATTGTAGTCGCAAGCGTCCAGGAATGCCCCATGAGTGTGGGAAAGGTCATAGTCCGTGATCAGCGAGACCGGCGCAAGCGTGATTGTCTGTTCGATTCCGTTGACGTTCGCCAGGCCCGTGCTGGCGATATCGGCGCCCTCTGAGATCAGTATCGGATCATGAAACAGGTTATCGGGACTCCGATTTTCCTGGACGATGATCACCACGTGGCTGAACGCCCCCGCTTGTATCGGCCCGTACACGTTGAGGCTGAGCGTCGTGCTACTTGTCACCGAACCCGACATGCCCGTGGTCGTCACCGTCACGGTTCCCGTGGACGCGGTGGCGCTGGCTGCCAAGGTAAGCGTACTGGTGCCGGTTGCAGGATTAGGACTGAAAGATGCCGTTACGCCGCTAGGCAAGCCCGACGCGGAAAGAGTAACGCTGCCACTGAAACCGTCTTGCGGAGTGATGGTGATGGCGCTCGTCCCTTGGCCGCCCTGCGCAATGGACACGCTCCCGGGCGCGGCTGAAAGCGTGAAACCTGGCCCACCTTGCGCGTTGCCGGACGAACCTCCTCCGCAGCCAATCAGCAACATCGCCAGGCAAACGACAGAAACCAACAGCAACCCGAGTTTCAGCCGAAGCATACGACCTCTTCCTTTCCCAGGAATGTGGCTCACGCTGGCATGTGTCCTCCACCCGACTGTCATTCAAAAATCTTACGTGAGTCCGTTTCCTTTGATGCAACTCGGTTGTTCATAGTTGGATGTGCTTAGTTGGACCGACCTCGTTCGCTAGGTCGAACGTCGCTAGGCCGAACGTCGCTAGGCAAAACTTCGATAAGACCCATCATTCCACCATCGAGATGCTGCAGAATATGGCAGTGATACGGGAAAGTACCAACAATGTTAGGGTCACGGAAATCCATCCGCAGTTTCACACTAGGGAATCGGAGAGAACGCCCATCCCAATAAGGCACATCCACGGTATCAAGAAGATACCTCTCGCTGGCTGGATCATTGTCGCGCTCGAGTAACAAGAAATGAGTCTGGTGAATGTGGAAGGTGTGCGACTCCAGCGAGCGATTCTCAATCGTCCAATCTTCGACATCACCCGAATGAACGACGATATCCGGCGCCATTACCGAGGCATCGAACGCCTTCGGCGCATGTCCCTCTTCGGTGAGATAGAAAACCGTGGACGTATCGGGATGCTTAGGGTCCATCACCTTCTCAGAAAAGTAAAGCCTCCGTTGCCGCACCGGCGAAACGGTGGCGAGACCGGCAATCTGGCGCTGACTTGCAGGGGGCGGGTCCTCCCTTAAAGCAGGCGGCTCGACCGCGGAGCGGGAGGAGACAATTCTGGCCAATGGCCGCGGCGGGGTGTTGTCGTCATTGTCGGGAATGCTGTCTGGATTATTGTCTGGAATATTATCTGAATTGGACGAGCCGGCTCGCGTTGCAGCCGAAGTGTCAAGGTCTTCCTCTGCGGGAGGGTTGGTATCTGCCCCTGCCGTGAGTAACTCGGCTTTGATTCCCTCGGGAGGAGTCTGTAACACGAATTCCGCACGACCACCTGGGGGAATGAGTATTTCGCTTTTCCAGAGAACCTTTCCCCCGCCCGTCGCTGAGCCCGTCGTTGAGCCCGTCGTTGAGCCCGTCGCTGAATTCGATGAGTTATCTTCCGAGATCGGCACGCCATCCACTGCCACCAGACCTAAGCGTTGCCAGTTCCCGTGTTCAGCAACTAATCCCGATCCTTGCCACTCCCCGTTAAACAACACCCCCAAGTTTACGTAAGTGTCGGCGGAGGCATTCAGCACGCGCCAGAATTCGCGCGTGAGCGGCCGCGTGTTGATAGTAGCAACCGTATATTCAGGATACGGAACGGGAATGAAATTGACGGAGAGGTCTTTCGCGGGGAGACTGGGATCATTTGTCGACGCGGCGTCTGCCGAAGACTTCTGATCGCGGAGCTTCTGATCGCGGAGCTTCTGATCACGAAGCTTCTGATCACGAATAACCAACACCCGTTCGGGAAGCCCGGCGACCAGCGGATTTGCGGTTGCAATGCCTTCGACGATGAGAGCCCCTGACGCTCCACCAAGCACCTGCTCTTCGCTGTGCCCGTGCGGATGCGGGTGGTACCAATACAGTCCAGGCGGCTGATTCTCGGGAATGCGCACGCGGTACACGAAAGTCTTGGAGGGTGCAATCGAGACATGCAGGGAATCGTCAGAATGGCAGGATGGAGAAACACTAAGGCCGTGGAAATGAAGGTTAGTCGAGTCCATCGTCATCATGGCAGATGCGCAATCAGGCTGCGCTGCCCGGTGCGAATGCTCGGTCGTGGATGGATGAGGATGAGAGCTCTCGCTCTTAAGCTCGCTCTTGAGCTCGTTCTTAAGTCTTAAGACAAGCAGATCTCCAGGCCGCAGCCGCAAAGTTGGGGAGCGGTCACCGTGCTCATCAATGTAGCAATAGTGCATCTGCCCCGCCGAATCGAGAGAATTGCGCAGCCGGAGGCTGACCTGCAAATGGCCATTGCGACTAACTAACTCCTTGGGGGATTCAATCGAATTACCGACGGCAACCGAACACGACTCCGAAGCAGAGTTTTGCGGGGATGCTAACGTCGACGATGGAAAACTCAGCGCAACCGCTGTCAACAAGAAGGTCAGCAGGAAGAAAGAAAAAAGGCGAAGTTTAGACAAAGAGGTTCCCAGTCTCCTGCATCCAAGAGCCGACCACATATTCAGCAGTCCCGCATCTGATCTTATCCCGTTTTCTTCGCGCGCGGCCACACCATCGTCACCACCAGCGCCACCGCAATTCCGATCGATACTTCCAGAAACCGGTGCCATGCGACGATCCAGGGACCACGGAAATGCGGAATCAGCAAAACAATACTCAGCGTGATTCCGGCAAACCGGTATGCGCCCCCGATGTGCAGTAACCACGACACCAAGCCGCACAGAAGAATCCCAAGGAAGTAAACCAGAGCACTCGGGCGGAAGAACGTCATCAGCGCCGCGCCCAGCACCGCCCCCAACGCCGTCCCCACAAATCGCTGCCAGCTCAGCGTTCGCGGAGCGATGGTGGATTGAACTATGACGATCGTAGAGATCGGCGCCCAGTAATATTCCGGCAATTTCAGCATACGAGCGAGAAGCATCGAAACCACCGCCGCAGAAGCGGTGCGCACCGAGTCCAGCAGACAAGAGCGATCAAGCCCGGAAAAAATCCCCTTCGCCATCAACCCTCCCCGCCAGACGTGCCAAGAGCCGTTATTGTAACGCTCGTGGAGAGACGGGCATGCTCGCCCGTCCCAGCCCGGTTTTGAAAGGGCACGACTTCACAGGCTGCGGCAAAGCGGAAATCCGACCAGGTTGGCTGTGACTGCTGTCACCGCCTCTTCCTTCCTCATCATGGAGAATCAGCCTAGCCGCGAAGCGGCGCAAGAAAGCAGCCCACGGCGCTAGCCGTGGGCTGCGGAAGCGCAGAACAGCAAGCTCCGAAGGAGCGAAAGAAACTTGTCTCACACGGCTGGCAACCTCGTTGTTCACCTGATCTTCAGCACGAAAGGGCGCCGGCCTCTAATAACTTCCGAAATCCGCAGCGATCTTTTCGCCTACCTTGGAGGCATTATTCGCGAGATGCATGGTACCGCGCTCATCATTAACGGTACATCGGATCACGTGCATATGCTGATCCGTATTCGTCCGGTACAAGCGGCGGCGGAGATTGCCCGTGTCGTCAAAAGCAATTCGTCACGCTGGGTTCGGGAGAAGTGGAACGTGCAATTTGCCTGGCAGACGGGCTATGGCGCTTTTAGCGTGAGCGAATCGAACGTGCCGGCAGTTGTCCGATATATTGCGGGGCAGGAGGAGCACCATAAGAAGCGGAACTTCCAGGAAGAGTATGTAGCCTTCTTGAAGAAGAATAAGATCGCATACGATGAGCGGTATATCTGGGATTAGTTTCTTGCGCCCCTGCGGGGCTGGCGTTGTTTCTCGCAAGCCTACCCACGGCTTGCGCCGTGGGCTGCATCCTTGCGCCGCTTTGCGGCTTGCAGATCCGAGCCTTTCTTATCGAGCGGCCTGCGTCCTGGGCCCATGCGCTCCCGGCTGCTTCAGAAACTGCCGCCGCATACTCCATCGCGGAAGCCACCACAGTAGAAGGATCCACATGATGACGAGCCCGAAAAGTGGCGTAAGGCCTCTTGCCATTTCGACGCTGGGTTTAATCAGAAAGCCGAAAACAATAAAGGCTGCAAACAGGCCTGCCGCCCATTGAAAGAGCCGTCTTGACCATTTCCTGAAGGTGCTACGGTTTCGGTGTGCGATGTATGACTCCGTAAAATCTTTGTCCGTCAGTTCGTAGGCCATCTGCATGTCTGCGCCTCGTGTCAGATATTATGCTCCGAAGCAATAACAAAAAAGCCCCGCTCTTGCGAGCGAGGCTTTTCATTTGCCGTCAGCATTTCGCGGGCGAGGGCGCCCGCGCCACACGCGTCAAGCTCGGAGCTCGGCTCGAAGCTCACGGCTCAATGTTTACCGTTCAATGCTCGCTGCTCCCCCACCATCACCTTCCGCAGCGCCCGGTTAATCTCCCACTGGTATCCCCGCCCCATCCCCCGGAACCAGGCCAGCACATCGGCGTCCATATTCAGCGTGACCCGCTTCTTGGGCAACCGGAGCCAGCGCTTAAGCTCCATCTGCCGCACCCGCCACTCCCGCCATCGGTCCCCGCTGTTTGTGGAACGCCCCTGTTCCACACCTCCAGAAGCCCGAATTCTGGCGATCCTTCCGTGCCCCTTAACCCTTTTCTTCCGTTTCATTTGCCGTCAATTAGCATATATATACATACGTACAAAATAAACTGCAAAGTGTTTCACGTGAAACACTCCGCCCCAAGAACAAAAAGCCCCGCTCTTGCGAGCGGGGCTTCGGTTCAAGCTAACAGCTAAAAGCCAGGAGCTAGTAGCCGGTCTTAGTACATGTCGCCCATACCGCCGCCGCCACCATGGCCGCCGCCCATTGGGGCATTCTTCTTCTCTTCGGGAATGTCCGCTACCAGGGCTTCGGTCGTCAGCATCAGCGCCGCGATCGAGCCCGCGTTGGTCAGTGCTGTGCGCACTACCTTCGTTGGATCGAGCACGCCCGCCTTCACCAGGTCTTCATACTCGCTGGTCAGAGCGTTGAAGCCATAGTTGTTGTCCTTGGAATCGGTGACCTTGCCGAGGACGATCGCGCCTTCTTCGCCGGCATTTTCGGCGATCTGGCGCAACGGCTCGACCAGTGCGCGCTTCACGATGTTGACACCGATCTGCTCGTCACCTTCCAGCTTCAGCTTGTCGAGAGCTGCCACGCAACGCGCAAGCGCCACGCCGCCGCCGGGGACAATGCCTTCCTCGACTGCTGCACGCGTCGCGTGCATGGCATCTTCCACACGCGCCTTGGTCTCTTTCATTTCGGTTTCGGTCGCGGCTCCAACTTTGATCACGGCCACGCCGCCTACCAGCTTCGCCAACCGCTCCTGCAACTTCTCGCGATCGTAGTCGCTGGTGGTCTTTTCGATCTGGCTGCGAATCTCTTTCACGCGACCCTGGACGTCGCCGGGCTTGCCTTTGCCTTCGACTATTGTCGTGTTGTCTTTGTCGATGGTGATCTTCTTGGCCTGTCCGAGATCCGCCAGTTGCACGTTCTCCAGCTTGATGCCCAGATCTTCCGTGATCGCCTTGCCGCCGGTCAGAGTCGCGATGTCCTGCAACATTGCCTTGCGACGATCGCCGAAGCCGGGAGCCTTGACGGCCGAGACTTGCAGCGTGCCACGCAGTTTGTTCACGACCAGAGTCGCCAGCGCTTCGCCTTCCACGTCCTCAGCAATGATCAGGAGCGGCTTGCCGCCCTTGGCGATCTGCTCCAGCAATGGCAGCAGGTCTTTCATGGAGCTGATTTTCTTTTCGTGGATCAGGATGTACGCATTTTCTTGTACGGACTCCATACGCTCAGGATCGGTGACGAAGTAGGGAGAGAGATAGCCGCGATCGAACTGCATGCCTTCGACCACGTCGAGCTGCGTTTCAAGAGTCTTCGACTCTTCAACGGTAATGACGCCATCCTTGCCGACCTTTTTCATCGCTTCGGCAATGATCTTGCCAATGGTCTCGTCGTTGTTCGCCGAGATCGTGCCCACTTGGGCGATCATCTCGCCGGTCACGGGCTTGCTGAACTTGTCGAGTTCGCCTTTTTCGCGGTTGCCTTCTTTGTCGAGTCTGCCGGTGATGAGCAGAACCGACTTCTCGATGCCGCGCTTGATCGCCATTGGATTGGCACCAGCAGCGACGGTTTTCACGCCTTCGCGATAAATTGCCTGGGCCAGAACGGTCGCGGTGGTGGTGCCGTCGCCGGCAACGTCCGAAGTCTTCGAAGCCACTTCGCGGACCATCTGCGCGCCCATGTTCTCGATGCCATTGGGCAATTCAATTTCTTTGGCAACGGTGACGCCGTCCTTGGTAATGGTTGGCGAACCGAATTTCTTTTCAATTACAACGTTGCGGCCCTTGGGGCCAAGAGTAACCTTCACAGCGTCAGCCAGTAAGTTGACGCCGCGGAGAATCGCCTGTCGCGACTCTTCTCCGTGAACAATTTGCTTTGCCATACTTGTCAGCTCCTTAAGATGTATGCAGGCGGGGCCTGCTGAAAATTCTTTGGGTAGAGACGCGGCAAGCCGCGTCTTGAGACGGGGCAAGCCCCGTCTCTACAGCATGATTACCGGCGCGATCCGGCGTGTTCTTTCTTCGCCGAAGCGGTGGCGCCGCTGAGCACGCCCAGCACTTCTTCTTCGCGCATGATGATGAAGTCCTCACCATCGATTTTGATCTCGGTGCCGGAATACTTGCCAAACAGAATGCGGTCGCCTTCTTTCACATCGAGGGGGCGAACCTTGCCTTCTTCGCTGATCTTGCCTTTGCCGGTGGAGATGACTTCTCCCTCCATCGGTTTATCTTTCGCGGAGTCGGGAATAATGATCCCGCCGCGGGTGGTATCGGCTTCTTCTACCCGACGGACCAGGATGCGGTCATGCAGCGGGGTGAATTTAGTTGCCATAGTTGCGTACTCCTTTCAAGAGTGGTTGATTAGGGTTCAATCGATTGAGAATTGCCCGAGAATCGGGAGTGTTAGCACTTAAGCCATACGAGTGCTAATTATAGGAATGTGAGTGGGCAGTTGTCAAGCGGTCGACTCCAGTGGAGAGCAAGCCTTCTGTAATCAATATAATAGCTAGGCTCTGTTAGACTCTATAACCCTTGCTAAGCCGAGCCTCCTGAATCGCTCATCCGCCATCAGGCCCCACTAGAGACGGGGTGCCCAATACTCCGGGCGCCTGCTGCCGTGTGCGACGGCCCAGATTGTGACCACGGATTCTTGCTTGGAATAGATGATGGCAAACGGGAATCGCCAAAGCAGGAACCGTCTGGTGTTGTTCTTTCCGATCGGCCAGCGTTCTGGCGCTTCACGGATTGTGTCGGTGGCTCGATGCAGTTCTTCGATGAAGTCCAGGGCTGCTTTGGGGCTGCGCTTCAGATACCAGGCGACTGCGCTCTTAACATCCGCGCTCGCACCCTGGTGGTACTCAACCCGCTTAGCGCTCATTCACCATGGCCAGCAGCTCGCGATGCAGTTCTTCCCATGGGACAGTCACGGCCTTACCCGCTTTGAGGTCTTCGATTCGCCGCGCCACTTCTTCATCCCAAGCCTCGTGGACAGAGACAGATTCATTCGTACCGTCAAGACTGTCGAGCAGGGTATTGGCTAAGGCAGCGCGCTCTTCAACCGGAAGGGAGAGCGCGCGTTTCAGAAGATCGGAAACTTCCGGACTCATGGGCTTAGTTTACCCGATGGGGAACAAGTGGGGAAGCATCCCGTCTGTCCCGAAGAATTTCTCCCGGACGTACTGCCCACCCCGCCTGACCCTCATTCTTGCTACTCACGATTGTTCTCACGTCTCCGGCCATGGGCCCGTAGAGATCCTACCAAGTCTTGCTGAGAACTGAGAACTGCGAGCTGCGAGCTGACGGCTGCCAGTGTTGCCCAACCCTCGGCAGCGTTGCCAGCCCTCCGGCTAGTCTTGGCTGTCGCGCTTGGGATCAATGCTGCAAGCATTGAGTTTCCGACCCAAAATGGAACTGGCCAATGTGGGCGTCAGCGTGCAATGTTCTGTCATCCACCGTACGCAAACGGCGGTCAGGGGCGGCCACGATTTCACATATCCGATCTCTTTAATCGTTGCTCGAATCGTTGCTCGAATCGTTGCTCGCCAAATCGCCCAGGCTTGTTTCTGCGAGGGGATGGAGGAGAGCCTATGAGTGTTTCCGGCTTGAACTGCGTTGAAAGCTGTGTTACTTGTCGTCTGCGGTCCCGGAGTTTTTTCTGTGATCTCTCTCCTCGCTCGATCGAGGATTTCGACAAGATCAAACATGCCGCGGTTTTTCCTGAACACACGGTGGTGCTGGTCGAAGGACAAAGTCCCTGCGGAATTTTCATTCTCTGCCAGGGTCGCGCCAAGCTCTCGACTACTTCGCGCGACGGCAAAACATTAATTGTGCGCATCGCCGAGGCCGGTGAAGTTCTGGGGTTGCACGCCGTGATTACCGGCGGTCGGTATGAACTGACCGTCGAGACCATGCAGCCCTGCCAGCTGAACTTTGTGGGGTGCGAAGACATGCTGCACTTCCTCAAAGTGCATGCAGACGCCGCTCTCCATGCCACTCAGCATCTTGCCCGGGACTGTGCGGACAGCTATGGCGTGGTGCGCTCGATCGGGTTGTCACACTCGGTGTCGGAGAGGTTCGCCAGATTCCTGCTGGAAACCGCGGCCGACGGCGAGGTCAGCAACGGAGAAGTGCGCGTCCGGCTGGCCATGACGCATGAAGAAATCTCACAACTCGTCGGCACCAGTCGCGAAACTATAACCCGCCTGCTGTCCGAGTTCCGGAGGAACGCACTTGCGGAACTGAAGGGGTCGATGTTGGTGATCCATAACCGCCCGGCCTTGAAAAGCCTGGTCGGCGCTTAGGGCGGATTCGGATAGTGGGTCAGTTTGAAAATAGCCGTCCCTCAGCGGCTAAAGCCGCAATGAAAATGCAATGCTTACGGCACGGCTGAAGCCGTGCCCTACCCAAAACCGAAGCAAACTGAGCCACTACCCAAAATCCCCGCCCCTTCGGCTTCGCTCAGGGCAGGCTCTGTGTCTGCAAAGAACGCAGACACAAGGACGGGGCACCCTCGGGTGGTCTGGAGTAAGTTGCGCTCGGTTCCGCTAATCGAAAAAAAAGTGAATCTGGAGCCGCAACGGCTCGCCATCAAGTCCGCTATAATCCACAGTCTCAGATGGCACTCACTTCGGGCACAAAACTAGGTCCCTACGATATTCAATCGCTCCTCGGGTCGGGAGGAATGGGCGAAGTTTACAGGGCTCGCGACTCGCGGCTTGATCGTATTGTGGCCATCAAGGTTCTGCCTACTTCGTGCTCGGCGGATGCGGAACGGCTGCAGCGGTTCGTGCAGGAAGCTCGTTCGGCTGCGGCATTGAATCATCCGAACATCCTTTCGATCTTCGATATTGGGGAGGATCGCGGGGCTCCCTACATCGTTTCCGAATTACTCGAAGGACAAACGTTGCGCGAGCGCATTCGGAGCGGGCCGCTTTCCAGCCGGAAGGCGATTGACTACGCGCTGCAAGTGGCGCGGGGATTGGCGGCGGCGCACGACAAGGGAATCGTGCATCGCGACCTGAAGCCGGAAAATTTGTTTTTGACGCACGACGACCGGGTGAAGATTCTTGACTTCGGCCTGGCAAAATTGACGCGTCCGGAAACAGATACGGACGCGGATGCGGCGACGATGCAGGCGAACACCGAACCGGGCCGGGTGATGGGGACGGCGGGGTATATGTCGCCGGAGCAGGTGCGGGGCAAGCCAGCGGACCATCGCTCGGACATTTTTGCGTTTGGGGCGATCCTGTATGAAATGGTTTCCGGGCAGCGTGCGTTTCGCGGAGAATCTCCGGCGGAAACGATGAGCGCGATTTTGAAAGAGGAACCCGCTGAACTATCGGAAACGGCGCGCAATGTTCCTCCGGCATTGGAACGGATGGTGCGGCATTGTCTGGAGAAAAGTCCGGCGCAGCGGTTTCAGTCGGCGGGAGACCTGGCGTTTAATCTGGAAGCGCTGACGGATAGTTCGGTGGTGGGGAAGACCGGAGCCCAGTCGGCGATTGCCGAGCCGGCAAGTGCGGGGACGGCGCTCGCGGAACGAGCGGGTGCGGGGAGCAAGGAAGTTGCTCGGCGCAGCCAACTGCGCGAACTGGCCGGAGCGCTGGTGCTGGCGGCCTTGATGCTGGGAGTGGGCTGGTGGTTGGGTCGGGGCAGCGAGCACGTATCTTTGCCCGAGTACCAGCCGATTACATTTCGCGCAGGTTCGGTCGGGAACGCGCGCTTCACGCCGGACGGCAGCGTTGTGTACAGCGCTTCCTGGGACGGTGGCGAAAGCCAGCTGTACGTGGGGCGCACCGATGATCCCGGCTTGCGCGAACTTGGGGTAAAGGATGCGGAACTGTTGTCGATTTCGAAGAGCGGAGAGCTGGCGGTACGGCTCAATACGGTCGATCTCGGCGGTTATGCGAGGGCGGGTACGCTGGCGAGGATCCCCATGAGCGGGGGATCTCCGCGCGAAGTGCTCGACAATGTGCAGGACGCGGACTGGGCGGCGGACGGGGAGAATATGGCGGTCGTCCGTTATGCGCCGGAAAACGGTCACTGGCGCCTGGAGTATCCGATTGGGAAGGTGCTGTTCGACGGCATCAGCTGGATCAGCCATCCCAAGATATCGCCGGACGGGAAGTGGATCGCGTTTGCCGATCACCAAAACCCGAGCGGCGATGACGAGGGTTCGATCGCGGTGATTGGCTCGGACGGCAAAGACAAGGAGAAGATCCTTACTCCGGTGTGGAAATCGCTGCAGGGAGTGATCTGGTCGCCGGCGGGAGATGAAATCTGGTTTACGTCCTCGAACAGCGGGGCCGCTGGAAGTCCGCGGGCGATAACGCTATCGGGTAAGCTGCGGACGATTACCAACGTTCCAGGAGGGATGTGGCTGGAGGACATACGCAACGGAGTCGTGCTGACGGTAACGAATCAGCAGCGCCTTGGAATCCGTGGCACGCCACCGGGCGGAACCAAGGAACTCGAACTAGGGTGGTTTGGATGGTCGGGTCTGACCGACATGACCCCGGACGGCCGGAAGATACTGTTCGTAGAGGCAGGCGACGGCGGGGGACCGAATTACACAGTGTTTGTGCGCAGCACCGACGGTTCGCCTCCGGTGCGCATTAGCGAAGGAGACTGCCTTGCAATCTCTGCGGATGGCAAGTGGGTGATCACGAAGCCGCCGAAGGGTGGTCCGCTCAATGTGGTGCCCACAGGAGCGGGCGTGGCCAGACAGTTGACGCACGACAAAGTGAGCTACCAGGAAGTGCGTTGGCTGGCCGGCGGCGAGGAGTTGCTGGCGAGCGGGATTGAGCCCGGACACGGCGTGCGCGACTACTTGATTGAACTGAGCAGTGGGGACTCGAAGGCAATTACTCCCGAGGGCGTGGCCGGTGTGCATCCTTCGCCGGACGGCCGCCGCACGGTGGTGCTGGGACCGGATGCAAAATGGGGAATTTGGCCGCTGGATGGCGGCGGTCTGCGGCCGATCCCCGGGCTGGACTCGAGCTACCGCGTGATTGGCTGGTCGCCGGATGGGGAATCGGTGTTGGCCGCGTCAAGACGGCCGCGCGAGGGGACGGGGACGATTTATCGGGCGAATACAGTTACCGGGAAAATGGTGCCGTGGAAAACTTTCGGGGAAAGCCTGCCGGCAGGAGCAGTGGGCGTTGGGGCGTCGTATTTCTGGGGCGCCGGGGGCGCGTATGCCTATCTCTACGTGCAGACGCTGTCGCAGGTGTATGTGGTGCGGGGGATGAAGTAGGAAGGTGGACGCGGGCAAGACGCACTAGAATGGCTGCTATGAAGACGATTTTTTCGATTGCGAGTGCCGTGATCATCGTGCTTGGGTTTGGCTTGGTTGGATTGATGCGGGCTCAAGATGACGATGAGGGGCCGATGTCGAATTTGCGGTTTGTGGTGGTGAAAGAGTACAACGGCAAGCCGGTTAGGAATGCGGCGGTGGTACTGCATCCCGTGAAGAGGAATGGAAAGCAGTCGCTCGGCGGGTTGGAATTGAAGACGGACAATGATGGGAAGACCAACATTGACGGGATTCCGTACGGTCCGCTGCGAGTGCAGGTGTTGGCGCCGGGTTTCCAGACCTTTGGGGAAGACTACCAGATCAA
>JBEKXC010000092.1:0-16926 GCA_049512435.1 Terriglobales bacterium | reverse complement strand
CCGCGCACGATCCGCGAATTCAGGTGGCTGCGTTCAACCACGCCTCGACTTACTTTGCCGACGTGGTGTGGCACGGGCAGTCCACGCGCCACATCCGCGAGGGACTGGAAACGGCCATCGATCTGGAAAATCTGCGGCAGGTGTGGCGCGCAGTAAGTCCTATGGTGTACTTCGACAAATTTTCGCGCTGGCCGCGCCGCTCGCTCATTATTTATGCCAAGTACGATATGACGTTCCTGCCGGAATTTTCGGAGCAGGTGGTCAAGCAGTTCGAAAAGCACGAACTGGATCACAAAGTCGTTGTCCTGCCCTGCGGGCATTACACCATGGGAGAGACTCCTTACAAATACATGGATGGCTGGCAGCTGGTGAGTTTTCTGCGGACGGCTTTTGACTGAAGAGCGCGTAGGTACGCGGAGCGATCAGAAAAGGTTCTCCAAATCGCGCGCCCCATGCAGCACCCGCAGGATAAGTACCTCGCCGTCCACAACCTTATAAAACACCAAGTGTTTCGGGAACCCTGAGATCGACATGCGCCGGATGTTGCTGAGTTCCGCGACGCCAAATCGGCAGGGCGTGCCGGAGCGCGGATTCCTCATGATTCGTAGTACGGCTGACGTGACCGACTCGCTCCATCGCCGCGCCAGTTTCCTGTCCGATTTTTCTTCATACCAGTCGGCTTGCTCGACGATATCGGCAGAGGCCGCCTCGCTAAGGCGCGCCTGTGCCAGGCTCAGTTGCGTCGCGCCCTTTCGCGCAGAACAGCGACCAACCCCTTCTTGCGAAGCTGGGCCACCGGAATCTCGATCTTCTCGCCTTTCAAGCCTGCAAGAAGATCCTGCTCGAGGCGCCGCAACCGGCGCTCTTTGTCCTGACGGATGAGTTCTCGGATGTATTCGCTCGGCGTGCTCCAGTCGCCGGAGTTGACTTGGCCCTCAATGTACTCCTTGAGAGCTTCGGGAAGAGAGATGTTCAAGGAACTCATGGCCATACCTTCATTATATGACAGTTTATGAAGGATGGCCATCACATGTCTCGGCAGCGGACCAACCGTGAGAGCCTCGCACGCTGCCAGGGCGATGAGCGGCGCTTCATCCGAACCTATGAGGTTGCGCGCAATTTCACCTGAGACTCCTTGGCCGCGAGCGCCTGTAAGACGTTGAACAAGAACCAACCGATATTCGGATCTTGCTGAGGAGCAAAAAGTTTCTCTTTTGCGCCGTCCTTGCAGATGCCCACTGCATCTGAATACGGCTGGAAACGCACGACTTGGTTGTGCGGCAATCGGAAGTTGACACCTTTCTCGGTTCCGCCGAAATATATGGCACGCGTGGTCATCAGGAGATATCCGTAATCTACTTCTTGCAGGGATGTCGACTGTTCCCTGTGCCCACGCATCCCGCCAAAATGATAATAGAGTCCGCTGGCGACTCTGATACTTACTCCGCTGTATCCCCCAACGTAAGTGCTTCTTGTCTGCTCCTCGCTAAGTAAAACGTTCGCGATCCCGATGACCGGCACTTCTCCGGGTTGAAGATTGAACTGAATCGGCCCTTTGTACGGCTCAATTTGATCGTGGAGCACCACCATATCCGCCAGCTAAGGAACAACGCTCTGAGTCCGGCCGTCCCTGATATGTCATCTTGCGTTAACCCCGCCGCCTGGGAAATGCCCAGGATCGCTGAACCTTCATGCTCGCTAAGCGGCTGCGCTATGCCTCGCTTTTCTGCCCCTCGACTCCAGCCTTCTTTGATCGCTGGCAGCACTTGTTCCCGGGGAATGACCGCATAGGCAATTATTTTGTCCAGTTGCGTTCTGATTTCGCCATACTGCTCGCCTTGGGCGATTCCGTATGCCATGCACGCCTTCAGAGCTTCGATCGCCTGGTTCGACTTTTGAATACAACTTTCGTGTGCTTCGTTGAACCAGCCTGCGTTTTGACCGCAATACCGACAGAAGCTCACACCACGATGATGTTGTGTCGCAGGAGGCAAGACAAGCCTACGAAGGCAGACAATACGAAGGTGGACAACTGGGGCCGATGACAGGTCAGCCAAGTCGTCCGTCTCAAGACTTGCCCCGCTTCGGAGTAAAATAACTTGCGGTGCCTAACCATGAAAAACTCCGATATGTCTCGCCCGCTCTATGAAGTTGATCCTGAGATTTCGAACGCTATCGACAACGAAGTTCGCCGCCAGCATGAAGGGCTGGAGCTGATTGCTTCGGAAAACTTTGTCAGCGAGGCGGTGCTGGAGGCTGCCGGGTCCGTGTTTACCAACAAGTATGCGGAAGGGTATCCCGGCAAGCGGTATTACGGCGGATGCGAGTTTACCGATGTGGTCGAAAATCTGGCGCGCGAGCGGGTCAAGAAACTTTTTGGCGCGGAGCATGCCAACGTGCAGCCGCACTCGGGATCGCAGGCCAATCAAGCCGCTTACGCGGCGGTGCTGCAGCCTGGCGACACGATTCTTGGCTTGAATCTGGCTCATGGCGGGCACCTTACGCATGGGCATCCTCTGAATTTTTCGGGCAAGACTTACAAGATCGTTCCGTACGGCGTGACCAGGGAAACCGAGACGATCGATTATGACGACCTGGAAAAGATCGCTACGGCGGAGCGTCCGAAGCTGATTATTGGCGGCGGCAGCGCTTATCCGCGGATTATTGATTTTGCGCGCATGCGTCAGATTGCGGACAAAGTTGGCGCACTCTATCTGGTCGATATGGCGCACTTCGCGGGACTGGTGGCGGGCGGAGCGCATCCATCGCCGGTACCGCACGCGCAGATCGTGACTTCGACCACGCACAAGACGCTGCGCGGGCCGCGCTCGGGCATGATTCTGAGCAAGCAGGAATTTGCGAAGGAAATCGATAAGACGGTCTTCCCCGGAATGCAGGGAGGGCCGCTGGTGCACATTATTGCCGCCAAGGCGGTGTGCTTCCTCGAAGCGTCGCAACCTAGCTTCCGCGAGTACGCGCGGCAGGTTGTGGCCAATGCGAAGGTGATGGCCGAAACGCTGGCGGCCGATGGCTATCGCATCGTGTCCGGCGGAACGGACACGCACCTCATGCTGGTGGATGTGTTCGCGAAAGGCATGCTGGGGAGCGAAGCGGAGAAAGCTCTTGGTGAGGCCGGGATTACGGTGAATAAGAACGCGATTCCGTTTGATGTGAATCCGCCGATGAAGCCTAGCGGCATTCGCATTGGTTCGCCGGCGGTGACTACGCGCGGCATGAAAGAATCGGAGATGCGGCAGATTTCGCACTGGATCGCGGAGGCGCTTGATCATCGGACGGACGCTGCGGTGCTGGGGAAAATCCGCAAGCAGGTGCTGGGGATGGCGGAGGAGTTTCCGCTATATGCCGAGCGACGCGCGCGGGCGCAAGCGGAGGTCAGGGCGTAACGGTCTTACAATTTGTCATCCTCGCGCAGCGAAGGGTCCCTACGCGCACGGGAATGTGCCGGGGGTAGGGGTCCTTCGACTCCGCAGAATGATCCGCTTCGCGAATCGTTCTGCTGCGCTCAGGATGACAAATCTATCTATTACCCTGCGCTCAGGATGGCAAATCTATCTATTACCCTGCGCTCAGGATGGCAAATCTATCAATCATCCGCGAATTCCCTGTGTTCCTCTGTGGTCTCTGTGGTTAAATTCCATTCGTGAAAGTAGCCATCGACATCCGTCGCATGACGGAATTCGGGGTTGGCACCTATATAAGGAACGTGGTCCGCACGCTGGCGCGCCTCGACCGCGAGAGCAAATATTTCCTGATTGGATCGTCGGACAGGGTGGCGGAGTGTGGGGCGCTGCCGTCGAACTTCCACGCAGTGGCGCTGGCCGAGGGCGATGACACGCTGCGAGGGACCCTCGATTTCCGGGCGATCGTGCGGCGCCTGAAGTGCGATCTGGTTCACATTCCGCATCTGTTCTGGATTCCGCGGGGGCTCGGTTGTCCTTACGTTCTGACCGTGCACGACCTGCTGGAGCACATGTATGGATCACGCGACGCCTCCAGTTTGCGGCGCAGCCTGCACTTTTACCTGACGCGGCGCGTGTTGCGCAAGGCGGCGCGCGTGATCGCGGTTTCACAATTCACCAAGAATGAAATCGAAAAATTGCTGGCCATTCCTGACGACCACGTCGAGGTCGTATACAACGCCATTGACGAACGCTTTCTGCGCGGCCATGCCACCGAAGCGGATCGCGAATTGATTGCCCAACGCTATCTGGTGAACTATCCGTTCATTCTTTATGCGGGCGCGATCCGGCCACACAAGAATGTGGTGCGCATCATCGAAGCGTTTTCGTCGCTGAAGAACGAACTACTGAAGGAGCAGCAGTTTCCGGACCTGAAACTGATCATCATCGGAGACGATCTCTCGAGCCATCCCCGACTGCGACGCACGGTGGTGCGTAGCGGAGTGCAGAATGATGTGCGTTTTCTCGGATTCGTGCCCATCGAAGTGCTGCGCATTTTTTATGATGTCGCCGAGATCTTTGTATTTCCATCGCTCTATGAAGGATTTGGACTGCCGCCGCTCGAAGCCATGGCCCACGGAACTCCGGTGGTCACTTCGAACACTTCGAGCCTGCCGGAAGTGGCGGGGAATGCGGCGTTGCTGGTGAACCCGGAAAACGTGTTCGAGATTCGACGAGCGTTGCAGCGCGTGCTCCTTGATCCGGCTATGCGCACACAGATGAAACAACGCGGCTATGAACAAGCGCAGCGATTTTCTTGGACTGCTTCGGTGTCAAGAATCCTTGAGATTTATCGAGAAGTGGCGGGCGAACATGCTGCCCGCGGTGTTGCCGCGGACTGAGGCCGCTCCCGTATAATAAAGAATTCCACGATGAATCGCAGCGCTGCGCGCAATCTCGAGCCACCGACAATTGAGACCGAGATCCATCCGGCATTGGCGCCGAGGACAACGACACTTCCGACAGCAAATTGTCCGACAATAACGCGTCCGAACCGGTTGCTTTCGGACTGGCGGATTTCGGTGCTGGCATTGATTTCGCTGTGGGCGGTCATCTATATGGCCGGACTCTCGCGACCCGCTTTACTCGATGATGCGGATACAGTTCATGCCGAGGCGGCGCGGGAAATGGTGCAACGGCATGACTGGGTGACGTTGTACGCCAATGGCATCCGCTATCTGGAAAAAGCTCCGCTGATGTATTGGGGCGTGGCCGCGAGCTACACGCTGTTTGGCGTCAGCGAGTGGAGCACGCGGCTGCCGCTGATGCTGGGCGTGTTGGCGATGATTCTCTCCACGTACGGTTTGGGGCGCTGGGCCTTGGGCAGCGAAGGCGGCTTCGATTCCGGCCTGGTGCTGGCAAGCGCGCTTGGGCCTTTTCTTTTTACGCGCTTCCTGATTCCAGACGTGGCGGTAGGTCTGTGGCTTACCCTGACGTTCTGGCTTTTTCTGGTGTCGTTAGAACAACCGCAACCGACACGCTGGACCTGTTGGGGGCTCGCCGCGGTATGTGCGCTCAACGTGTTGACCAAGGGACTGATCGGTCTTGTGTTTCCCATAGGAGCGATCGGGCTTTACCTGCTGCTGACGGGGAATTTGCGGCACTTGCTCAAGCTGCGTTTGGTTTCAAGCACGCTCGTGTTTCTGGCCATCGCCGCGCCGTGGCATATTCTGGCGGCGCTGCGAAATCCGACGCAGGGGAATGTGCGCGGATTTCTGTGGTTTTACTTTGTCAATGAGCACATCCTGCGTTTCCTGAACCGGCGCGTGCCGCGCGATTATGACACGGTTCCGCTGCTGCTGTTCTGGGCGCTGCTGGTTTTGTGGCTGATTCCATGGACCGTGTTTCTTCCGCAGTCGCTGCAGGAGGTGCCGCGGCGGTGGCGCGAGTTCTGCACGCAGATGACGCGACGGCAGCGCGCGTATTTGATGTTTTTCTTGTGGAACATCGTGATCGTGGGTTTCTTCAGCCTCTCGACGCGGCAGGAATACTACACGATCCCGGCGATTCCGGGGTTGGCATTGCTGGTGGGCGGGTGGCTGCAGCGGGAGAGAGCATCGGCTGCGGAAAGCCGCGAACGGCGCAACGGGCGGATTTCGTCGGCGGTGTTGCTTGCGTTCGGCGTCAGCATCGCGGTGGTCGGTTTCTCGTTGCTCTTTTTTTCGAAGGCACCCGCTCCAGGCACGGACCTCTCGGACCTGCTGCGGAAGAATCCGCGGGACTATGCGCTCTCCTTTGGGCACTTTCTGGATTTGACGCCGCAGGCGATGGGGGCATTCCGGGTGCCGTTGTTCGGTTTTTCACTCGCGTTTTTGCTGGGCACTCTCGCTAACTGGATTTTGCGCCGTCGCGGAAGGGCGGGGGCGGGGAATGTCGCGCTGGTAGCGATGATGGTGGTCGTGCTGGCATGCGTACGGATTGCGTTTGGCATCTTCTCGCCGATACTTTCTTCGAAAGATCTGGCGATGGCAATACGCGAGCAGTACAAGCCGGGCGATCAGATCGTCGTGATAGGGCTGTATGAGAATGCGTCCACGCTGAATTTCTACACAGGGATCCCGTTGCACAGTTTGCGCGAGCCGGGCGGAAACATGTGGTACGGCACGCAATTTCCGGGAGCGCCGAGAGTCTTCGAGACACAGGCATCGTTTGTCGAGATGTGGAATGGTGAGCACCGCGTTTTTTTGTGGGCAGAAGAGGATGATCCGCCGGCGCTTCGGGGACTGATGCGCTATGTAGTTGCGCGCCGCGGCGGCAAGACTATTTTTTCTAATCAGCCGACAACTTCTTAGGTCAGAGGTCAGAGGTTAGATTGCAAAGGTCTACCTCTCTAACCTCTAACCTCTAACCTACTCTCGGCTCAGGCGGCCATCTTTCAGATCGAAGACATCGCCTCGCCAGTGGATGCGGTTGCCCATAAGACCTGCGGCCCAGATGATGGGTGCCACAAGGTCTCGCAAGAGAATGTTGCGGAACCCATCATGACGGAAAATCCGGAAGTCGCGCAGCACAACCACCGCGGCAATCGCCCCGGTCGCCAGCCGGGCGGCCAGCGTCAGCATGAATAATGCGCCGGCCCACGGCGCCAGGTGAGCCGCCAGTAACATTGCCAAGGCCCACGGCAAACCAAAGGTGAAAAGCAATCCGGCGTATCCCCAACGGCGGGCGTCGCGAATGGTTCGGGACCAGCGCAGTTGATGGCGGAAAAACTGCCGCAGCGTATAAGCGGGCAGAAATGTGACGACGGTTGCGGCGCTCAGTTCGATTCGCTTTCCGTTGGCGGCAATGCGCCGGCCGAGTTCATAGTCGTCGGCGAGATAGTCGAGCAGTGCTTCGAAGCCGCCGATAGCTTCGAGGTCGCGGCGACGGAACGCCAACGTCGAACCTAATCCAAAGTGCAATCCTTTCTCGAGAAACCTTGCGCTTAGAACTCCGGGCACAAAGTCGGTGCCAATGCCCAGCGCTTCCAGGCGTGAGCCGAGGGTGGGGGCAGCGCATCCACGATAAAGACAGGTCACAAGTCCGACAGAAGCATCAGCGAACGGCGCGATCACCTTGCGCAAATAATCCGACGGGACACGAACGTCGCTGTCATTCACGAGGAGAAGTTCGTAGCGTGCGGCGGGAAGCATCTGTACCAGGTTGCTGACTTTGATATTCGTCCCCAGAACGCGATCACACATGATCAGTTCAATCGGAAGGTGGGGATACTTTGCTTTTAGCTTACGCACGATTTCGATGGCGGGATCGCTGGGATCGCTGACTCCGAAGATCAATTGGTATTGGGGATATTCCTGTTCACAATGAGTGCAAAAGCTCTCCCACATTCCGGGATCGACACCTTTCAAGGGCTTGAGGATGGAAACGGGAGGTAACTCGCTTTCGGGCAATGGATCCTGCTTGAGTTTCTTGCGTCTGTCGGCGAGGAAGCTGGCCAGGGAGAGAGCGCACAGGAAATAGAAAAACAAACAGCAGATAGTTCCAATCACAGCCACAGCTTCGAGTATTGCTCTTGCTGTCAATGGTGGCATTAACAGTATGTTACTCGTAGCGCAGCGACTCAATCGGATCGAGATTGGCGGCTTTCCACGCGGGATAAATTCCAAAGACCAGTCCGACCGCGGCTGAGGCGACAAAAGCGAAAATCGACCAATCCACGGACATGGTGGCCGGAAGCGATGGAAACGCGACCGGGACGATCGCAGTGATTAGAGCGCCCAGGGCCAGTCCGATCACTCCGCCGACGGCCGTGAG
Organism: Terriglobales bacterium; assembly: GCA_049512435.1. Lineage (GTDB taxonomy): Bacteria > Acidobacteriota > Terriglobia > Terriglobales > Acidobacteriaceae > Acidiflorens. The sequence goes on along the minus strand of JBEKXC010000092.1, from coordinate 8,692 downwards.
CATGACGGCTTCGAGGGTGAACTGCACGAGGATGTCGCGTTTGCGGGCTCCCATGGCTTTGCGCACTCCGATTTCGCGCGTGCGCTCGGTCACCGAAACCAGCATGATGTTCATGACTCCGACGCCGCCAACGATCAAGCCGACACTCGAGACCGCGAACATGAAGATGAAAATCATGCCCGTGATCTGATTCCACACGTCGGAAATCGAGTCTTGTGTGAAGATGGCGAAGTTATCCGGCTTGTCGGTGGGGACCTTCCGGCGGCGGCGAAGCAGTTCGCGCATTTCGTCCATGGCTTTGGGCATGTCGTCGTGCGAGGTGGCCTTGACCATGATCCAGTATTGCTTCAGTTCGGGATGCAACTTGCGGAAAGTGGTCAGCGGGAATGAGACTTTGTTGTCATCGGGATTTTTTCCTCCGCCGAACACACTCTTCCGGATCTTCTCCACACCGATCACGGTAAACAACTGGCCTTCGATGTTCAGTTCCTTGCCGAGCGGCTGCTCACTCGGGAAAAGTTCTTGCGCGGTATCGTGGCCGAGAACAATAACCGGAGCGCGGCGCTCTTCATCGATATCGCTGAACCAGCGGCCGGAGTCGAGCGAGATGTCAATGACATCCTTGTAGGAACTGCTGTCGCCTTCAAGAATGGTCTGCTTAGCCTTGCGGTCCTTGTATTTGACGGAGTAAGTGCCAACGCCGAGTTCCGGCCGCACGTATTGCACGACGGCGCTGACGGCTTTCACGTGCGGCAGATCCTGCATGGCCATGGCGTCGTCGAAGGTCAGTTCCTTGCGAGTACGCATCTCTTCTGTCGGGCGTCCGAAGGTGAAGGGCTCAAGGTGAAAAGCGAAAATGATATTGGAACCGAGGCTGGTGATGACCTGGCTTACGTTGTCATTCAGGCCGCGCACGATCGACGAAATTCCGATAACGACGGCGACTCCAATCACGATGCCGAGCACGGTCAACGACGAGCGCATTTTGTTGCTGCGGATTGTCTCGACCGCCATTTTCAGGCCTTCGCCGAATTCGCCTTTGACTAGCATTGGTTCACAACCTATTCACCGTCGAGACGCGGAGTGCGCCGAGAAAATGTATTTCTTAAGCCTTTCTTACGTTTCAAACCGCAACGCAGTGATGGGGTCCAGCACAGCCGCTCGTTTCGCGGGATAGACGCCGAAAAAAATACCCACGCTCGCCGCCACCAGCACTCCCGCCACGACTGCCCAGAGTTTGATGGTTGAGGGCATGCCGATGGCGAGCGTGACGCCCTTGGCGACGGTAATGCCGAAGAGCACGCCGATCGCGCCGCCGAGCAGAGCCAGGGCGACGGACTCGATCAGAAACTGTAGCAGGATGTCGCTCCGGCGCGCGCCCATGGCTTTGCGGATGCCAATCTCCCGCGTCCGCTCCGTCACCGAAACCAGCATGATGTTCATGATCACGATGCCGCCGACGACCAGCGAGATGGCAGCGATTCCAATCATGGCGTAAAAGAAGGTGCCGCTGAAGTTCGACCAGATACTCAGCAGGCTATCGTTGGTCTCGATGTCGAAATTATCTTCGTCGCCGGGGTGGACGTGGCGGCGGGCACGCAGGACGGCACGCGTTTCGTCCATCGCTTCCTCGAATCCGGCGCCGCTAGCCGCCGCCTTGCCCGAAATTCGGACACTGGTATGAGAACCATTCTGCTTTTGGAACGCGGTGATGGGCATGATCGCATAGTTATCCATGCTCTGGCCAAGCGTCTTGCCTTTGCGTTTGCCGACGCCGATCACACGATAGACCCAGCCGTCGATACGGACTTCCTTGTCAATCGGATCCATGCCGGGCATCAGGTTATCCACGATGTCTGGTCCGACGACGACCACGGCCGACTTGTTACGCACATCGACATCGTTGATCATGCGCCCGGCGGTGAGGTCGATATCGAGAATCGGCACCATCGAGGGCGTCATACCCCGAACGATGGTATCGCTGATGGACTGCTCGGCGTACTTAACATGTCCGCTGTCGTTGCGCAGCTGGACTCCAACCCATTCGCAATGCTTGCAGGCTGCGAGGACGGCTTCATAATCCTCCGTCGTCAGATCTTTGCGTTTTTCACCCTCGAGAAATTTGTCGATGTTGGTGACGGCGGGTGAAACTTTGAACACGATGAAAACGTCGGCGCCGAGATTGAAAATCTTCGTGGCCACGTAGCCATTGATGCCGTTGACGAAAGTGACCACGGCAATCACGGCGGCAACTCCAATTACTACGCCAAGCAAGGTGAGCGCGGAGCGCAGTTTGTTCGCCCACAACGACAGGAACGCGATCTTGATGGCCTCGGTGATATTCATTAGTCGACGACCTGCGCTTTCGACCGCAGTTGCGTCTCAACGCAATTCCGGACTGCGGAAGCAGGGCTTCTCCAAATGAGTTTAGCAGGACGAGGCGGACGGGGCCGCGCAGGCAGGGTTCACAGTGTGAGGGCGTTATGTGGAGCGACGGGTGTCTCGCTGATCCAGTCGGGCAGCGGGGCGGGGACGCCCGGCTCTCCACTAGCAACCCTCATACCCTGCCAGAAGCAAGACGCATCGAGAGTGTTACGGAAACGAGTGCCGCCAGCAGAGCCAGTGCGGTCCAAATCGCCGCAGACTCGATGCCCCCATGGAAGATGGGCGGCATCGCCGGCGGTAAGGACGACGGCAAGAGCGCGGAAAACTGTGGAGCTGCCGCTTTGCCCGCCTGCGCAATGGCCACAACTACAGCATTGAGAACCAGTGCCAGCGCGAAGCCCGCGGCGACGAGGCCGGGCAAAGCGCGCTTCCAGGGGAACGGGATCGGCGGCGGTGCCGCAGCTTCGCGGCGAACTGCATCCATGACAGAAACGGTAAAGCCCGACGACGGGAGAATTTCATCCTCACGCGAAAGAATGCGATTAATCTCGCCCTCGTCGTTTCCCATCAATCGTCCAATCAGGCGTTTCATCAAGCCTCCTTCAGGCGCGGAACAGCCAACAACTGCGGAAGTTTACTGCGCAAGATTTCCCGTCCGCGAAATAATCTCGCCTTGACCGTACCCTCTGGTAGGCCGAGGCTTCGCGCCGCGGTGGCGACGTCCATGTCGTGAAAGTAAAAAAGAATCAGTGCCTCGCGGTATTTTGCCGGCAGAGCGAGAACCGCGCGCCGCACCGCCAAATCCCGATCATGATCTTCGAGGCCTCCATCGGAGGCGCGCGCGTCCGGCGGCTCGGCAATGTCGTCGAGCGAAACAGACATAGCTCGTGCCGGTATGCGGCGCAGCTCCGAACGATAGAGGTTGGTTGCCAGCGCGAAGAGCCAAGTGGAAAGAACCGCATCCCTGCGCCACTGGCTGAGCGCGCGGTAGGCGCGCAGAAAAGCCTCCTGAGCCATCTCCTCAGCGCGGCCACGATCGTGGCAGAAGCGGTAGGCCAGGTTGATCAGCGGCCCCTGCCAACGACTGACGATTCCTTCAAAGGCGGAAACGTCGCCCGCCAGCACTTTTTCGACATCGGCCTGATCGTCGCTGGCGCTCACGTCATTCTCACTCTGGACTCTGCCTCAAGGGGTAGGACACATCGCCGTTGCAGCCGGTTGCATTATTTTAAAAAATGGCACCGGGACGAAAAAAGTGCAACCGGAACTGCGGGAGGCTGGTCCTACTGATCGAAAGCAGCCTCACGAAAGCAGAAGAACTTCAAGGAGCTGACAATGGCATTCGATGTGGATGGCAACAGCGTCGCGGTTGTAGCAGTCGCGATTCCCGTCATAGGAAGCATTGCACTATTCTCTTTCCTGTCCGTCGCCGCATGGTCCGATGCGCGCCGCAAAGAGAGAGAAGAATACTACAGAAGCGAAACGCTGAAAAAAATCGCGGAGAGCTCAGGCGAGGGTGCCAAGGCCGCGATTGAACTAATGCGGGAACAGAATAAGAACATTACAAAACGCCGCCTCGAAGGCATGAAGCTAGGCGGATTGATCACCGCCGTCGTCGGTATCGGTGTAATGGCGCTTCTGCGTGGGCTGGTGAGCGACGAGCCGGTCTATCTCGCCGGATTGATTCCGTTGCTGGTTGGCTTGGCCGTGCTGACATACACGTTCCTTCTCGCGCCCAAAGAGGTGGAGTGAGAGAACGCGCCATCGGGTGGGCAGCGTACTGCGGCATTCTCTGACTGCGCCAGCCGCCTTGCACGATCCGCCTGCACTATCGCCTGCACTATAATGGATGGGTTGGCAGCCGGACCGGACGGTCGCTCGCCGCAAGGTGGGAGGAAAGTCCGAACTCCGCAGAGCAGTGTGCCGGATAACGTCCGGGAGGGCCGGTTCAAGCCGGTTCGACGGAAAGTGCCACAGAAAACATACCGCCCGGGCCGCAAGGCCCAGGTAAGGGTGAAAAGGTGCGGTAAGAGCGCACCGCCGGCGCAGTAATGCGGCGGGCAGGGCAAACCCCACACGGAGCAAGACCAAATAGGGAGGGATTTCCTGGTAAGCCTTCGGGCTTTGCCGGTAACGCGTGCTGGCTCGGCGCGCCACAACCTCCGGGTAGGTCGCTTGAGCCCCGCAGCAATGCGTGGCCCAGAGGAATGACCGTCCCGCAGCATTCATGTTGCGGACAGAATTCGGCTTACAGGTCCGGCTGCCACAAAGCACTGGAGGGGAGGGGTCCCTCGGCTGCGCTCGGGATTTCGGCAACGGGCTCCCGCTCCTCCACCCCGCCACGCGAAAACCGCGCGTGTCGGGGACCCCGGCTTCGCTCACGCCCGTTTAGCGCCTCAACTTACAGGTCCGGCTGCTAAACTTTCTCCTGCACATGTCTGATCGGGTAAAAATAAGGAACGCAGCCGACACTTTCAAGCAATTCGTACTTGCCATCAATAATCACGACGTAAAATCCTTGACGGCGCTGATGACGACCGATCATCTCTTCGTTGACTCGGTGGGGAACCGGGTACACAGCGCTACATCGATGGCGGCTGGATGGCACGGCTACTTCGCGATGTGTCCGGACTATTGGATTCACACCGACTGTTTGTTGGTGGAAGACAGCCTGGTGTTAGCGGTGGGGGAGGCAGGCGGGACTATAGACGGCGCGTCATGGCGGACGCCCGCGGCTTGGAAGGCGGTCATTCGTGGCGGCAAGGTGATGGAGTGGCGTGTGTTTGCGGACAACAAGCCGGTTTACGAGATCCTGGCGGGGCGGCAGCAGTAGCGCTCCGAATGGTCCTCATCCTCATCCTTATCCTCATCCTATGACTATGTCCTCTGAAACCGACTACAAGCAGATAAGTCCCAACCCAGGCCTTTGCCAGAACTGCCAGCATGCGCGCCGTGTCGAGTCCGATCGCGGGGCGCTTTTCTTTATGTGCGAACTCTCGTTTGAGGACTCGCGGTTTGCCAAGTATCCTCGACTGCCAGTATTGGATTGCAGCGGCTATCGCCCCGAGTAGTGGCGATGTCTTTCAGGGGAGTGCCGGTCGTTCTTATAACACAAGGTTTCTAACGCAAGGTCATGACGCAAGCTTAAGAGGGTAACTTGCGGGCTATCACTTGGGTAACCTCGTCATTTGGCCCCCTTCGCAACTAATCTGTCGTCGGGGGGTTTCCATCCACATGAACAACAAATTGACCAACTCACTGTTAATCCTGGCAGTCGGGGGACTTATGCTTGCAGGTTCCGCTTCTGCTCAAACCTCAACTTCGGGCGCCGGCCCTGGCGTTGTCGATCCTGGCCATCCGCGCGTTAATCAAGTAAACAGCCGTGAGGAAAACCAGCAACAACGCATTGGCAATGGCGTTAAAAACGGGACGTTGACCCCGGGGCAAACCGCCAATCTCGAGAAGCGCGAGGCCAGTGTGCAGAACCGTGAACAGAGAGACATGGCGAAGAACAACGGCCATCTCACCAAGGCCGAGCAGAGAGGGATCAATCGCCAGCAGAACCGGATCAGCAGGAGCATCGCCAAGGACAAGGCAGAGAACAAGTAATCCGGCGATACGGCGCACGATTAAAACGAGAGGACAGCCGCAGACTTGCTGCGGCTTTTCTTTTGCCAAACTCGCTGCTGCGGCCGCAGCTATTTCTTCAGCGTCCGCAGGTATTTGACCACGTCGCCAATCTGCTGTTTCGAGAGTTTGCGATCATAGGCAGGCATTCCCTTTTTGCCCTTGGCGGTAATGGCGAAGAGCTCTTCATCCGATTGTTTCTGCACTTCGGGCGAAGCGAGTGGGCGCAGATTCATGTTCTTGCCGAGCATGGTGTCACCCGCTCCGTTGGCAGCGTGGCAAGCGGAACAATGCTCTTTATAGGTAACGGCTCCGCTCTCGGCGAGCGAGTAAGTGGAAAACAGCAGCAGCGCGACTAGGGCATGCAATGTTCTCGTAACGCGCATGTACGAAACCGAGTTCTTCAGCAAACTGCCAGCCTCCACGACCCGTACAACTTTAGTCTTTAATCTTACCAGTTCAATTTCAAGGCGAACTGGAACTGGCGCGGGTCGTAGGCGGCGGTGGCCTGGCCGGCGTTGGTAAAGAGCGGACTGACGGCGGCCACGTTGTACACGTTGGCGATGTTGAACATGTCGGCGATGAAATCCATGTTGTAGCGCTCGCTGAAAGAGATGCGTTTGGCGAAGCGCACATCGTTGAAGACCGTCCACGGGGTGATGCCGGCGTTGCGGCCGAGATTGCCGTCGAGGGAGGCGAGGCCGGCGGGGCCGATCTTACCGTTGTAGTCGAGGATGCAAGGTTCCTGGAAAACTCCGGTGGGAGAGAACTTCGACTGGACTGGAGCGTAGCCGATCGCCGTACAAGCGGGGTTTACAAAGGTGTTGGGCCGCCCGGTGAGGGACGACAACTGGAAGTTGTCGTCATTGCCGGTGATGATGTTGAAGGGCCGCCCGGAGCTGAGTTCGATCTGAGGGGCGAACGTCCAATTGCTGAAGAACTTGCTGACGAAGCCGCCGCCGCTGAGTTTGCCCGACTGGTAGACACCGCTGAAGACGAAACGGTGGCGCTGATCAAATAGCGACGTGGAACGATCCGCGCTCGGGAAGTAGCTGTCCTGCGGTGTGAGCGTGGACTGCAGGTCGGTGGAATCGTCGATCGCATGTGACCAGGTGTACGAAGCCAGGAATTCGTAGTGGTTGTTGAAACGCTTGCGGAGATTGGCGGTCAGGCCGTGATAGACCGAGCTGCCGTTGGAGTAGTTGGCATCCATGTCTCCGAAGGGGACGCAGCCGGAATAGGAAAACGTCGGCGGGGTGGGATTGCAATTGGTGTTGAAGTGGGGGAGGGTGGCGAGAAGAGCCTGCGCCTGCGCCACGCAAGCGGCGTTGCCCCCTATATAGAATGCCGCGGCAATGGAAGGATTCAGCCCGCCGGGACGGAAATAGTTGACCAGGGAGGGGTCGACGTAGGGGAGCGGAGCGCCAGTCGGATTGCACCCGCTGACCGTGAACGGGCTGCTGGGAGGAGTTTGGCCCGCATTGGTTGCGTCGAAGGACGCCGCGAAGAAATTGGCAGTCATCAAATCGCCACGAATGGGGTTGGCGTTGATGGGGTGGTAGAGGTGCCGGCCGCCGTTGAAGTTGTAGCCCAAGTTGAAGGCGAAGCCATCGCCGAGGTCGCGCTCGATGGTCAGGTTTGCTTGCTGCGAGTAAGCGTAAACGAAGTTCTTCGCCTGCGGATAGCCGAAGGGCTGGAAGGCGAGTGGCAGGAAAGTCCCTTGGGCCAGGTTGAGATAATTCTGGTTGAGGAACTCTGATTGCGGGAAGTTGAGCGCTTGGAACTGCTGCTGGTTCGGGAGATACCCGAGTCCATTGGCGACAGCGGGGTTGTTGGAGACAGCGCAGGGCCCCGAAATTGAGTTGATGGGCAAGCCCTGAAAGATCGGAATCGCATTGAGGTTTGCTGGATTGCCGTTGCCGGTTGGGTTGCTGCATAGGCCGGTGCCGCCAAATGCCAACTGGCCGCTGGTTGAGCCGTCGGAGGCTTGGCCGAGGAAATAGAGGCCGAGCAAGGGATGGTCAAAGAACACCCCGAACGAAGCACGAATCACGGTCTTGCCGTCTCCCTTAGGATCCCAGGCGATGCCCAGGCGAGGCTGAACATTTTTCTTGTCGATCTGGATGCCCTTCTGCAGTCCCAGGAAGTTGTATCCGGTTTGAGCGGTTAGATCGAGCCCCGTCGGAGGCGGGAACGTTGGGGGAAACTCCACATCGTAACGCAAACCATAGTTCAACGTGAGATTGTGCCGTACGCGCCAGGAATCCTGCCAGAACACGCCCAGGGGCTTGTTGGAAAATGAGTCGCTGGGACTGCCCAGGCCCTGGACGAAGTCCCCGGGGAGGCCGGCTCCGTAGGCTTGCACGGGCGAGAGGTTGGGGAACGAAGGAAGTGTGCTTGGACAAGACGGGATGGTCGTAGGCGAACAAGCGAAGCCAAGCGCGGCGGAACTGAAACTGCCGAAGTCGTACACGCCACCATAGTTCACGGTGAAGGTCGCGGTGAGCGGGAGATAGTTGAAGTCGCCTCCGAATTTGGTGTTGTGCCGTCCGATGCTCCAGGAAAAATTGTCGGTGAACTGGTAGCGAGTCTCGGTGCGAGAAATGTAGGAGTAAGGCTCGCGTCCGAAATAACCGTAACCGGGAATGTTGACGGCCACGTCGGCGCCCGCCGGAATCCG
>JBEKXC010000091.1:0-17008 GCA_049512435.1 Terriglobales bacterium | reverse complement strand
TCGGTGAGCGCGATGCTGGCCAAGCAGATGCTGGCGGCAACTCCGCCGCGGCGCAATCTGCCGTTTGTCACGACCCTGCACGGCACCGATATCACGCTGGTCGGGCTTGACCGCTCGTATCTTCCGATTACGCGTTTTTCCATCGAGCAGAGCGACGGCGTCACCGCCATCTCGCAGTATTTGCGCAACCGCACTCTGAATATTTTCGACATCAAGAACCACATCGAAGTGATCCCGAATTTCGTGAACTGCGACGACTACCTGCGCAAACCGGAGTGGATGGAGAAACGGATTGAGTATGTCTCCAATGACGAACGGCTGCTGGTGCACCTTTCCAACTTCCGCCCCGTGAAACGTGTCCTGGACGTGATCGAAATTTTCGACCGTGTGCGGAAAAAGATTCCCTCCAAGCTGTTGCTGATTGGCGACGGGCCCGATCGTTCCCAGGCGGAATGGCTGGCGGTGCAAAAGGGCATTCACGAGCATGTGCTGTTTCTTGGGAAACAGGATCAGGTCCGGGAAAAGCTGGCCATGTCAGACGTGATGCTGATGCCGAGTGAACTCGAATCCTTCGGATTGGCGGCACTTGAAGGAATGGCCTGTGAAGTTGTCCCAATCGCCACGCGTACCGGAGGAGTGCCGGAAGTAATCGAGCATGGCGTGAGCGGATTCTTGGCCGACGTGGGCGACGTGGAAACCATGGCGCGCTATGCCATCGATCTCCTGAGCGATGAATCGGCTTTGCGTAGCATGGGGAAACGGGCACGGGCCGCTGCCCAGGCAAAATATTGTTCCAGCAGGATTATTCCGCTTTACGAAGATTTTTACCGAAGGGTGCTGGAGCAATCGTCGAAGTCGTCATTAGCTCTTCGGGGTTAGGCAGAATGGGCAGCCGTAATCGGATCAGAGTGCCACCGCCTTCCCGATTTTCGATCATCATCTTCGCGGCATCGCCGTAGAGAACCTTCAAACGCTCGGCAACGTTGGCCATGCCGATGCCGCCACTCCCAAAACCATCGGGTTGCTCGAGCAGTTGAGCAGCTCCCATGCCGACGCCATCATCTTCGACCTCCACCACCAGGCGCGACTTGATCACCCGGCTGCGCAGCGTGATGCTGCCGCCCTCCACCTGCGGAGCAAGCCCATGCTTGATGCAGTTTTCGACCAGCGGCTGCAGCAACATGCTGGGAACCATGGCTTCAAGAGACGCCGGATCGAGATCCTTGACCACCTTGAGTTTGTCCCGTCCAAAACGTACGACTTCAATATCCAGATAGTTGTCGATGAACTCCACTTCCTCGCGTAGTGGAACGAACGAATCCGTAGTGTGCAGCAGGCGGCGAAGAATGGTAGCGAGTTTCACGATCATTTCCCGCGCCGTATCGGGATCGAAGCGCACCAGCGACGAAATGGAATTTAGCGTGTTGAATAGAAAATGGGGGTTGATTTGATTCTGCAACGCCGCCATGCGCGCCTGCAATAGCAGCCGTTCCTGCTCTTCCAATTTGATTTGGATGCGGACGCTGTTGAAGATTTTCAGTTCCGTCCCCACCACCATGACCACGCTCAGGTAGATCAGGCACTCCACGAAATAGTCGTACGGAGTTCCGCGTGCGCCCTGCATCCACAGGCCCGGGCTTTCCAGGCTGAAGATGGAACTCGGCCAGAAGCGCCAGATTTCCGTCTGCAAAAAACGCAAACCCACGATGGTCGCGAAAAAAGCGATCTGCCAATCGAACACGCGCGGCCGCGGCAGATTACGGCGAATCATGCGATAGAGGGTGAGATCGATGAACGGCGAGAACGACCAGATATCTTCCTGCTCGGGCGCGAACCGGCGCAACCAACCGGCAATAATTCCGGCAAACACATTCAACGGCATGGCGGCCCACTCGCCATGCAACGCTGCGGGCAGCGACATCAGCGCCCCGCCGATTCCTCCCGACAGGCGCCCTCCGATCACGCCCAGAAGCACCGCTGTTTCCAGCGACAGGTCGCCAGAGAGAAAGCTTTTTACGTTTAATCGTATCCAGACGCCGAGCGCGATGGGGATCGCCATCCACAGCGCCAGATAAATCTTGTGCCGGGTTGCGCGGTGCTCCCGGAAAATCAGACTCTTGAATTCCTTGGAGCGGACGAGCGCGCTCGACAAGGCTGCCGCCACGCCCAGTTTGAGCAATAAATATACGAGTATCAGCCGCGGTTCCAGCATGGCGTGAACTTACTTGTGGAGAGCCGGGCGTCCTCGCCCGGCCACCTCACTGCCGTAGGGATCAGGTTCCGATTGTACCCGCTGCCTCGCGCAAAAGCTGCTCAACGTTGATACGCGAGCCTGCCGGAACTCCGCCCTGGGCGAAGTCGCGGCTTCCACCACCGCGGCCTCCGACCGCGGACAGCGCTTGTTTGAGTAATGCGCCCATATCAGCAGTCGATCCAGACGTGCCCCCAGCGGTCTGAGCAAAGACCAGCCCCGGAGGATCCATCGTGCTCGCCACCAGCGCTATGGCCGGCATACCCGCTCGCGTCGCCTTCTGCGCAAACAATTTGGCGAAGCCGATGTCGCGATCAGGAAACGTTCGCACGATGATCTTCCGCCCGTTCGTCTCCGGCTGCGAACGGAGATCAGCCCAAGCCATAAGCTCGGCGAGTTCATCGAGCCCATCTTCCTTTTGCTTGCGCAACAGCTTGTTCTCTTCGACACTCTTGCGGACTTGCTCCGGCACATCCCAGAGTTGCGCCGAGAATAGTGCAGCCGCGTCAGTGAGCGCACTGTAATCGCGCCGCGCCATGCGAACGGCGCGCGCACCGCAGACAAATTCCACTCGAGTTCCCTGCCGCACTTTTTCACTTTTCCGAAGAATGATCGAACCGATCTGCCCGCTTGAGTTGACGTGCGTTCCGCCACACGCCGACAGATCAAAATCCGCGACCTCGATGAGACGCAGCTCGTCGCGCTCCGCCGGCGGCAGCTTGCGCAGCCCAAGCTTCTCTGCCTCCGCGCGGGAAACATAGCGAACCCGCAGTGGACGGTTCTCAAACACAATTTGGTTGGCCCGCTCCTCCGCTTCGACAACCTGCTCTAAAGTTACCGATGGCACCGACAGATCGATCGAGCAATAGTCGTCACCCATGTGGAACGAAACCGTCGGCATCTGATAGAGCTCAAGAAAAGCCGCCGAGAGAATGTGCTGCCCGGAATGTTGCTGCATGTGGTCGCGGCGGCGCTCGCGATCGATGATGCCGTGCACCGTTGCGCCTGCGAGCGGCAACTTCGCCGGTGCTTCCAGGTAGTGGACAATCCGTCCGTCTTCCGTATCCGCAACTTCCGTGACGCGCAGGCGGTCCTCTGCGCGACCACCTCCCGCGCCACAATCTCCGTCTAGCGTGAGCCATCCAGTATCGTGCACCTGGCCGCCGCTGTTGGGATAAAACGCCGTTTCTCGCAGGATGACCGCCGGGCGCGGTTGCTCAGACGATGCAGGGGCGACGTCTTCGACAACCGAATCAAATTCGTGGACTTCAGAACTATCGTAATAAAGACGCTTAGTCATAATGAAGAAGTTGCGGTGAATTGTTGATGGAGAGCCGGGCGTCCTCGCCCGGCCACCTCCGGCTCGGACGGGCGAGATGCGAGACGCTCCACCGGCAGGTCCACACATGGCGGAGAGACAAAAAGCCAGGCACCGGCGCTCCACTGCACACGAAAGAGCCCGTTACCGTTGCTTCCTTCCGGACCTGGCGGGGTTGGCGGGAAAACGTCGCGCGGAACCGATGCCTGACTCTACATCTTAGCAAGAGATCGCCGAAAATAAGAAGGCCGCCGGAAGTTCGGATCACTTTGAAAACATTCTTTTGAGGACAACATCATGCGGTTCTTATCATCCGGTACTTCGTCTCGTTTTCTTCGACAATTTTGAAGTCCAATCGTAGATAAAACTGGCGGGCTGGATTGTTTTTCATTACCCACAATTCACAGGGCAGCTTCTGCTTTTCGGCCTTTGCCAAGAACAATTTCATAGCCGCCGTTCCGATTCCTCCTCCTCGACAATCTGCGTGCACGTAGATCTGGCCAAGCACAACTTTGTCGATATGGTTTTGTTCTTGAATCCAACCTACCCTTTTGTTTTGGTCAAAGATAATTTTGACTTCCTCCAGCTTGAATGACTGTTCAAACGAGCACTTCAATCTTTGCACATTCCATTCGGGCAAAAGCTCGGCAACAAGCGGCTGCATAGCGTCCATATAGATTTCGAGACACCAGTGGATGTCACTATCATGGGCAGCCTTAAAATCAATGATGTGCATTTCGTGATCGAGCCTCGCTTTTCTTTTAAGTCCAGCGATTGTGAACGATAACGCTGGAGTCCGTCCAGCCTCGCATAAGCTACACTCAAGCATTTCGAATATCATCAACTCACGCTATGGCCGAATCAGAATGCGCCGCCTACCAACGCCTAAAAGATCGTGAAACCCGCGCCCACGCGGCATGGACTTCTTTTCTGTACCGCAATGAAGTTAAGCCCAAGCTTTCGGAGAAGGCTAAGCGGAAGCACCAGAAACAAGAAATGGAAGCGTATCAGCAGGCCCACAAAGCGCGCCTGGCTCACGTGAAGACGTGTCCAACCTGTAAAGAGATCGGCGCCTAAAGGCGAACTCATTCTAAAGCTTACGGCATGCCTGAAGGCATGCCCTGATACGAATCGCCCTTGCACCACGGAATGTAAGATCGGAAAAACTCTAGCGCACGACCAGCACTTCGCGTATGGCATCGCGCGCCAGAAAGAACTTGATCGAAGCAAAATCACGGAAGAGGTTTTCAATGTGCCGATTGTTGAATACGCGCTGCAGCCGCGGGGATTGCTTATCGGCCGCGGGACGCCCGGGCGCTGCAAACTTCACCTCTTGCATCTCCAGCACGTCGGTGTCGGTCACGTGATAGCGATAGCAGATCGAGTCTGGGCCCGCGTCGCGCGTGTGAAAGAACGCCAGCAGGAATCCGCCCGGCTTCATCACCGACCACAAACGGTCGACGGTCGGCTTCACCAGGCTCTCTTCCATGTAATCCGGCAAATTCCAGCACAGCACCACGTCGAACTGAGCGTTCGCGTATACCAGGTTCTCTTCCAGAAACTTCTTGCTGTCCACCACCGAGTTTCCTGCGTCGTCCTGGATGCGCAGCGCCGGGTCGAGTGACGACCGCAACAAGTCTTCGCTGTAGCTCTTGTGTCCCTTGCCGGTGAAAAAGCGAATGTTGTTGGCCGAGGTCGAGCCCATGTCGAGCACGCACAACCCCTCCTGCGACTTCAGCAGCCGTGAAATCTCCCCCATGCCGCTCGACCGCCGGCTTAGCTTCTGCGGGACTGCGGAACCCGCAGCCTGGTTCGAAGAACTCCGAAAGAATCTCATTACGTTGTCAGAAACCAATGCCATAGAAACAAGAATGACTAGTGCGCCCGGTCGTGTGATAATTCCGCCATTCCCTACAAAGACGCAGGTGCCGCCTTCCCGGCCTCTTTTTGAACCTCAACCTTCCCTTTCAGGAATGCGCCTTCTTCAACCGCGATGCGCTGCGCCGTCACATCGCCGGTTACCACCGCCGACTTTCGCAACTCCACGCGCTCCGAGGCGTTCACCGTGCCATCCAACTTACCCTGAATCACCACCGCCTTGGCGCTGACGTCGGCCTTGACGTTTCCATTCGGACCCACCGTCAGCCTGTGGTTGCGCAGCTCAATCTTGCCTTCCACATTGCCATCCACGTATAAGTCTTCGGATCCCGACAGCTCTCCTTTGATCACGACCGACTTACCGATGTTGGCGCCCTCTCCGGTTTGCGGAGCATCCATGCTTTGGCCTCCATCTATTTCCTCGCGCTCTGTTCGCCGCGAATGAACCGATTGTAAATCATCTGTTCGATTGCGGTCGGATGCACAATCGGAAATCATTCGCCATCAGAAAGTTACGGCCCTGAAGTTACAGCCGCGCGAAATGGCGCCGTCCTGACCGAACCTCAGGTTTGCTACCATCCTTTTAATGATGGGAATCAACGGGCACGATTCGGTCATGGCAATCGTCAACTACATTCTGCGCAACTCCGTCGCCTGTCGTATCGGGCGCAGCGTCTTTCAAACGAGCATCTGGATTCTGCTGCTCGCCTCCCCTAGTTTTGCCGGGCAGCCCCCAACCGTGTCGTCGTACCATGATCCCGCGGAACTGGTACGCAAAGCGGTGCAGAACGAAATTAAGGCGGCCAATGACGACACCGCCCGCTTCCTGTTTCGCGGCATCAAGACTACGCCTAAGGGATCCACCACGAGAATCTATGTCGAAACCAAAGATGCTACGGCCGGCTTGGTGGTCGCCTACAACGGCAAGCCTCTGATGCCCGAACAGCGCCGGGACGAAGAGGCGCGCGTCGAACGGTTCGTCAGCAATCCCGAAGAACTGCAAAAGAAGCGCGAACAGGAGCGCGAGAGCGCCGAA
Source organism: Terriglobales bacterium (assembly GCA_049512435.1). GTDB lineage: Bacteria > Acidobacteriota > Terriglobia > Terriglobales > Acidobacteriaceae > Acidiflorens. Next base: position 10,525 of record JBEKXC010000091.1, on the reverse strand, counting down.
CACACCATGCGCATCGTGCGCGCTCTGCCCGATGCCTTCGTGTATGAGTACGCAGGAGAAGAACAGGGTTCGGAGGGCATTGGCCGGGCCGGCGTCACCCTGGTCAAATTGAAATTCCAACCGAATCCCCACTACCAACCGCCGTCGCGCGTCGAAGAGGTGCTCACCGGGATGCAAGGCTTCGTGCTGGTGGACGCCGTCCGTTACCGCCTTGCCAGCATTGACGGCACCCTCTTCAAGTCAGTCGGGTTCGGGTGGGGAATTCTCGGACATCTCGATCGGGGCGGCCGCTTCCAGGTTCAGCAGCAGGAGGTGGGCGACAATTTCTGGGAGATTTCAGGCATGACCTTGCACTTCACCGGAAAAATCCTGCTGGTGAAAAGTATCTCCGTCATCTCCACGGAACTCTTCAGCGGCTTTAAGCGGGTTCCCTCGGACCTGACTTTCACCCAGGCGCTGGAATTGCTGAAGAAAGAGATGCTGAAGAAGGAGGCCTTCTGAACCTGCCCCGAGCCTTTCGGGCGGTGTGGTTCCTGAATCGAAAACCCGGGCACGCCATCTAAAACCGCATCGCTCGCGTCTTTACGTTAACTTTGTGCCCTGACGTCTATGAATCTTCTTTACCAATATTCGAAGCAGTACTGGAAGCTTTTTGTTGTCGCTCTCTTGCTGGCGGCCACCAACCAGATCTTTTCGCTTCTCGATCCGCTGATCTTCCGTCATGTAATCGACAGCTACGCCACCAAGTATCACCAGTACACGCAGGGGCAATTTATCCGCGGGGCGGGACTTTTGCTGCTGGCGGCAGTGGGAGTCGCGTTCGTTTCGCGCGTGGCTAAGAATTTCCAGGATTATTTTGTGAACGTGATCGTGCAGCGGCTGGGCGCGAGAATGTACTCAGACGGAATCCGGCATTCGCTGGATTTGCCCTACCAGGTGTTCGAAGATCAGCGCAGCGGAGAAACGCTGGGAAAATTGCAAAAAGTTCGCAGCGACGTGGAGCGGTTTATTACCGCGGCCATCAATGTGCTTTTCATTTCGATCATCGGAATCGTTTTTGTGATGATTTACGCCTTCCGCGTGCACTGGTCGATTGCTCCCGCGTTTCTGATCACGGTTCCACTGCTGGGAATTATCAGCTCGGTGCTGAGCAAGCGGATTAAGAAGATGCAGAAAACCATTGTGGCCGAAACCACCGCGCTGGCAGGCTCGACGACGGAGTCGCTGCGCAATATCGAATTGGTGAAAAGTTTGGGCCTCGCACATCAGGAAGTGGAGCGTCTCAATGGGATTACGGGAAAGATTCTGAAGCTCGAACTCATGAAGGTGAAGTACCTCCGTAGCCTGAGCTTCATCCAGGGGACGGCGGTCAATGCATTGCGCACCAGCATTTTATTTTTGATGCTCTATCTGATCTTTCGGCAGGAGATCACCGTCGGCCAATTTTTCGCATTGATGATTTATTCGTTTTTTATTTTTACGCCGTTGCAGGAGTTAGGCAACGTCATCAATATTTATCGCGAAACGGAAGTCTCACTGCAAAACTTTCAGCGGATTCTCGACACTCCCCGCGACCCGAAGCCCGCCAATCCGGAACCCATTGACGAACTCATGACCTTGCAGTTTGAGCAGGTCAGTTTTCAGCATCAGAGTTCTTCCATGCTGGCGCTGGACGAGATCGGATTCAGCGCGGCTCGCGGAGATACGATCGCGTTCGTAGGCCCGTCGGGGGCTGGGAAGTCAACTCTGGTAAAGCTTCTGGTGGGTTTGTACGCTCCGAAAGCGGGCGAGATTCTTTATAACGGCATTCCATCGCAGCGCGTCGATCTGGATCTGCTCCGGGAAAAGATCGGATTCGTGACCCAGGACACGCAACTGTTTTCGGGCTCAATCCGCGAGAACCTTCTGTTCGTGAATCCGGAGGCGACGGACGAGGAATGCATGGAAGTTTTGCAGCAGGCTGCCGCGCACAGTTTGCTTTCCCGCGCAGATCGCGGTTTGGACACGCTGATCGGCGAAGGTGGCGTCAAGGTTTCGGGTGGCGAAAAGCAGCGGCTTTCGATTGCCCGGGCCCTGTTGCGGCATCCGCAGTTGCTGGTGTTCGACGAAGCCACGTCTTCGCTCGATTCGATAACCGAAGAAGAGATCAGCCGCACCATCCGCGAAGTAGCTACCAATCAGGAGGCGATCACGATTCTGATCGCGCATCGGCTGTCCACGGTGATGCACGCCGACCGGATCTACGTGCTGGAGCGTGGACGCATCGTCGAATTTGGACGCCACTCTGAGTTGCTCGACCAGAAGGGGCTGTACTACGCGATGTGGCGGCAGCAGGTGGGCGAACGCGAGGCGGTCGCGCAGGGGAAGTAAATCATCGGGAAGTAAATCATCGATGGAGCGGCGGGCGTCCAGCCCGTCTTTCCACTAACATTAGTCGGCCATCGACTCGATTGCGCTTACCGCTTCCGGCGGGAGCATTAAGCCGCGGCTGGCCAAATCCTGCTTCATGTGCTCAGCGTCGGTGGTGCCAGTTAGCGGCAGAATTCCGACACGGCGCGCGAAGCTGAATACAACCTGAGCGATTGTGGCATTGGCGCTTGCGGCCAGACTGGCAATTAGAGGATGGTGCAACACCTCCTGATTCGCAGTGAGCAGCGAGAACCCCTGGTAAATGATGTCGCGATCGCCACAGAACTGCCGCACGGCGCGGTCCCAGCCGAGGCGGGCATAGCAGCGGTTTTGGACGAACGCTGGAAGTTCTGCGCGCGTGGCCGCCATCTGCTGCAGGTGGCGCAGAGAAACATTGCTCACGCCGAGCAGACGGGTGCGGCCTGCATCGCGCTCCTTGCGCATTGCTTCCCACACTTCGGCATCAGCCCCGGTCCAATCGTTATTGGAGGCGGGGCCGTGCAGCACGTAGCTGTCCACGTGGTCGGTTCCGAGATGGTCGAGCGAACTGGCCATTGACTGCGCGACCTGAGCCGAAAGAGAGGCTGCGGGATCGTAGGGCAGGCGGTGGTCCTGGCCGCGTTGATATGTAAATTTCGTTTGCAGAAAAAGATCGTCGCGCGTGACCAGTCCTCGGCGATAGGCTGCGTCTAATCCTTGACCTACTCCTTCTTCGAAGTAATGCCGTCGCTGGTTCGCCGTATCGATGCCACGAAAACCCATGCGCAGCGCGAGATCGACGAGAGCGGGAGTGCGATCTTCCTTCCAGGCGGTGCCATAGATGAAATCGGGAATGGGCGAAGCTGGATGCGCTGGCATCGATCTATTCTGCACGATACATTTTGCGACGATTCAATCTGACGATTCGTTCTCTGACCATCCGCCGAGTGCCTCACACGATTACGGGAATGTTGCTGACTCCCTTGCTGCCGAACACGCGGCGATAGCGCTCGATTTCGGATGGCGTGCCCAGTGCCTTCGCGTAGTTGTCGGAGAGTTTCACCGCCGGCCTGCCTTCAACCGTGGATACCTTGCAGATCAGGCTGATGGGGTCCAGGTCGCTGCCGTCGGCGGGATCGCAGCCGCGAAAATCATTGGTCAGAAAAGTTCCCCAGCCTGCGCTGAAACGAATGCGCCGGCCTGGGGTCCACTTTTGCGGATCGTGGAAATCCGCGGCGGAGCGAAAGTCATTCGACGTGACGCCGCTTGCCAGCGCCCCGCCAAAATAGGCGTGCAGTCCCAGAATGTCATCGACATCGAGCGCGTCTGAGGCGATGATTAGTTTGTCGTGCGGATTGCGACCATGCTGCTTGAGCCATTCGATATATTCATCGCCTGCAACATAGGGATCTTTGCTGTCGATGCGCTGGCCGGTCCAATCCGCTACCCACTCGGGAGCATTCTCCAGAAATTGCGAGGTTCCAAAAGTATCCGGTAGCAGGATGCGCAGAGCGCCTTCGTAGGTGGCCTGCCACAATTCCAGGACGCGGTACTGCGAAGCTCTCAAGGCATTGTCATCAGTCGCGAGTGCGGCGACGACCATCGGAATCTCATGCGCATTGGTTCCAATGGCTTCTAGATCATGCTTATGGGCGAGAAAGGCATTCGAGGTTCCGGTGAATGCGCTACCGAGATTCGCTGCCATGGCATTGACCACGTATTCCTGCCAAAGGAAGCTGTGGCGGCGGCGGGTTCCGAAGTCAGCCACGGCCAGACCGGGAACGCCGCGCAGCCGCTCGATCTTGCCCCAGAGTTTAGTTTTTGCCCGGGCATACAGGATGTCGAGACCGAACTCACGCAGTTTTTTCAATCCGGATCGAGTCTTGAGTTCGTCGAGAATGGAAAGCGCGTAGAGTTCCCACATCGTGGTTTCGGTCCAAAGGCCGTCGAACGTTAAGAGGAATTGTCCGTCCTCGACCGATAATTCATAGTCCGACAATCGAAAATCGCGCTCCAGCCATTCCAGGAAGGCGGGTTCAAAGATTCCGCGGCGGCCGTAGAACGTGTTGCCCGCGAGCCAGACTAGTTCCGACCGGCGAAACTGGAGTTTTCGAACGTGCTCCATTTGGTGGATAAGCTCCTCGCGCGGGAACATCTCTGCCAGGCGCACCGAAGTGGAGCGGTTGAACAGAGAGAACGATACCTGGGTTTTCGGGTAATGCTTCCAGATGAACTGGAGCATCAGCAGTTTGTAGAAATCGGTGTCGAGCAAAGACCTGGTGACCGGGTCCAGTTCCCAGTTGTGGTTGTGCGCCCGCTCGGCGAAGTTCACGATCATCGCGCGTTTTCTCGGATAATAGCTCGCATCATAGCTCGCGTACTATCCTCTGTGAGCGTCTTGAGAAAAGCAACCGGAAGAGCAGGTGGCAGGTCCTAGTCCCGAGAACGATACGAGAACGATACTGACATCGGTTTAATTTGCTTTCCTGACACCTGATACCTGACGCCTGCTGCGGTGAAACCCATAGAGTGAACTAGTGTGGTGCCGTTTTGCACGGTTTGGCTGACTTGGGGAAGGCAAACACGGTACTATCAATTTCTGCATGAGACTGCCTCGGCCATTCGATTCTGCTGGGAGTTGCGCGTCGTTATTCATTGCCACGGGGCAAGCCCACGGCTGGACAGAGTTCTGTGGCCGCGCGCTCCATGCGCTAGCGGTCGGGATTCTGCCCGCGATGTTCCTTCTGCGATCGACCCGCGAGGAGATTTACAACATTCTGTGGGCGCTGGTGTTTGGCTTTGCCACAATGAATATTGTGAGCCTGGGGATGCGCCGTTTCGAACCGGAGAAAACAAGTCTGAATTTTGGCGAGATTCTGGCGGTCCTGGTGGTGGTGGTGTCGATCGTCCTGCTGGGTTGGGAGATGCTGTATTTGTTCCACATTCTGCCCATTCAACTCACGCCGCGCTGACGCGGATTGCGGTCATTTGCGATATGATCGCGTGTAGTGAAACGCGAATCCAATTCTCGTGAGTCCAGTTTTGACGTGACTTGCCCCTGCTGCGGCGCGGTCATGAAAATTGACGCGGCGACTCGCAGCATCATCGCGCACACGGCGCCGGTCAAACCGAAAACCTTCAACGACATGGAAGAAGCGGCTCGCGCCATGAAGGAGCAAGACAGCCGTCGCGACTCGATCTTCCGCCAGTCGATGGAAGCGCAAAAACATGCCTCGGAGTTGCTGGAGAAAAAATTCCAGGAGGCGGTGAAGAAGGCCAAGGAAACGCCGGATACGGGACGGCCGATCCGGGATTTCGATCTGGATTGAAAAAGAGCAGTTCTCTGTTCTCTGTTCTCAATTCTCAGTCAGAGGGCAGTGGCGATTTTTCTGAGAACTGAGAACCGGGAACTGAGAACTCCCATGAAACCTCTTCTTCTCGGACATCGCGGGGCGCGCGCTTGCCGTCAGATTCCTGAAAATAGTTTGGCGTCGTTCGAGCTTTGTTTGCAGCATGGCTGCGACGGCTTTGAATTCGACGTGCGTCGATCCGCCGACGGGCAGGCTGTCATCTGCCACGACGCGACCATTGGCGGATTCGAGATCGCGAACACGCTGGCGAAGAGCCTGCCGCTATCCACGTTGGACAATGTTCTGGAGCATTTTGCCGGCCGGGCGTTTCTCGATGTTGAGTTAAAAGTGGCGGGACTGGCGGTGCAGACGCTCGCCAAGTTGCGCCAGCATCCGCCGCAAAAGGGATATGTGGTTTCCTCGTTTCTTCCGGAGGTTCTCGCGACAATTCACGATCTTGATCCGGCGATTCCACTAGGATTTCTTTGCGAGACGCGGCGTCAGCTTCGAGGCTGGCGGCAGACTCCAGCGCAGTGGGTGATTCCGCGTTTCGATTTGGCGGACCGGGAACTGGTTGAGCCGATTCATGCGGCTGGAAAGAGAACCATGGTGTGGACGGTGAATCGCGCCGAGCGCATGCATGAGTTCGCGGAGTGGAGCGTAGACGCGATCATTTCGGATGACACGGAATTGCTCGTGCAATCGCTAGGGTAGCCCCACGGGCATTGCTCGCTTAATTCGGCTCATTTAGATTGAAGAGAATGTCTACCACCGGCGAACGATTCGAGCGAGCGGTTCAGATCATGGCGCGGTTGCGGGCTCCGGGCGGATGTCCCTGGGATCGCGAACAGACCTTCGACACCATCAAGCCCTACACGCTCGAAGAGACTTACGAAGTCCTCGAAGCGATCGACAATCGCGACTGGCCGGAGTTGACTGGCGAATTGGGCGACCTCCTCTTGCAGGTACTGTTCTATTCGCAGATGGCAAGCGAAGCAGGCCACTTCTCAGTGGATGACGTGCTCGACCGGCTCTCTAATAAATTGGTGGACCGGCATCCACACGTGTTTGGCGACGTGAAGGCGGACACTCCCGCCGAAGTCTTACGCAACTGGGAGGCGCTGAAGGCGCAGGAGAAAGCAAAAGCGAAAGAGAAAGAGAAAGAAAAAGAAAAAAAGAAACAGCCCGCGCTCGATGCCGGCGGGAAGGCTGAGCAGTCTGGCGACGCGCATTCCGATTCTGGAGAATCGGTGCTCGCGGGGGTGTCGTCGAAGATGCCCGCCCTGATGGAGGCTTATAAACTCAGTTCGCGCGCGGCCCACGTGGGCTTTGACTGGTCCGAGATGGAAGGGCTCTTTGCCAAGCTCGAAGAAGAGACAGTGGAGTTGCGGGAGGAGTTGAAGGCAGTGCCGATGCTCCCTTTCAAAGGCCCATCCGTCGGACCCGGGATTGCCGGGTCGGGAAAGCCGCAGGTTGCGCCGGAACTGCGCGAGCGTCTCGAGGATGAAGTTGGAGATTTATTTTTCGTGCTGGTGAACATTGCTCGCTTCCTGTCACTCGATCCGGAGTCGGCATTGCGCAAGACGAATCGCAAATTTAAGCAGCGGTTTCAATGGATGGAGCAGCGGCTGCGCGCCAGCGGACGCGCGCCAGAACACGCGTCGATGGACGAGTTGGAAACATTATGGCAACAGGCCAAGCAGCAGGAAAAACCAGCGTGACGGCAAAGGTCACCGGCAAAGTCATCATCCGCACCTGCGCAACGCTGGAGGAGATGCAAGCCTGCTTTGCGCTGCAGAGGGAAGTTTGGCGGTTCTCGGATGCCGACCTGGTCCCGGTGCGGATGTTCGTCGTGGCCGCGAAGATCGGCGGCCAGGTGATTGGCGCTTTCGTCGAGCGGAACAACCATAAGGACGACGAAAGGGCCAACGAAAGCGGCGACGCAAAAGAACTGGTCGGTTTCGCGCTCGCGATTCCCGGCATCCGGAACGGACACTCCTACCTGCATTCGCAGATGCTGGCCGTGCGCCAGCAATATCGCAATGGCGGACTGGGGCGGCAGTTGAAGCTCTATCAGCGGGAAGACGCGCTGGCTCGTGGTTTCGAACTGATGGAATGGACCTTCGATCCGCTGGAGATCAAGAACGCATATTTGAATATCGAGAAACTGGGTGCGATTGCGCGCCGCTACAGCGTGAACCAGTACGGGATCACATCATCGCCATTGCAGGGTGGATTGCCCACCGACCGACTGGTGGCGGAGTGGTGGATGAAGTCAAAACGGGTCGGAGCGGTGCTGGCGAATGCACCGCTCCCGATGTTCGAATGTAGTGCGCGTATCGATGTACCAGCGGAGATCTACGAATGGAAGGCCAATGCAGCTACGCGTACGCAAGCGCTTGTTGTACAGCAAAACAATCGTGAGCGCTTCAGCAACGCGTTTGCGGAGGGACTGTGTGTCCTCGGCTATGAGCGCGACGACCATGGGAATGGCCGGTTTCTGCTGGGCGAATGGGACGAAAGCTCACGGTATTAGGACGAATGATGAAAATCGAATCCGTAACTCTGCGTGAAATTCATATGCCGCTCGTGCATTTTTTTGAAACGAGCTTTGGCCGGGTTTACGGCCGCCGCATTTTGCTGGTGAGTGTCGAGGTTGATGGCGTGCGCGGGTGGGGCGAATGCGTCGCCGGAGAAGATCCGTATTACAGCCCGGAATGGACCGAGACCGCGTGGCCTACGATCAAGAATTATCTGGCGCCGCTGCTGCTGCGCAGTGAGTTGGATGCCGGCCGGGATTGCGCGGCGCGCTTTGCCCGAGTCCGTGGCCACCGCATGGCCAAGGCCGCGCTCGAAAACGCGGTATGGGACGCGGAGGCGCGGCAGAAACAACAGCCGCTCTGGAAGTTGCTCGGAGGAACGAGGCGCAACATCGCCTGCGGTGTTTCGATCGGCATTCAGGACTCGCCCAAACAACTTCTGCAGAAGATCGACACCGAGTTGTCCGCGGGATATCGCCGGATCAAAATCAAAGTAAAGCCGGGATGGGATCTGAATGTGCTGGAGAAGATCCGCGCGCGCTGGGCCGATATTGTTCTCAGCGTGGACGCGAATTCGGCCTACACGCTTGACGAGGTTGAGCATCTGCGCAAATTCGATGCCTTCAACCTGCTCATGATCGAGCAACCGTTATGGAATGATGAAATCTATCTTCATGCGCGGCTGCAGAAATCCATCCGCACGGCGATCTGCCTGGACGAATCGATTCTGAATGCTCGCGACGCTGACTTCGCGCTCGAGACTGGTGCTGCGCGCATCCTGAACATCAAGGTAGGCCGCGTGGGCGGCTTCAGCGAGGCAATCAAAATACACGACGTCGCCTTGCGTCACAATGTTCCCGTGTGGTGCGGCGGGATGCTCGAGTCAGGAGTAGGACGGGCGCACAACATCGCTTTGTCGACGCTGGAAAATTTCCGCTTGCCCGGAGATGTATCGGCCTCGAAGCGTTATTGGAAACAGGACATCATCGAACCCGAAGTGGAAGTGCGGCCCGATGGAATGATTGCGGTCAGTGACGCGCCCGGAACCGGCTACGAAGTGCGCGAAGACCTGGTGCGGAAATTCACCGTGCGCGAAGAAACGTTTCGCAGCGGGAAAAGCTAAAGGTTGAGAGTCTCAAGCCGTCCCGGTGTTCGCCAGCGCTTCCACCGCTTCCCACGTCGTACTGAAGGTCAAGAAGAAATCGCTGACCTTGGTAATATCCATGATCTTGCGCACCCGCGGCTTTACTGCGGTCAGCACCAGACATCGCCCCGTCTTTTGATGCGATACGTAAGTCGCCACCAGCGATCCCAATCCGACGGAATCAATGTAAGGCACATCCGATAAATCCAGGATCATCGTCACCGCGTTCTCGTGGCGAACCGCGCGCTCGAATTGTGGCGCGGTGTCGATGGTCAGCGGCCCACGCACCAGCAGAATGCGCTGATCATCCGCCACTCCTTCATAGCGCTCGACGGTTAGCTCCTGTAATCCCATGGCAGCCCGATTGTAGGACACCCGGTCGTCCCTGTCACTCCCACAAATGCATTCCGCGTGTAAAGTTTTTTACTGCGGTTTCTTGTCGTCCCCGTGATTCTCATAGGTCGAGTATTGGTCGCCCGGATGTTTCAGCTTCACCGTAAGTTCCATCTCCGGCTTGTTGATCTCGTAGTCTTCTCCGAAGGTCTGGAAATGCTGCGCCAGCACCTGCACCCGCAACGGACCATAAGGAATCCCGTCCACGCTGGTCTTCCCGTCGGCATCCGTTTTCAGGTCGATCTCTCCCTGCGCCTGCTTGCCTTTGTGGCCTACAGGATGCAGCACCACCTGCGCATTTCTCACCGGCTTACCGTCAGAGTCGCGCACCACCACAAACCGCAAGCTCGACATCGGCCCCTCATCATCCTGAGCCGCCGTCAACCCGATCATGCCAAACCCCAGCACGATCATCACTGCCATCATCACCACTGCCATCATCAGCGAAAATCTTCTTTTCATATGCAATCTCACTGCGGTTTCGGCGCCGCCTGATTTTTGTCGCTATCTTTCTTCGTATCTCCGTCGTAAGTTGAGTACTGTCCTTTTGGATGCTTCAGCTTGACCGTAATCTCCAATTCTGGCTTATTGATCTGGTAGTCTTCCCCAAAGGTCTGGAAACCCGGCGCCAACACCTGCACTCGCAGCGGACCGTACGGAATCCCGTCAATGTTGGTCTTCCCATCATTGTCCGTCTTCAATTCCAACCC
>JBEKXC010000090.1:0-17144 GCA_049512435.1 Terriglobales bacterium | reverse complement strand
CCTCTGGCGATACCAATCCAAACGATGTATTTGTCGTGTGCACCACCTGCCACGACCAGCACGTCCAGAACGTTTACTCGCAACTTGCATACGGCGCCGCGCAGATGGGCAGCGGCAAGGTTTATGCGGCTGCGAAGATCTTCTACGTGAAAGGCCCGTACAACCCGGCCGCTCCCTATACCCCGTATTACGTACCCTCTACCATGCGGTTCTGCCAGCAGTGCCACTTCGATCTGTCGAGTGAGTACTACGGCGCGACCAACATCGGAACCGCGTACTAGGCTGTCGTTTCTTTCGGGGGGACGCGTACTGCAGATATCACGCGGTGCAAGTCGTCCCCCCGCAAATAGCGCATCCAGCACAAGGGTTCATGCCTGCTTAGGCGTTGAAGTGTTGCACGTTCACACCAAGAGCGGGATAATTGCGCTGGCCTTCAGAGTTGGATAACTCCCTGCATGTTAAGGTCACACCGGTGAGTGCCTCTCCCTTGGAGCGGTTGATTGGCGATTTGCGCCAGAAACCGATCCTGCTGGGTGCACTCCTCGTACTCGCCACCCTGCTGTTGTATGGCCGGGTGGTGCATCATGAGTTCCTCGAGTTTGATGACAGCCAATACGTCACCGAGAACATTCATGTAAGCACCGGTTTGAATCGCGGCAATGTAGTTTGGGCTTTTACCAGTTTCCGCGAAGGGAACTGGCATCCGCTCACGTGGATTTCCCACATGACGGATTGTCAGCTGTTTGGGCTAAGTTCCGGACCTCCTCACCTCGTCAATGTTGTACTGCATGCAGCCAACGTTCTGCTTTTGTTCTGGCTGCTGCAGAGGGGCACCGGCGCCGTGTGGCGGAGTTTTTTCGTGGCCGCGCTTTTCGCCGTGCATCCGCTGAACGTGGAAACTGTCGCCTGGGTGGCGCAGAGAAAAAGTCTGCTCTGCACGCTCTTTTCCTTACTCACGATTGCGGCCTATGGCGGGTACGTTCGGCGGCCCGACTGGAAGAAATACCTGGTCGTTGTGGGCGCCTTTGCGCTGGCGCTGATGTCGAAACCGATGGCAGTGAGCCTGCCTCTAGTTCTGCTGCTTCTCGACTACTGGCCGTTGGAGAGATACGAGGATATTCCATTTCGACGGAAATGGGCGCGGTTATCGATTGAAAAGCTGCCGTTGTTCTTGATGAGCGCAGCGAGTTCCGTCGTAACCATGATCGCGCAGCGTTCTGGCGGCGCTGTGGCAGTGGAATCTTTGCTGCCGCTCTCTGTGCGCCTAAAAAATGCCATCGTCTCCTGCGTTGCCTACCTTGGGAAGATATTTTGGCCGGCCAAGCTCGCCGTCTTTTACCCCCACCCGGAGCATTCCTTGCCCTGGTCCGACGTCGTCGCAGCGGCAGTTATCCTGGTCGCGGTCACGATAGCGGTGTTGTACTTTCGCTCCTCTCGCTACCTGGTGACGGGCTGGTTTCTTTTTGTTATAACGCTGATTCCAGTAATCGGAATTGTTCAAGTTGGCCGCCAAGCCATGGCCGACCGTTACGCTTATGTTCCTTGCATCGGCCTTTTTATCATCATCGCATGGAGCTTGAACGACGTTGTCGCTGGGGCCGCGATTCCTCGGGTGGTACCAGCGGTGGCTGCAATGTGCCTGCTCTTTCTTGTTGCATTTGCGGCTGCCACTACCCGCTATCTGCCGCACTGGCAGAACGGCGTGGAGTTGTTCACACAAGCTCGCATGGTCGCAGGCCGACCGGATCCTATGCTCGAAAAAGGTCTCGCGGATGGCATGTACCTGGCTGGCCGGTATGACGAGGCCTTTCAGCACTACAGAGAAGCGTGCGTATTGCTTCCGAATGACGCAGTTTGTCATTACAATATGGCACAAATCCTGTTCGATCAACGTCAACTCCAAGATGCCCTGAAAGAGTATCAACTCGCCGGGAGGCTTACCGGCAGCAAGGACGTGGCACTTTTATGCCTGGTCAATTCTGCCGAAGTACTGATGGACCTTGGTGATTACGATACCGCGGAGAAGAAAATTGCGGCGGCGTTGCGGATCGATCCCAATAACAACACCGCGTTGCAACTGCGCCAGCGGGCGTTCAGTCAAAAGAGGGTCCCCCAGTGAGTGTCGCTCCCTTGGAGCGGTTGAGTGGCGCTTTGCGCCAGAGACCGATGCTGCTGGGCGTGGTGCTTGTGCTCGGCACTCTGCTGTTGTATGGCCAGGTTGTGCATCACGAGTTTCTTGATTTTGATGATGGCCCGTACGTTACGCAGAACATTCATGTAAGCACAGGTTTGAATCGCGGAAATGTGGCTTGGGCTTTTACCACTTTCCAGGAAGGGAACTGGCATCCGCTCACGTGGCTCTCCCACATGGTGGATTGTCAACTGTTTGGGCTAAGGTCCGGACCTCCTCACCTCGTCAATGTTGCGATGCATGCAGCCAACGTGCTGCTCTTGTTCTGGCTGCTGCAGAGTGCCACGGGCGGCGTGTGGCGGAGTTTTTTCGTGGCCGCGCTTTTTGCGGTGCATCCGCTGAACGTGGAGACTGTCGCCTGGGTGGCGGAAAGAAAAAGTCTGCTCTGTACTCTGTTTTCTTTGCTCACGATTGCGGCCTATGGCGGGTACGCTCGGCGGCCCGGGTGGAAAAAGTACCTGGTTGTCGTCGGCGCCTTTGCGCTGGCGCTGATGTCGAAGCCGATGGCAGTGAGCTTGCCGCTGGTCCTGCTGCTTCTCGACTACTGGCCCTTGGAGAGGTATGAGGAGCTTCCATTGCGACGTAGGTGGGCGCGGTTGTTGATGGAGAAGCTGCCATTATTCTTGATGAGCGCAGCAAGTTCCGCTGTAACCATCGTCGCGCAGCGGTCTGGCGGTACCGTGGTGGGGATCTCTGCGTTGCCGCTTTCCGTGCGCCTGGAAAATACTATCGTCTCTTACGTTGCCTACATGGGGAAGACATTTTGGCCCGCCAAGCTGGCCGTCTTTTACCCTCACCCGGAGCATTCCTTGCCTTGGCCTGACGTTGTCGCAGCGGCAGTTATTTTGGCGGCGATCACGATGGCAGTGTTGTACTTTCATGGCGTTCGCTACCTAGCGATGGGCTGGTTTCTCTTTGTCGTGACGTTGATTCCGGTGATCGGAATTGTTCAGGTCGGCCACCAAGCTATGGCCGACCGCTACGCCTACATTCCTTGCATCGGCCTTTTTATCATCATCGCATGGGGCTTAAGCGACGTGGTCACTGCGGCCGCCATTCCTCGGGCTGTACCAGCGGTAGCTGCACTGTGCCTGATCTTTCTTGTTGCATTGTCCGCTGCCACTACACGCTATCTGCCGTACTGGCAGAACGGCGTGGAGTTGTTCACACACGCGCGCATCATCGCAGTCCAACCGGACCCTTCACTCGAAGAGGGACTTGCGGATGCCCTGGTTTCAGCCGGCCGGTTTGATGAGGCCTTTCCGCACTACAGAGAAGCGTGCGTATTGCGTCCGAATTTCGCATACTGTCATTACCATATGGCAGAGATCCTGTTGACTCGACATCAGCTCCGGGACGCCCTGGAGCAGTATCAGCTTGCGGGGAGGCTTACCGACAGGAAGGACATGGTAATCTCATGCTTGATCAATTCCGGCGAAATATTGATGGACTCCGGTGATTACGATACTGCGGAGATCGAATTCGCGGCGGCGTTGCAGATCGATCCCAGTAACAACACCGCGTCGGCGCTGCGCCAACGGGCAATCAATCAAAAGAGCAGCAAGAGCCGTTAAGGGCGAGGCTGCGCCCTGCAATGAGCCCCATGCCAAAACCGCTCATCCTGGACGACCAAGGCGGTCCCAAAGCCTCGAACGATCTTAATGCCACCCTGCCTCCTTTATTGGATATTCCCATGGTCGGACGGTGGTCATCTTCTTATTCGTACGCCTTTCTGGGAGTGCTGACGGTCGCCTGCCTTCTGCCGTTTTCGGGCCGCGCGTTTCACGTCGATGACCCGCTATTTATTTGGGCGGCACGTCAGATTGCCCGGCATCCGCTCGACCCTTACGGCTTCAACGTCGTCTGGTATGAAAGGCTGGAACGGATGGCGGACATCACCAAGAATCCTCCGCTGGCTTGTTACTACGGAGCGGTCGTCGGCAAAGTTGCCGGGTGGTCAGAGCGCGCCTTTCATCTTGCATTCCTTGTGCCTGCGCTGGCCGTGGTTTTGGGAACCTACCGCCTGGCAAAGCATCTCACGCGTTTTCCACTGCTGGCTGCGTTGGCCACTGTTCTGACTCCGGGGATCCTGGTGTCGGCTTGTAGCGTGATGTGCGACACGATGATGGTGGCGCTATGGGTGTGGGCGGTGATTCTGTGGATTGAAGGTCTGGCGCCGCGAAAGGCGGGGTATCTGGCGGGGGCAGGACTCCTGATTGCGGCGAGCGCTCTGACGAAATATTTTGGGGCGTCGCTGATACTGCTGCTGGCGGCATACTCCTTGGTGCGGCTGCGTCGCTTGGGAAACTGGGCATGGTATCTGCTGATTCCCGTTGGCGCGCTTGTGGGTTATGAGTTCTGGACCCACGCGCTCTATGGGCAGGGTCTGCTAGCAAGCGCGGCGGATTACGCGCGCACGGAGCGAGCCTCCAGCCATGGTTCTCGTTGGCCGGTGGTGTTGGTCGGCCTCAGCTTCACCGGAGGCTGCACACTTTCTGTACTGACCTTCTGTCCGCTTACGTGGTCTCGAAGAGCGACAGCGATCATTGCCGCCGGCAGTATCCTGGCTGCCTCCGCGCTTACTTTCGGATGGGTAGATTTAGGGAAACTGTTAGAAGGACTGGCCGCCGATGCGCTCCGCGCCCAGTGGGCATCGGTAGGGAGCCAGTTGGCTCTCTTTATAGCCGGTGGACTTTTCACCTTGGCCTTGGCGATTACTGACTATTGGAACAGACGAAGCCCGGACTCGCTCCTGCTGGGCCTCTGGGTTCTGGGAACATTCGTCTTCGCCAGCTTGCTGAACTGGACGGTCAACGCCCGCTCGGTGCTCCCGCTGATTCCCGCTGCTGCGATATTGACCGTGCGGCGGCTGGAAATTAGGCACCACGCGTGGACTCGAAGTCTGATACTGCAAATCGCTGGCGCGCTGATGGTATCAGGAGTTCTGTCGATCTGGCTTGCCAGCGCCGACACGCGGCTGGCTAACTTGGCGCGCGAGGCCGCCCGTAGTGTCCGATGGCAGACCAGGAACGATGTTGAGACGCTCTGGCTGGAAGGGCATTGGGGCTTTCAGTACTACATGGAGCAACTCGGGGCCCTGTCGGTCGATGCCGATGATTTCCAGCTTCGCCCCGGCGACCTCGTGATCGTGCCGCAAAATAATGCTAACTATGCTGGTTTTCCGCGGGATATGACTTTCCAAATGGTAACAGTCCTGGAGTTTCCCAATCCCTCTTTGGCCACAACGATAAGCTGGCAGGGGGCTGTGGGCTTCTACTCGTCCTACTGGGGCCCGTTGCCATTCAGATTTGGCCCGGTCCTTCCCGAGCGCTACTCCCTGCTGCGGGTGAATGGGGACCGTGAAACGCAAAAGTGATGCTGGAGACGCTATGCTCGAACCCGGAACCATCCCTTTGGAAGCACCGTCCAGACACCGATTGAACTATGAGCAGCTTGGCGTTTTCATCTATGCTTTGGCCCTGCTTGTGGCCCTGTCGGTCTGGTTTCTGGCGATCCGAGCACCGCTGTGGCTGGACGAAACGGGTTCGTATTGGGCCATTTCTGGAGGCTTCCGGCAAATCTGGGCGAGATCCGTAGAGATTAACTCCTTTCCCGCATATTTCTACATACTGTGGCTCACGAATGCAGTCTTCGGCAGCAAGGAGATTGTGCTGAGGATTCCTTCGATCCTCGCCATGCTCGCTGCTGTATACGTTTTCTACCGGAGTGCGAGGGAGTTGTTTGCGCGGGACGTAGCTTTGATCGCGACCGTGTTGTTCATCCTCGACGGCCGAGTTGCGTTTGCCGCCATCGACGTACGCCCTTATGCCTTCGCCATGCTGATCGCCAACCTAGCGATCTTCAGTTTTATACGCTGGGCAAAGACAAAGACAAGGACGGTCTCCTATGCTGCGCTGCTTGGCATCACGTCCGGCGGCGTCTTCTACTTTCATTATTTGTTCGGCATCTGCATTGTGGCTGCTTTCGTGATTGCTTACTGCACTGATTTCAACTTCACTGATGTTAACTTCACTGCTGTTAAATTCGTGGATCGATGGCGCTCTCCCTTTGCTGAACTGAGACAACTGGGGATCGCGGTGGGCTGCTTCACACTGCTCATGGTTCCCGTGTTGTCGAGGCTCTGGTATCTGCAGCAGACGAGAAGCACGCACATTTTCGCCGATCCGCCTACATTCACACTCTTCAGGGAAGCACTGGGCTTCGCCCTGCCAGGCTCGTCTCCGGTGGCATCGGGCGTTGTGCCATTTGTTTTTCTAGGAGCGGTCTTTGTCGCGGCGTTCACGCGCAAAGTCTCAATACCTGACGGCCCGAGTATCCGGCGCTTCATCCTGTGTGCGATATTGGGGCTGGTTCCGTCCGTGATCCTGTACGGCGTGTCGATCACCACGCCGCTACATGTTTTTATCAATCGCTATGAGGCCGTCGCTGTTCCCGGCATCGCCTTATGTTGGGCGTGGATTTTCAGCCTGATCGATTCTCGGCTGCTTCGCGTTTTGGGTTGTGCCGTACTCGTGACCTGGAGCGCATACCTAAGCTACACATCGCCGATGGCGGGCACTCATGGCTATTCATGGAAGGATGCTCTGGAGTTTGCCGATGCGAATGCTGCTCAGGATGGCTCGCCCCTCGTGATCTGTAGCGACCTGCCGGAATCAGACTTTCAAAGTATGCCCACTGGGCCGGCTAGCGAAAGTTTGCTGTTCTCACCGTTGGGCTACTACAGGGTCCGGGCGACCGTCGTTCCCATGCCTCGGACACTGACCGAACAAGCCCAGGTTATCGGCAGGCGTTTTCTCTTACGAATCGACAACAAGCGATTCATTGCAATCGGTTGGATACGGTCCTATCCGACTCTGGACTGGTTTGCAAGCGCGACTTCGACGACCCATGTACCTCACGTGCTTGGCGAGTTTCTTGGCATTGTCGTGGTCGAATTTGTTCCACGAAACGCGTCTGGCCAGGAACCCGCCCCGTTGCCAAAGTGACGCGGCGAAAAAGAATCGGTTTAGCGGGGATCTCCCGGTTATATCTCAACGAGGAGCGTTGGAAGCCTGTAACTCGGCCGCACGTTGCCGCGCCTCGGTAGCGGGCTGCATCTGCCCAGTTGCTTCGTAGAGATCTGCCAGTCTGCTCCAGCGGCTCATGACCAAGGGAGTTCTCCGGGTGGCTTCCTGCTGGAAAGCGATCGCTTCAGTCCAGTGTCCGAGAAGCCTCTGTGCTTCCGAGTTCCCTTCAGCAATCTCGGCGTAGAGTTCGGGGCCAAGCGCTTCGCCGCCGTTGCCATATGGGCTATTTTTCCTGGCATTGGCAAAAGCGGCCAGCGCCTGCTCGGGATGATTCAGCGAAATCTGGAGTTTTCCGAGAGTCATGTACATGTCGAGCGGCTCCGTGGATTCTTCCGCGGCGCGCTCGATGGCTTCGACCGCCTCGACATTGCGGCCTTCATTGGCATAGAGGCATCCGAGAGAATACAAGGCTCCGCTGTTTGGACTGAGCGCAAGTGAAGCGCGATATGCCTGTTCCGCTTCGGGGTAGCGCTGCTGACGCAGAAACAACGACGCGAGCAATAAATAGACGTTCGGATCTTCGGGATAGAGAACGGAAGCACGACGCAGCGATGCCTCCGATTCCTGGTCGCGGTGCAATTCGAAGAACAGCGCTCCGGAATTGAGATAGAAATCGTAAAGCGCCACACGCGAAGCGTTGGCAGGCGGAGTGAGCTGTTGGGTCCGGCAGTCAATCTGCAAGCGGTCAAGCCACGGACGATTTTGTGGTGTGTTTCGCAGAAATACCAGCGAGACATCATCCATGTAAACCGGACGCCACATTGCACTCTGGCAGAACGAGAACGGATCCATCTTTTGCAACCCGCGGAATCTGGATGATGCGACCAATAGAACATTCAAGTTCCAGCGGTCGGCTTCAGACTGCCACAACCATGAATCCGGGCTCTCGACGTAGAGATTGAGTTGCTCGACGACGAGATCAGGGCTAAGGCGATCTCCGCGCCCGTCGAGGAAGTCGGGATACTGCGGGCCGAGGGTCCAAACCTCGTAACCACCCAGCGCATACTCCTCGAAAATGTTCCCCGGCAACTGTTCGCGCCGGATGAAAGCGGTAGCGCGGTCTGGGAACCAGGAGGATTCTCCTGCGCCAAACCGCCAATCCGCGTTGAAAACCACGTAGGTACGGCTCGAAACAAAGTCGGCAATATGGAGCAGGGCGACACCACAGAACACAAGCGTCACCAGGATGGCCATTGCCGCGGGCACGCGAACCAAGGGCCGCGTATGTTCCCGGGTCTTGGCGGCTGAACTACTGGCGGCTGAACTGGCGAAGAGTTCACTCAGCAACGGACCGCCAAGAGTGGCGATGGTAATGACAAACAACCCCATGTAGCGAGAGTGGATCAGTACGGCATAGAGCGCAACCGAGGCAATGACCGCGGCCCCTGGCTGCCGTTTCCAGAGAAAAAGTCCGATCAGAATAATGGCCAGCAACAGCAACCAGGTGAAGCCATTCTCCATGTGCCTGAGGTCGATGAGTTGGTACAGCAACGAGCGGGAAATCGGTACGCCCCGGAACTCCATGATGAAAGTGTTGCTATTGAATTTTCCCTGGGCTGGGGCTGCGAGTCCCGACAAGGTGAGGGAAGCAACGTAGATTCTGGGGCCCCACGGATTCACCAGGGTGGCCGCCCCGCACGCCGCGAGCCAGGGCCAAACCCTTCTTAGCCGCAGAAGTACGGCTTGGCGGCGTGCTGCGAACAGCAAATCCAAGGCCTCAACCAGCAGGTAGGCGCCGATGGCCCCGAGTCCCGCGATGAAACCTGGGTGGAGATTAACCCAGAACAGCATGACCACTGGCAGGAGCCAAGGGCGGGAACGCGTTCCGCGATGGTAGGCCCAGAGTTCGCCGAGAAAGAACGCGAAGAAGACAGTACTAAAGAGGTCGGCCCGTGGCGTTGTGCGGGCAGCAATGGAATGAACGGCAAGCATCGCCAGAACCGCGCTGCCCAAGTCACCCCGGCGAACAAGGTAAGCCACAACGGCAAGACACGCCAACGCACAAAACCAACTCAGGCCGGCATAGCCAAATGCGCAGTATGTCAGGTAAAGCAGCACACCTGCAAAGGGTGGATAGGCCCATGGTTTTCCCGCTGAAGTGAACGATAGAACATCGGTGCGGGGAATCTGGTGGTGCTGAACTACGTAGCGCCCAGTCGCAAGGTGCCAGCCCATGTCGTTGTCGGCAACCGTGTGCAAGCCGGCGAACAAAGCGCTGAGTAGCACCAGGAGAATGAAAATCGACCTGACGACGGGATACGCCTTCCCCGGGGAAAATCCCATAAAAGATAGCTTCCTATGAATGAGAACAACCTCAGGTGAGTATCGTATCGCAGGTTCGACAGATTCCACATTTCGATATGGCTGATGTCCTCGGGCCGGAACCACTCCGTGACAAAAATCGCAGCCATCCACAACCGAAAGAACTCAGGGATGCATTTGCGAAACATTCCTATCCTCCATGCGGCAACGCCCGGTGTATCTCAGCGAGGAGCATTGGGAACCTGTGATTCGGCGGCGCGTTGCCGGGCCTCAGCAGCGAGCTGCATTTGCCCAGTCGCTTCATAAAGGGCAGCAAGCCTGTTCCAGCGGCTCATAACCAAAGGCGTTCTCCGGGTGGCTTCCCGTTGGAAAGCGATCGCTTCAGACCAGCGTCCAAGAAGCCTCTGCGCTTCCGAGTTCCCCTCGGCAATTTCGGCGTAGAGTTCGGGGGCAAGCGCCTCACCGCCGTTGCGAAATGCGCTGTGTTTTTCCGCTCCGGCGAACGCAGCCAGCGCCTGCTCGGGATGATTGAGAGCAATTTGAAGTTTTCCGAGAGTCATGTACATGTCGAACGGCAACAGGGATTCTTTCGCGGCGCGCTCGATGGCTTCGGCGGCCTCAGCGTTGCGGCCCTCGCCAGCATAGAGCAATCCGAAAGCGTACCGGACGGCGCCGTTTTCATTGAGTGCCAGTGAAGCGCGATATTCCTGCTCCGCTTCGCGGTAACGTTGCTGACCCCAAAACAACGACGCAAGCAGTGAATGGACATTCGGATCTTCGGGATAAAGCGCGGAAGCATGGTGCAGCGAAGCCTCCGACTCCTGATAGCGTTGCAATTCGAAGAACAGCGCTCCGGAATTCAGATAGAAATCGTGGAGAGCCGGACGCGAATTGACGTTGGGTGGAATAAGTTGCTGTGTCCGGCAGTCAATCTGCAAGCGGTCGATCCACGGACGATTTTGTGGTGTGTTGCGCAGAAATACCAGCGAGACATCATCCATGTAGACGGGGCGCCACGCTGTACTCTGACAGAAAGCGAGGGGATCGATGTTCTGTAACCCGCGGAATCCCGAGGTTGCGACCAGTAGAACATTCAGATTCCAGAGGTTTGCTTCAGAGTGCCACAATTGCGAATCGGGGCCCTCATGGTAGAGTTTGTCTTGCTCGACGCCGAGATCAGAGCTGACGCCGCGTCCATCGATAAAATCGGGATACTGCGGGCCGAGGCTCCAGGCCTCGTAACCACCCAGCGTGTAATCCTCGAAAATGTTCCCCGGCAGTTGTTCGCGCCGGATGAAAGCCGCAGCGCGGGCCGGAAACCAGGAGGATTCTCCTGCACCAAACCGCCAATCCGAGTTGAAAATCACGTAGGTGCGGCTCGAAACAAAGTCGGCAATATGGAGCAGGGCGACACCACAGAACACAAGCGTCACCAGGATGGCCATTGTCGCGGGCACGCGAACCAGCGACCGCGCATGTTTCGGGGTCTCGGCGGTTGAATTGATGGCTGAACTACTGTCGGTTGAATCACTGGCGAAGAGCTCACTCAGCAACGGACCGCCAAGAGTGGCGATAGTGATGACAAACAGACCGATGTAGCGCGCATGAGCCAGTCCGAAATAGAGCGCAACCGAGGTAATGACCGCGGCCCCTGGCTGCCGTTTCCAGAGAAAAAGCCCGATCAGAATAATGGCCAGCAAAAGCAACCAGGTGAAGCCATTCTCCATGTGCCTGAGGTCGATGAGTTGGTACAGCAACGAGCGCGAAATGGGTACGCCCTGGAACTCGTCGATGAGACTGGCGCCATTGGTTTCTCCCTGGGCTGAGCCTGCGAGTCCAAACAAGTTGAGGGAAGCTACGTAGATTCTTGGGCCCCACGGATTCACCAGGGTGGCCGCCCCGCAGGCCGCGAGCCAGGGCCACACCCGTCTTAGCCGCAGAAGTACGGCCTGACGGCGTTCGGCAAACGGCAAATCCGCGGCCTCAACCAGCAGGTAGGCGCCGATGGCACCGAGTCCGGCGATGAAACCTGGGTGGAGATTAACCCAGAACAGCATGACCACCGGCAGAAGCCATGGGCGGGAACGCGTTCCGCGGTGGTAGGCCCAGAGTTCGCCGAGAAAGAACGCGAAGAAGACAGTACTAAAGAGGTCGGCCCGCGGAGTTGTGCGGGCGGCGATGGATTGAACCGCGAACATCGCCAGAACCGCACTGCCCAAGTCGCCCCGGCGAACCATGTAAGCCACAACCGCCAGACATGCCAGCGCACAAAACCAACTCAGGCCGGCATAGCCAAACGCGTAGTACGTCAGATAAAGCAGCACACCTGCAAAGGGCGGATAGACCCATGGTTTTCCCGCTGAGGTAAATGACAGGATATCGGTGCGGGGAATCTGGTGGTGTTGAACTACGTAGCGTCCAGTCGCAAGGTGCCAGCCCATGTCGTAGTCGGCAACCGTGTGCAAGCCGGCGCATAAAGCGCTGAGCAGCACCGGGAGAATGAAAATCGACCTGACGACGGGATACGCCTTGCCAGGGGAAAATCCCATAAAAGCTAGCTTCCTATGAATGAGAACAACCTCAGGTGAGTATCGCACCACGGGTTCGACAGCTTCCACCGCATTTCAGTTACCATGGCCGGTGGATTGCGTGCCGCCCGGTGCAAGATTCTTTCGCGGCGCTGCAGGGGAAGCGCCAGCTTCTGCCGTGTGACGCACGTCACGTTTGTCTGTGATGGTGCATGCTGTTCTACCGCTCTTGCGACGGTAAGGTAGGCAGGGTGGAGATATGCCTCGGTCAACACCATGTCGGGCAAATTCCGCTGTGCCTGAGCAAAAAGACGCGCATCGCCGATTTCGTTCGACGCGGTCGAAGGAATTCCTCCCCGCAAGGTGCTGGAAGCAGGTTGGATAGAAATTGAGTTTCGCGGATCGCAATGTGGCATGTGGGGTGCCGTGAATTGCTGGAATCTTTTGTGCTGCTCTGAATGAGGGAGGCACAGAACGAAGGAGAAAACAACGAATGCCGAATGAAGCAGTCGATCAGGCAACGGGCGGATCCGTTTGGCAAGCGAAACAGGTGTACGCGATGGCGGTAATCAGCCTTGTGGTCGGGTTGGCGATTGGATACCTGTTTCGCGGCTCGCAATCTCCGGCGGTGCCAGTGCAGCCCGTGGCCACTGCCCAGCCCGCCGCCCATGCAGGCATGGGTGGCCAGCCCAGTCAGATGCCCACTCTCGACCAGATGAAACAGATGGCCGACAAGAAGGCAGCGCCGCTGCTCGAAAAGTTGAAGAGCGATCCGAACAACACCGATCTGCTCATCCAGACCGCGAACATTTACCTATCTACCCACCAGTTCAAGGAAGCGGCCGGCTACTTCGACAGGGTCTTGCAGGTCGATCCCAGGAACGTTGCCATTCGCACCCAGATGGCTTCGTGCCTGTACTACAACAACGATGTGGACGGGGCAATCAGCCAGCTTCAGAAGTCGCTGCAGTATGACCCCAAGAATGCCAACGCGCTGTTCAACTTAGGCATGATCAAGTGGCAGGGTAAACAGGATAGCAAGGGAGCGCTGGCGGCTTGGCAAGAGTTGCTGAAATCGAATCCGGAATTGAGCCCAGAGCGCAAAGCCACCGTGCAGAAAATGATGGCCGATGTCCAGATGCAGAGCAAGAGCTAGCGCGCTACTCGCGCCAAGTAGATGGAGAAACGCAGGTCGCGACGACTTCGCTGCGCAAACAAACTGAGATTGAAGGAGCATTGAGCAATGACGGATACAAATCAAGTAGCTTCCAGTTCTATCGAGCAATGGACGAGCGTGCAGGCTTACGTGTTAGCGGTCATCTGCCTGTTGGTGGGAATCGCGGGCGGCTGGTTCATCCGCGGATCCCAGAGTCCCGCGATCGCCGGGGCAGAGACAGCGAGCGCACCCGCACCGGCTCCCGCGATAAACCCCGGCACGCAAACACCAACTCCGGCTGAGATGCAGAAAATGGCCGACACGCAAGCCGGACCGTTGATCGAAAAACTGAAGACCGATCCGAACAATGCCGGACTTCTGGCGAGTATTGGGAACGTGTATTACGATGCCCAGCAGTTTCCGACAGCCATCGAATACTACCAGCGCGCACTGAAGATGGAGCCAGCCAACACTGGCGTTCGCACCGACATGGCAACCGCCTATTGGTACAGCGGCAACGCCGACAGCGCCATCGCAGAGTTCCAGAAATCGCTCTCATACGAACCGAACAAGGCCAACACTTTGTTCAATCTGGGTGTCGTCGAGTGGCAAGGCAAAATGGATATCGACAAGGCTTTAGCCACGTGGCAGAAGCTGTTGGACACGAATCCAAACTATGAAGGCAAAGACAAGGTCCTGGAACTGATGGCACAGGCGAAAAAGCACGCGGGCGTCAAACCGGGGACTCCGGCAAAGGCCTTGCCATAGGGTGCTATGGCGGAGTTGCCGCGCAATGGGGAGCGACTTTTCGCGAGTAGTTCACCGACTTCACTCTTTGAATCCATCGTCAACTCTGCTCAAACAGGGTTTCCTCTAACAGTTCGCAAAGGATGTGTCCGGTTAAGATGTGCGCTTCCTGGATGCGCGGGGTTTGATCGGTGGGAATGCAGATGCAGTGATCAACGGCATTGCGCAACTTTCCTCCGGTTTTTCCGGTCAGACCCACTGTGACTAGCCGCCTCTCGCGGGCCACGTGCACGGCTCGCAGCACGTTGGGGGAGTTTCCGCTGGTTGTGATGGCGAAGGCTACATCATCGGGACTGCCCATCCCCTGGACTTGGCGCGCGAACACTTCGTCAAAGGAATAATCGTTGCCGATAGCGGTTAGGACGGAAGAATTGGTGGTCAGCGCCCAGCCCGAGAGGCTTGCGCGTTCCTTCAAGAAACGGCCGCTCAGTTCCGCGGCCAGGTGTTGGGCGTCCGCGGCACTGCCGCCGTTTCCGAAGAATAGGATCTTGTTCCCGGAGCGCAGGCACTTGGTCATGGCGTCGGCTACCTTGACGACGGCGCTCAGGTACGATTTAGATTCCAGCAGACTCTGCATCACTGACGCGCAGTCGCGAATTCTGGCGACTGCCAGAGACTGCGCAGCATCCGCATTCATAGAAAATCTCCGACCGAGCGTGATTGAAAGCGCTGACGTTCACGAGGTCGCACTGGGTTGGGCCTCGTTGTCTTGTAATGTATCCGGCAATGCGTCCCGCAATGGTTCACCCGGGCCATATTCGAAATTGATCCTTTCCTGCTCGACCACCAGCGGCCGCTTCTGCACTAAGGTATGGATGGTGCCGATGTACTCGCCAATGATGCCCATGAAAAGCATTTGGACCGACATGAAGAAAAATACGCCGATGACCAAAGGGGCGATGCCAACGGAGAAACGCCTCCAAAAGATTAGTTTGTAAATCAAGTATGCCAGCGACACAACAATCGAAACCAACGCGCCCACAAAACCGGAAAAGGTCACCAGCCGCAGCGGAACCTTGGAGAGGTTGGTGATGGCGAGCATTGCCAGATCGTAGAGCGAATAGAAATTGTTCTTGGTGATTCCGTGTTTGCGCGCCGGCTGATGGTAGGGAATGTCGAAATGCCGAAACCCAGCCTCCGCAATCATGCCGCGGAAGTACGGGTAGGGATCATCGAATTTCTTTATAACATCGACCACTTTGCGGTCATAGAGGCCAAAGCCGGTAAAGTTCTCGTAGGTTTCAACTCCGGAAAGCCGCTTCACGAGTTTGTAGTATTGTTTCCGGATCCAGAACATCAGACCGTTTTCCCCGCTCGTCACCTTGAGGCAGATAACAACCGGATAACCCTCCTCCCACTTGTGGATCATGTCAACAATCATCTCTGGAGGATCCTGCAGGTCGGCCACAATACCTATGACGGCATCGCCGGTGGTTTGATTGAAGGCATGCATGGGGGAGCGGACGTGTCCGAAGTTACGCGTATTCCGAATCACTTTTACATTCTTGTCTCGCGCTGCAAGGTGCTTAAGCTCCTCCAAGGTGTTATCGAGTGAGGCGTTGTCGATGAAAATATGTTCGTAACTGTAACTGCCTGCACTGGCAATTGCCGCCCGCACACGTTCGTATACTTCGCGTACGTTATCTTCCTCGTTGTAACAGGGAGTAATGACCGAAATTGTTCGGTTCGTGCCCGCGCGTTTTAGGTCAGTCATGGGAAATTCGTTCTTTGCTCGGGTCGTACAAGAGGATCAACTCATTCGGGAGCCGCAGCCGCTCGCGGATTTCCTCGCTGATCTCGTCCTGAAAAGCGTACGAGGAGATCAGAATCGGTTCTGGATGGCCCGCCAAGCGGTCGGGAGAGAGCACGGGAATGCCAACGAGCTGCTGGTCCTGGTATTTCGGATTCGAGTCAACGAACAAGGAAATATCGCTGTGACTTAAAACGTTATTCGCCAACAAACGCCGAGTGTGCGTTCCAACTCCCCAAACGATAACCGATCGGCCGGCAACCGCTTGGCGGATTTTGTTTCGCAACTGCTTATCCATGGCTTCGCATTCACTGACATAACGAACCAGTCCCTCTTTGCCTATGGAGTCGTAGGGGAATTCCGTTCTCGATTGCGTCGAATGCTCAAACACGCCACACACGGTTGGGGTTAGAACACCGCGGTGAAGCTCAAGTTTGACGGAGGCACAGCTGATCGTGCCGAAGCCACACGCTTCCATCGAATATTGCAGAGACCTGGGCGAAAAGAAATTGATGTGTTCGGTGCTAAATTCCTGAAATGGCGCGTCCTGCTGGGTGATGAGATTGCTTGCATCGGGAACACCGACGAAAACTCGACCAGTATCTACGGTTACGTCACGGATGATTTGCACGGCGCGCTTCAAGTCTCGAATGTGTTCGAGCACTCCCAAGGTAACTACGAAGTCGTAGCCGCAGGCTCCCTTGTGAAAGTCAAAAACCGTTCCCGTCTCGACCGGAACGTCGTAGAGCAGCTTGGCAGCGCGAGCGCAACCGGGGGAGGGGTCAAGACCCGTCACGTTGCCATAACCGGCATCTTTAAGGAACGAAAGCAAACGGCCGTTGGCACATCCAATTTCCAGGATACGGGAGCTTCGATCGGGGATGATCGGCTGAAGGAGAGCGGCCAACGCCTGCAAGCGATTTCTGTCATCTTCTGATTCCTTACCACCCCTATGCGCATACTCGTACTTGGACAACTCCCAGTAATACCGGTCGAATTCAGATTGCGGCGGTATACCATCCGCAAATGCCATGCCGCAAGCGGCGCACACAACCACATCGTATCCGTCGACGGGGCCGCCTCTCTCGAGAGCCTTGAAAGATTGCTGGAACACAAGTTCGGCAGATGTGTGTCCGCACAGTGGACAGGGGCGGCTCACCTCATGAGTGACGTTGCTACGGGCACAGGAAGCGCTTGTCATTTAACAATTCTCAGAACAGCTCTCGATGTGCCGGCCTGGGTTGGGGTCACTTGCTTACTCCGATTTTGTTTTTCTCGTCAAACCTTAGCGATTCGACGTCGATGTCTTCATTCTCATACCAAGCATAAAGGTCCTTGATCGAGTCCTGTAAGTCCCAAAACT
>JBEKXC010000089.1:0-17391 GCA_049512435.1 Terriglobales bacterium | reverse complement strand
TGGAGGTGCATTCTGATCAAGTGCACGGTTGATTGCATCCACCCGAGCCGCCCGCACGGATTGCTGCAATACTTCGGTATACAAACCTAATTTGTCGCCGAAGTGATAGTTGACCGCTGCGAGATTGGCGCCCGAGCGCTTGACGATTTCGCGCACCGTGGTCGCGTGATAGCCGCGCTCGGCGAAGACGTGACCGGCAGCTTCAACCAACTTCTCACGTGTTGAACCAGCAGCCCTGGTGGCGGACACCGGATGCATTTGCCTTCGACTTTGTTGCGACAGGAACATGAAAATGACAGTCTTAAACGACAGTCTGAAACATAAGTTTGAATCTCACCGAGGCTATCTTGTCAGATTCGTGATCAGGAAAGATGTTCACTGTTGCTCATAGTTGTAAACAAAACCTGGGGCACCGATGAAGCCTGTCGATTAGCAGATCAGCAGATCAGCAGATCCCAAGGCTTGGAAGGTAACGACTAGCAGTCGCATCCTTCCAAAACGGTGGGGATCTGGTCTCGGCTAATGAGATGGTCCGACCTGATCATCCTGAAGGTGGGATGATCAGGCTGGCAGCATATATAAGGAGGATCATCACATGCATATCGCTTCTATCGGCGTCGATCTCGGCAAGACAACATTTCACCTGGTTGCACTGGGAGAGCAAGGCAAGGTAGTCGTGAGGAAGAAGTTTTCGCGCAAGCAACGGCTGGCCTACACCGCCAACCTGCAGAGCTCGCTGATTGGCATCGAAGCCTGCTCGGGAGCACACTTCATCGGCGCTCCTCTGCGCAGCCAGGGACACGACGTGCGGCTCATCCCGGCCCAGTTCGTGAAGCCTTATGTAAAGTCGAACAAGAACGACTTCCTCGATGCGGAAGCCATCGCCGAGGCGGTGGCGCGACAGAACATGCGCTTTGTCCCCAAGACCGAGGACCAGCTCGATCTTCAGGCGCTCCATCGTGTACGCGACCGGCTCGTGCATCGCCGCACCGCGATCATCAACCAGATCCGCGGGTTCCTGGGGTGCTGATAGATTCCCGTGGTCACATGGAAGGCTTTCTCGATGTTCGCCACCGAGCCCGCGAGCTGTACGTCAAAAGCGTCGCGGGAGCCGCTGACAGCGCCTTCCAAAAGAGAACTTCAGGCCTTCCGGACGACAATCATCCCAAGAACTAAAGGCAGATAGATAACGGAGGCATGTAAAACACGGCTCGCCAAGACCTTCGAGTTTGCTCGCGCCAGCTTGGTTGTGTGATACAGCAAGAAGACACCCGCCAGGAACATGCCACCTAGATAAATCGGGCCTCCGTGATCGACCAGCGGCAGCATCGTAGTGACCACCAGGATCACAGTGAAGCCAATAATCTCCGCACGCGTGAAGCGGGAGTCGAGATCAAACTGGGGCAGCATCTTGTAGCCAGCTCGCGTGTAGTCCTCGCGGTACATCAAGGCAATCGCCAGAAAATGCGGGAACTGCCACAGGAAAACGACGACGAAGAGAAACCAAGCGTGCCGCTCGATATTTGCCGAGGCACCCGCCCACCCGATCAGTGCGGGCATGGCACCCGGAAAAGCGCCGAGCAACGTGCACAGCGGCGTCTTGCGCTTCAACGGAGTATAGATAAGCAGATACGAAAGCAGCGTGGAGATCGCGAGGAAGGCTGCTAACCCGTTGACCGCAACCGCAAGATACAGTCCCCCGGCGATGCTCAGCAAGATCCCAAACAGAAGCGCTTCGCGCGCACTCAGCCTGCCCGAGGGCAGCGGCCGGCTTGCGGTGCGGCGCATCTGACCGTCCCAAACCCTTTCCATCCACTGATTCAGCGTTGCGGTGCCGCTGGCGACCAGGAGCGTCCCCGCGAGTGTGTTGATCAGGCCGGCAATCCTGCAAGGTCCGCGCGAAGCGAGATAGTAACCCGCCGACGTGGTCATAAGAATGAGCAGGTTCACTTCAGGCTTAGTCAGGGTGTAATAGTCCCGGAGTTTGGAGGTTAGGCGACCCGTCGGGTTCGGCTGCAGCGTACTGTAAGTAGTGGCCATGCTCTCCTGTTACCGATCGCGGTCAGATTTAATACCACAATCGTTGTACTTGAATTGGTTACGGCTGCGATCGACAAAATTAGAGCTTCATCCAAAGCACCCAAAGCAGATACAGCCAAAGCATGTCCATGAAATGCCAGTATTGCGCGGCGGCAACAAACGTACTCTGCCGCAGGATGGAGCGATTGAGTTTGCTCATTACGTAAACCAATCCACATAGACCGCCCAGCACGTGCAGGCCATGTACGGCAGTGAAGACATAGAAAAATGAGCTGTTTGGGTTAGTGGCGAGATAAAGTCCCGCAGCCTTCAATTGCAGCCAGGCCACGTACTGACCGGCAACGAAAAGCAGGCCGAGCACCAACGTTATCACCAGCCAGCGCATCGGGACCGCAATCTGGCTTTCGATTCCGCGAGCGTACCGCGAGATTCGGCGGCGCGCTAGCTCCAGGGTGACGCTGCTGGCGAGCAGCACCAGGGTGTTGGCGTAAAGAATGGGGGGCAAAGTAAAGTGCTGCCAGTCCATTCCCGAGCCCTGACGAACGAACAGGGCGCTGGTGAGCGCGGCGAATGACATCGTGATCGCCGCCAGCGCAACCCATATCCCGGTTCTGGCTGGTTCTGGGGAGCGGTCTTCAACCGCACGCAAATTACCCTCCGCCGGAGCCAGATTCCACCCGCCGCCATTTCCAGAGTAACCTTCATCCGGCAAGCGTCGAGGTTCGATTTGCGGCGGTTCGTGGATCGTGGTTGCCATAACTGCAGACTCCTTTAATGTTCCCAATTGATGCCTCGGCATCCTTTCCGACAGGATCGTGACCAAACCGCGTACTTGTCGCCGAAATTGTCAAACCTCGTGGCGTTCCCCGGTCTCCTCATGAAACAGGTTGCGCCTGCGGTAAACGAAGCGCGCGAAAATGCCTGTCATCAGCAGCGGAGGGATAACAATGACCACGATGCCGCTCTTCAGAGCGTGGATAAAACGGGCGCCCGAGGCAGCGGCGCTCTGGTAGCACATGGCGCAGCCCTGCGCGTGCAACTCGCCGGGGCTGAGCAAGAGCAGGAACGTCAGTCCAAGCAGCCCTGGCTTGAGATACCGCACACTTGTCTCTTTTGCAGAGTTCATTTTGATTTCCTCATCCCCATCGGAGTCGGCACCGGACGCTTCGGACTCGACCGCGTCATTTCCCCAGACTCATCCTCGCCATTCGGTACGCGTCCGGCCATACGTAGTTCAGGAGCACCAACACGAAGAGCGTGGCTGGAAATATGGTCCAGAACAAAAGCGGACTCTCATATTTCACGTGCATCAAGTACATGATGCCCACGAACGCCTCGAAACACGCCAGGCAGAGCAAGGAGAAGAGCAGGGTTCGCACCGGTAAATGCTGATAAGTCAGAAGCACCTCAATCCCCACGATGATCATCAGCCCGATCACGATCCCCACGTAAGAACCCATTCCCGGCTCTTGATTCGATGACATGACAGCTTCTCCCTCTTGGTCGAAGTTCCCCTCAACGGGCGTTCATCAAATACATCATTGGAAAGACGAACATCCAGACTAAGTCGACAAAGTGCCAGTACAGGCCCGCGGTTTCGACATGGCTGGTATCGTAGCGTCCGCGGTTGTAACCCCGCGTGATAATCAGGAGCGCAATGACGCCGCTGATGACGTGGGCCAAATGGAGTCCCGTGACGCTGAAGAAGCAGGCGCCGAACTGAACCGCGCCGCCCGTAGGGTTGGAGAACAAACCCCAGCCCTCGCCGAACATCTTGAACCATTCCCGCAGGTGGAGGATCGCGAACACTGTACCCAGAGTAATAGTGAGACCCAGCCATTTGTTGGCCGAAGGCTTCTGGCCTGCCTGCGTCGCCCGAACCGCCGCCAGCATCGTAAGACTGCTGGAAAGCAGTACGAACGTCATGATGATCCCGTTCAAGATCGTCGGGAAGTCAAACGGCGTCCCCCAATTCTGGCTGCCCACGCGCATGTAGCCGTAGCCAAACAGAAACGTGGCGAACGTGCATGCGTCGGAGACGATAAAGATCCACATCCCCAGCTTCTTTTTTTCAATGCGGTACGGAGAAGCTTCCATCAGCACTTCATGCCCGGTTGACATGGTCAGTTCGGATTCGCTCATCGCGCCTCGCTTTCGAATGGTTACGCCGTTATGATGAACCGCCACTTCCGCCACCTGGTTAGGTTCCCGCGATGGACTTCGCCGGCGAAGTCTGCATCACGCTGGCGTCGGCGTCATACTCCATCGGTCCGTGGTGAATGGTCATTTGCCGGCCGCCAAAGTTGTCGAACGGCGGCGGCGAGGTCGTATCCCATTCGAGCGTGGTCGCTCCCCACGGATTGTCTGCAGCCTTGGGTCCCTTGAAGCGGCTCCAAATCGCGTTGTACAGGAAGATGAATTGCGTCGCGCCCAGCAGCAAAGCGGCGACGGTCATGAACCGGTTGGTGGGAATCTGCGGGACCATGAAGTCGGCCACATACGACGAATAGCGGCGCACCGCCCCGGTAAGACCCATCAAATGCATGGTCATGAAAACGCAGTACACGAGGACGAAGCTCAGCCAGAAGTGCACTTTGCCAAGCGTCTCGTTCATCATGCGGCCCCACATTTTCGGGAACCAGTAGTAGAAGCCCGCAAAAGTCGCAAATATCGCGGACAGGCCCATGGTGAAGTGGAAATGACCCACCACGAAGCTGGTCGCGTGCAAATAGGAATCGACCGCCGGCTGCGCCAGGAAGAATCCACCGATTCCCCCGCTGATGAAGAGCGAGATGAAACCGAGGCAGAACAGCATCGGAGTCGTAAAGCGGATGTTGGCGCCGTAAAGAGAAAACGCGAACACCAGCACCCCAATGACGGACGGGATCGTGATGATGAGCGTCGGCACCGAGAACACCATCGCCATACTCGGGCTCATCCCGCTCACGAACATGTGGTGTCCCCAAACGAGGAAGCTAAGGCTACCGATGGCGATCATGGCAAAGGTGATCACCTTCCAGCCCCCCACCAGCGGCTTTCGGGTAAACGTCGGCATCAGGTGCGCGACGATCCCAAAGGCCGGCAAAATGATGATGTAAACCTCCGGATGTCCGAAGAACCAGAACAGGTGCTGGAACAAGAGCGGCGATCCGCCGGAGTGCGGCAGCAGCTTGTCATTGACCACGAGTCCGCCAGGAATAAAGAAGCTGGTTCCACCGACGCGGTCGAGCAGCAAGAGGAGGCCAGTGGGCAGCAGCACGGCAAAAGCCAGCAAGCTCACCCACGCGTTAATGAACCACGCCCAAGTCGACAGCGGCAGCCGCGACAGCGTCATACCCTTGGTGCGCAGATCGATCGTCGTCACGATGAAGTTCAGTGCCCCGAGCAGCGATGCCACGCAGAAGAGCGCAATCGAAAGTACCCAGAGATCTTGGCCCCGGCCCTGACCCGGACCCGCAACCTGGCCCACAGCGCTCAGCGGCGCATACGCAGTCCAGCCGGAGATCGGCGGGCCGTCGGGAATGATAAACGTCGCGCAGGCGAGAACAAAACCGACGAACGTGACCCAGAACGACGCCATGTTCAACCGGGGAAACGCCATGTCCGCCGCACCCACCTGGATCGGCAGCATAAAGTTGCCGTACCCGGCCATCGGCGCAGCAGTCAGCACGAAGAACGCCATAATCGTGCCGTGCATGGTCATCAACGACAAGTAGTACTCCGGCGTTGGAACGCCCCCCGGAGCGCCATTGGGAGAGAGCGTACCCAGAAAAGGAATGCTCGCCGCCGGCCAGCCCAGGTGGATGCGCATGACCCAGGAAAGGGCCATCCCGATGAATGCCGCCACCAGGCTCAGGGTCGTGTACTGGATCCCGATCACTTTGTGATCCACGCTGAACACGTACTTGCGAATGAAACCGCTCGGCGGTGCATGGTGCGCAGCCGCGTGCGCTGACATATCGTGCATGTGATCTCACCCCACGAGAGATGTTTTTCGTCCGTCCCGTATTTCGGAAGCAGACGCAATTCGGTTCCGCAATACAGTTATTGCATTGCCGCTTGCTGCTTCAGCCAGTTGTCGTAGTCGGCCTGAGACATGACCTCGAGATACGCTTTCATGTTGTAATGCCCCAGACCGCAGAGCTGCGTGCACACAATTTCGAACTTTCCCGTCTGGTTCGCAGTGAAGTGGATCGGAATCACGATCCCGGGCACAAAATCTTGCTGGATGCGGAGCTCCCGCACATCGAAGGAGTGTCCCATATCCTTGGAGTGCAGCGTGAGCAGCACCGGCTTGTTCACCGGAATCGCCAGCCCCGCGGTCACGATGTCATCCTTCGCATCCGCATCGTGCTCCGGGTCGAGCCCAAAGTAATTCTGTGTCGTCTCATTGATGAGCTCCGGGTGCAGCGGCCCGAACTTGCCATCTGGCCCGGGATAACGGAAGTAAAACGCAAACTGCCCGGCTTGCACATCGACGCGCAGCGAGTCGGGGTCCGGCGGCGTGAAGTAGACCGAAGCCCACGCCTTGGAACCCACGAACGAGAGCACCAGAATTTCGACGCCCACTACGACACAGGCAAAGACGATGAGAGATTTCGCGCCACCGGGAAACGCCTTCATCTTGCGTGCGCCCTTGCTATCACCGTACAGAAAGGCGAATGACGCCAGCACCAGTTGTCCGGCAATAAACAGAATGCCTGCGCCGAATAGGGTTTCTTCGATCTGGTGATCGATCTTGGGTCCGTGGACGGAAACATCCACCGGCATCCACCACACATGAGCGATTACGCAATAGGCGATAACCAGCGTGATGATCGCTACTACGACCGCAAACACTTTACCCGGCATGAGATTCCTCGCTTTATGCGGCCGCCACAGTTTCCACTGCAACGGCCGCGACTTTGGTTCGGTCCTCTATTTTGCCTTGAAGGTGAAACTTACGGCAGCTGGCTTTCCGGCAGCAACCGTTACAGTCTGAGTCTGAGTCCCATAGGTTTCGTGCCAGGCCGTAAGGGTGTAGGTCCCCGGTGCTACGTTGTCGAGCTTGAAAGAACCGCTGTCGTCGCTCACGCCGTAAGGACCCTTTACGACCACAACGTAGGCGTGCATCCAGGGATGAACGTTGCACTTGACTGGTATGCCAATTTCCTCATTGTTCCAAGTCACGTCGAGAGGCGCGGCTCCCGGCGGCTGCGACTTGTTCCACGCGGGATTTTTGGTAGATTGCACGTAAATGTTGTGCGACGTTTGGTCGCTATTCATTATCTTTATGTGCTGCCCCGCATCAACGGCCACTACATGCGGGAGGTACTGACAACCCTTTTGGTTAATCTCGACCGGTTGCGTGGAAACCGGCTCGTTCCCCGTCAGGCCCTGGGTGATATAGACGACAACATTCTCCAGTCCTCCGTTCGCACCGGCAACTACGCCTTCTGTAGTGACCGGCTTGTCCTTGTGAACCGCGGCGCAACTCGGCTCCTTCGACATGTCAATCGGTTTCTGGTGTGGGGCTGTGCCGTCAAGCTTGACGCTACCTGCGATCTGAAGTGTGGAAGCTGCACTTACACTTCTTCCCGAATACAACAAACCGAAGGCGACAACCAGTATTGCTGAGGCCAACGCTACAACTTTGTATCCCGCTTTCATTGAATTCTTCTCCTCGTTATTCATGATGTCGATCTTTCTGTGTACGCAAACTGACTCTCCGCCCTAGACGCAGACTCATTACGTATCCTTGCAAAAGGCTCATGGAAGTCTTGTACTGGTTCTGGTCTGTGCTACGGCACTCGGACCGCGTGCTGTCGCGAAAGTTAAAAGGCGTGATGACATTCGGAGGGCAGAAGTTTATGACATTCGTCACAGTATGTCTGTGACAATTCTCACAGATCAATGTGATGTCAATCACTAAAGGGGTCCAGACCCAACGGCTCACGTCACCTTTTTGGAGAAGATCGGCGGCCCTGGAATCCCCGAACCTTTTCACGCAGCGTTGTGCGTCTCGTCACAGCCAAAGGTGAGTGAGTGATGTTGAATAGCATGAGCGGGCAATTGAATTGCCGATGGCGCAGCGGGGGAGGACCGATGGAAAACGCAGTCGGTCTAGTCATGACGGGCGGGGGTGCTCGCGGCGCTTATCAGGCCGGCGTTCTCAAGCGCATTGGCGAGCTGAAACGCGCCCGAACCGAGGGCAATCCTTTTCCGATCATAGGAGGCGCTTCCGCGGGAGCGATTAATGGTGCTGCTCTTGCCACAGGTTGCGGCGATTTTGCTCTTGCAACCGAGCGTATTGCAGAGGCTTGGGCGACTCTCGAACCTTCCGAGATCTTTCACTGTGGTCTCTTGTCCCAGGCGCGGAATTCCCTAACCTGGATGCTCGATCTCTCCTTTGGAGCGATTCTGGGGGGAGGCAATGCCCGATCGTTATTAGATGCCACTCCCTTACACCATTTTCTCAATAAGCACCTGGACTGCGACCGAATCCAGGAAAACATCAAGCGCGGGAACCTCTACGCGCTCGCGATCTCCGCGACCAACTACAACTCGGGGAAAAGCTATCTCTTCATTCAGGGAAAGAAGGGCCATCCGATGTGGAAGCGGATCCGACTGGTGGCGGTTGCGACGAAGATCACGGTCGACCACGTTTGCGCGTCCTGTGCTATTCCTTTTGTTTTCCAGCCGGTAAAACTCAAAACCCCGCGTGGGTCCGCCTTCTTCGGCGATGGTTGTGCGCGCCTGCAACAGCCTCTCAGCCCGGTGATCCGGCTGGGGGCGGAGAAGGTTTTCGTGATCGGCGTCCGCTGCGGAAATAAAGAAAGTCAAGAGGAAACCACAGATGAGAGAAACCCTTCGCTCGCGCAAGTGTTGGGAATTCTCTTGAACGTTATGTTTCTGGACCATCTGGCAACTGACATCGAGCATCTTGAACATTTGAATCAGTTGCTCAACGATGGCCACATCAATCAACTTGGGATTGAAGGACATGAAAAGATACGGTCAGTGGGGACCTTCGTCATCTCGCCTTCGGTCAATTTATCGGATCTGGCGGAGCAGCACCAGAGAGACATGCCCCCTCTGATCCAGTACTTTGTATCCAGTTTGGGACGAGACGCGGCTTCCTGTGCCGATCTGATGAGTTACCTGCTATTCACGCCCGGCTACACGCGAGACCTCATTGAAATTGGCTACTTTGACGCCAGCGAACGAATCGACGAAATCGAAGAATTTCTCTATTCGTCCCAGGAGGGGGACGCTGAAAAACCAGTGGCCAGTGTAACCGCAGGGAACGTGCCCAAGGCAGGGTCGGCAGCGAAACGGACCGGGAACTTGGTCAGATCCCGCGGGTAATCGTCCGAATACGACCTCACTTGCCCATGCGACATAGATCACTGACAGACGTTCGCCGCAAGGGTGAAACTATTTGTGTCTGGCGCTCACGACGGGAATATCGGCCGTGAAGATATTTCTAATGACACCTCACCGGGAAACCCACGCTCGTGGAGGAAATTATGACCACCGCACCTCGCTACCCTGGCATTCGAGTCACCGCAAACGGTAATCAACTCGTCTCCTACCATACGGAAACACGCATTGCCGATGCCGGCGTTTTTTACCCCATCACACCTTCCACCGAATTAGGTGAACTCTACCAACAGTCTTACGCCGAAGGCCGCCTGAATGTTTTCGGCGGCAGCACCCTGGCGGTCGAAGCCGAGGGAGAGCACGCGGCGCAGGGCGGAGCCATCGCGCACTCCGTGTGCGGCAAACGCGTGGTCAATTTCACTTCCGGCCAGGGAATCCTGTACGGCGTCGAACAGTATTATCACGCGCCCGGCAAGTGCTCGACGATGGTGCTGGAGGTCGTTGCGCGGGCGCTGACCAAACACGCGCTCAACGTGCACTGCGGCCACGACGATGTCTATGGTGCGCTCGACACCGGATGGATCGTTCTGTTCGGCAAAGATGCTCAGCAAACCGCCGACCAGGCGCTCATCCTGCGGCGCGTGACCGAACTGAGCCTGACGCCCGGCATGAACTGCCAGGATGGCTTTCTTACTTCCCATCTGGAGCGAACTTTTTATAGGCACGAGTCGGAACTGATCCGCCTGTTCCTCGGTGCTCCGGACGACATCATCGACTGTCCCACCGAGGGCCAGCGCATCCTGTTCGGTCCGAAGCGTCGCCGGGTGCCGCGCATGATCGATCTCGCCAACCCGGTGCTGCTCGGGCCGGTGCAGAATCAAGAGAACTACATGCAGGGCATCGCCGCGCGCCGCAACAACTTCTCCGAACCGATCGCGCAGTTCCTCGAAGAGGCCTACGCCGACTTCGGAAAGCTGACCGGCCGTTATTACGGCATGCTCAGCGCTTATAAAACCGACGACGCGGACACCGTGTTCGTATCGCTGGGCTCAGCGGCGGAGAATATTGAAGCCGCCGTGGATTATCTTCGCCAACACAGAGGTGCGAAGGTTGGCTCCATCCACCTAAACGTGATTCGCCCCTTCCCCGAAGCCGCGGTCATTAACGCGCTAGCCGGGAAGAAAAATGTCATCGTACTGGAGCGCACCGACGAGGCCATGGCGGGCGACAACCCGATGGGCCGCGATATCCGAACTGCGCTCAATAAGGCGTTGCAGACCAGCGATCATCCCGCAACCAGCGGACTGCCTGCCATCACAGTCGAGCAGATGCCCCGGCTCTTCTCCGGCATCTATGGCTGTGGCTCGCGGGACTTCCGGCCGGAGCAGGTCTTCGGCGCGTACGAGTTTGCCACCGGCGCTCGCGCGCGCACCGACGGCAAGCGTGCCTCCGACGGAATTTCGTTCATGGTGCTCGGAGTCGATCATCCCTATGAGGTCAAGTCCGATGAGACGCCGTCGCTTCTGCCTGAAGGCGCAGTCGCGGTTCGCTTCCACTCCATCGGCGGCTGGGGCGCAATCACTACAGGTAAGAACCTGGGCGCCATCCTGGGCGATTTGAACGACCTGCTCTACGAGCGCGACAAGATGGTCGACGAACTGGGCAATCCCAAAGAAATCATTCACGTCAGTGCGAATCCCAAGTACGGCTCGGAGAAGAAAGGCGCTCCCACCGCGTACTTCCTGGTTGCAGCCCCGGAAAGAATCCGCGTCAATTGCGATCTTCGTCACGTCACCGTCGTTCTTTGTTGCGACCCGAAGGCATTCACTCACACCAATCCGCTGGCCGGCATGGCCGACGGCGGCAGCTTGGTGTGGGAATGCGAGGAGACGGGCGAAGCGGCCTGGGAGCGGTTACCTTTATGGGCCCGCAAGCAGGTCATCGAAAAAAACATTCGCGTGTTCACCTTGCCGGGTTTCCAAATCGCGCGCATGGCGACCGACCGCGTCGACCTTCAACTTCGCATGCAGGGAAATGCTTTTCTGGGCGCATTCTTCGCGGTCTCGCCGTTGCTTGGCGAATTCGGCATAACCCAGGAGCAGTTCCGCAACGTGGTTCGGAAGCAATACGTGAAGAAGTTTGGTCAGCTCGGTGAAGCCGTCGTCAAGTCGAACATGGAAGTGATGACGCAGGGTTTCGAACGCGTCCATGAGATCCGCGTGGGCAAGCTCGAAGCCAAAGATCGCTCCACCATGCGCGGTGTGGCACTTGAGCCAGCAGCTATTGG
This sequence comes from Terriglobales bacterium, assembly GCA_049512435.1. Classification (GTDB taxonomy): domain Bacteria; phylum Acidobacteriota; class Terriglobia; order Terriglobales; family Acidobacteriaceae; genus Acidiflorens. Next base: position 5,702 of record JBEKXC010000089.1, on the reverse strand, counting down.
TGATAGTAGCGAAAAGAACGGCAACGGGTGCCGTTCTTTCCCTGCGCCCGCCGACCAGGCAGAGCGCACTCCGTTCAGTCGGATCGCGACCTTCGATGCCGAGTTCCGGTCTGGCTACGGATACAACCAGCCGTCGTCGGCGCTGGCTTCGATAGGCGTCATGGCCGCTGGCAGCGGCGATACGGCGTCGAAGTATGTTGCGCGTCTGGTCACGCCGCTCTTCATCCCGGAAAACTGCACCCAGTGCATGGAGTGCATCGTGGCCTGCCCTGATACGGCGCTGCCCAACTGTGCGCAGGACATAGAGACGATTTTGCACACTGCGGTCACGCGCTACGTCACCGATCCGGACGAGCGCAGGAAGATGTTGCAATCCCTCCCCGAGATCGAGAAACGCGCACGTCAGGTGATGTCCGATGCGGTGGCCAAAAACTCAGGAACACCGCTGCCGCAGATCCTCCGCCAGATTACGTCCGAGGTGGATGGGTTCTCGGAAGAGGCCAAGCGCCAACTCTTCGCCATCATCGACAAAGTGCCAATGGCCTATCAGAAGGTGAATGCCATCTTCTCGACTCCGGAGCGAAAGAAGCCCGGCGCCGGCGGAATTTTCTCGATCTTTGTCTCCGACCTATGTAAAGGCTGCGCTGCCTGCGTGACCGCATGCGGCGAGCACGAGGCCCTGAAGATGGTCGAGGAAACCGAGGAGGTCAACGCCGACCACGAAACGGGCACCGGCTTCGTGAATCTTCTGCCGGACACGCCGCAGAAATACCTGGGCCTTTACACCGATGAGCGCCCGCAGGATTCCAAGACCGCTACGCTGCGCAACATGCTGATGGTCCGGCACAATTACGACGCCATGGTCTGCGGCGATGGCGCCTGCGCCGGCTGCGGCGAGAAGAGTGTGCTGCGCGCCATCGCTGCCGCCACCGAAGCCTACATGAGACCGCTCTACCACGCGAAAGCCGACCGGCTGCAAGCGAAAGCAGACGAACTCGACAAGGCGGGAGTTGCAAAGCTGGCTTCGGTCCAAGAGAGAAACCGGGAAGAGTACGACCTGCTGCGGCAAGCCGTGGCTCATTTGATCATGGGACTAGGTGGCGAGGACGACCGCGATACCAAAGCGCGAATTGCTCAGAACGGCCCCATCTCCGACCAGGCAATCGTGGACGCCCTCACCAGCGTCATGCGGCAGGAGGCCTTCAACCACAAATATCTCCAGGCGATTGACGGCCGGCTTCCGAACGGCATGTGTGTTATGGCGATGACTGCGCATACGGGCTGCAACACGGTCTACGGCTCGACTCCACCGAACAACCCACATCCTTATCCCTGGATGAACTCGCTCTTCCAGGACGGCGTCACCATCGGCTGGCTGCTGGGCGAGAGCTTCATCGTCGATCACGGCCGTCGCTCCGTCATCCCCGAGCGACTAGCCGATGCGCTGCTCGGCCGCGAAAAGGATGTCATCACGTCGCGTGAATATTACGAGTTCGCGCATTTCAGCGATACGCTGATGACCGATCTCGAAGTCCTTGAGCTGCCCAAGGTATGGGCGGTCGGTGGCGATGGCGGCATGGGTGACATCGGCTATCAAAACACGTCGAAGGTGATTCTGCAGAATCGGCCCAACGTGAAGGTAGTCATGCTCGACACCCAGCTCTACTCCAACACCGGAGGACAAAACTCCGATTCGACGCCCATGCCAGGTGGCAATGACATGAATGTCTTCGGAGCGGCGACCGAGGGCAAGAGCACCGAAAAGAAGACCGTCGCCGAGACGTTCCTGGCGGGGCATGGATCTCCTTTCGTCGCCCAGGTCTCCCTGGCGAACCCACCCAAGTTTTTGCGGGCGATTCTAGATGGCCTCGAGTATCGCGGAACCGCATTTTTGCAGTGCTTCTCGACTTGCCAGCCGGAGCACGGTGTAGGCGACGACATGGCGCTCACCCAGGCCCAGCGCGTGCGCGATTCGCGTGGCGCGCCGGAGTTCGTCTTCAATCCGCGGCTCGGCGAAACCTATGCGGAAACGCTCGATCTCAAGGGCAATCCCTCGCTCGATAAGGATTGGTACGAGTCGAGGGCGAAGGGCACGGAAGAAGTCTCGTGCTATACCGTCGCCCATTGGTGCCTTACCGAGGCCAGATTCCGCAACCACTTCAAAAAGATCAAGCAGGACCAGGCGGCCAAACTGATCCCGCTGGAAAACATGCTCGTCCGCATCACGCAGCAGGATGTGGTGTATCGCCGCTACCTCGTTCCCGAACACCGCTCCTACGTCCCCAACTTCGGCGTCTACGTCAAAGTCCAGGGCGCGAAAGGAGACGCCGAGTACCGCGCTGTCTCGCGCCAGCTCGTCCTGTTTTGCGTCGAGCGTCGTAAAGCGTGGCGGATGCTGCAGAGCAAAGCGGGTATCGTCAATAAAGACTACGCAGCCCAAAAATCGATCCTGGCCGAAGTCGATACCGGCAAGATTCCGAAGGAGGAGCTGTTCGCACGCGGGGAGCAGTTGCTGCGCGATCGCCTGCAACCCACCCCAGTGGCGAAGCCAGCGGAACCGAGGCCGGTTCCGGTTTTGGCCTCCTAAGAAACCGCGCTGTACATCGGTTCGCAACGACTTGCACGATCTTGGGTGGAACCCGGGCGGAATCCAGTGGCGCGATTTTGTGTTTGAACGACTTCGCGTACTACGCAGCACTCATGGTTGCAGGTCTAGGTTGGTTTTCCCGGCATACTTCAGAATGACAACATGGATGGTGAGCGACATCGCCGGGACCGCTCAAGGCGCCGGGCTTCGTTCGGTCACGCTACGTTCGAGAGATGCACGATCCCAGTCTGCCAGGTTCGCTCCAGCTTCATAAGTGCTCTGCGCAAACTCCAGTATTTCGGTGCGCGGCGAAGTGGCGTGGCGCACATCGTCGTACAGCAGCACGAATTCGCGCAGATTGCTCTGATACAACGCGCCCGCTGGCCGTGCCCGCTGCTCGCCGTAGCCCGATGGTTCAGGAGCCATGTAAGCGTAAAATGCCGGTCCCTTGACCTCTCCGCCGCCTGGCCACCATCCGATGCTGCTGCATTCATGCGAGTACGATTCCGACGTGATCACGCCCTTTCGGGGCGGAGCGCGGCGGCCGCTGAAACGGGTGCAACACAAATCGAAACTGCCCCAAAAAAAGTGGACCGGACTCGCCTTGCCGATGAAGCGCGCGCGAAACTCCTGCAAAACGATGTCCGTCGACCGTAGAATGCGCCACAAGCGGTTGGCATACTCCGGGTCGTAGGACGCGTGGGTCTCATCCTGATCAAAAAGGATCGGGTTGGGAACTTCCTGTGGCTTGGGGTTGACTTGGACGTCGATGCCAACCTCACGCAACAACGAAAACAGTTCTCGATAAAAGGCGGCAACGGATTTTGGCGAAAGCGCCAAGGCACGATCGCCGTCCGCAGTTCGCAGTTCCAGACGGTGGTCGACAAAGTCAAACTGAATCTCGAACGTGCGTCCGCGGTACGGGATGGGCGAGGTAGTCAAGCCTCGCGTGTTTACATATAGTGCAACATTCCAGAAATGGTTCACCAGAGGCGTCAGTCCCAGACGGATTTTCCCGACGATTTGGGTCCACAGGTGCAGGGTGCGATAGGTGCTTTCCCATTCTTCCAGCGGCAAGGCGGGCCAGTATTGCCCGATGGCATTCATCGAAGAAGGTCCTTGAGAGCAGTCGCGCCTGGCGGCTTCGACAATCCCAGCTGATTATGCGCCTCGAAGACCATGATTGTCTGCCGCGGATGCCGGCCACGTTGATGACCGGGGATTTGGAACATTCGATACAACTTTTCAGCGGCCTCCGGGTTCAATACTATGTAGGGGTGTGATTGCGAGGAGGAGATCTTGAAAGCATCGCGCTGGTTTCGTAGAGCTATTGGTTCCGGCTTGGAGCCAAGAGCCGTTTTTTTATCCCTTGTGCTGGGTGCCGCAGCAGCTTTGGCTTGCGCACAGAATGGCGCCATGAGCCCCTACCAGGGCGAGGCCGATGGCGTCAGCGCCGGCGGAAAATGGTTGGAGTTCGCCTCCACCGACAAGATGTCGGGTGCGAAGAAGGTGCGCTTTGAACTCCAGTCGGACAACTATTTTAAGGAAGACCCGGATTACAGGCCCAGAGTGAATCTGTATTGCAGCAATGGCAAGCTCAAGCTCGGGGACTTCAATCCCGGAGTCAGACTGCCTCCACCAAACCGCCCCGGCTTCTGGGGGCAGCCCCAGTTGGAAGTGGAGGTTCGTGTCGACGATGTGCATTACTTCAAGGGCTGGAACTGGATGCGCGGCCATTTCCTCTCCATGGACAAGGGGACCGTCCGAGGCTTGATGAGTGCCAACGTTTTCAAAGTGGCGTTGCCCACCCGCAGCGGCCGGCAGATCGCGGAATTTTCTCCCGGCGGGCTGAATCTGGATCGGGTCAGACAAGCCTGCGATCTGACGCCGAAAAGGCCGAGCAAGGACTGAGCAGACAGCGGTGAAGCCCTGACAAGAGTCCAGGCAGCCGGGGTCTTGCTCCAGTCGGGCCAGATTTGATCCTGGATTTGAGCGGCGAGCCTATAGAACTCGGCGATGCGGACGGCGTCCTCATGCGGCAGTTGCTGGGCAACAGCCGCGCTCGTCAGCAGAAAAATGGCGATGACTGTTTTCATGCCGTTTGGACGCGTGCATTATAGATTGGTCACTCAATTCAGATAGGCACTCTCGCCAGGGCTACAATGAACTGGATTCCCTCAATGTGCTTGCCCTGGAGCCGTCCGTCGTTGGTGACGAAAAGATCTACGTTTGCGCTTGCGGCGCAGGCCAACTGAATGGCGTCGGGCGCCTTCAGCGACTTTTCCGATCGCAGAGCCGCATATATCTTTGCCGCTTTGACATCGAAGGGAATCATGGCCGACACAGCTAGAATTGCGTGTTCATATCTTCTGCAAAGTTCAGCCTCGTTCCGCTCAGTAGGTTTCACCAGAATTTCACCCAGTGTGAGTGTGGAAGTCAGCAGTTGATCGCCTCGATCAAGCATCCTGGAACGAAGCTGTCCCACAGCCTTTGAGAGCACACCGTAATCCTCGAATAAGTAAATGAATAGGTTGGTGTCCCAGAAAACGCGACTCATTCCCATCCCTCACGCAGCCGACGTACATAATCGTCGGCGTGTTCGTCAGCCCAAAGACGCTTTCCCGACCCACGCAGAGCCAGTAAAGGATCCTCCTCTATCGCTCGCTCGGCGGCCTTTTCGCACCAACCCTGATACCACGAGAGCACTCCTCTGAACCAGTTTTCGGGCAGGTCCTCCGGCTTTGGCGAAATTTTCCCTCCTTCGCGTTGCGGGTGATAAGCGTCTCTCGGCCGAAACAGACGGCGGCGTCCCGGCGCGGTTTCAAAGAGCATTCTGTATCGTCCTGGGTTTGGAGGCCGATTGGCGACGCAATGCTGCACCACATGTACATAGAAGCCAGGCCGAAGCGGGCCCATAATTCTGAGTTCCTTCGCGGATCGTGCGAAGTCCACAATTTCTTCGATCGGAAAATCCAGACGCTCGGGGTGCCGCTGGTGAAGCATGAGTGTTGCGACCCAAACTTCGTCGGCCAATTTAAGAGCCGGGCTGGTAAGGGTCGGCTTAGAAGTCGCGGTCATAAAGAACTCCTTATTATGTAAATACATTATTACTTGG
>JBEKXC010000088.1:0-17436 GCA_049512435.1 Terriglobales bacterium | reverse complement strand
AGAGCCTCCATCTCGGAGTCGCTGATGGTGGCGCCGGTCGGGTTATGCGGGCTGTTTACCAGGATCAGCTTGGTCTTCGAATCGGCGAGACGCTTGATCTCGTCCACATCGATGCGGAAGCTGTTTTCCCGGCGCAGGCGGAAGCAGCGCAGCTCGAGGCCGAGCGACTCGGGAAGCGCCGAGAAGTTCGTCAAGCCGGGCAGCGGCACGATGACGTTGGCTCCGGGCTCGGCGGCAAGCCACATGAGCACGAGGAGGGCTTCGGAGGCGCCCGTGACCACCTGGACGTGGTCGACACTGACGCCCTGCATCTCGGCGATCGCCTGGCGCAAACTGTCGGCGCCCGCGGGACGGCCGAATCCCACTTTGTGATTCAGGTAACGCTGGCGAGAGGCTTCGCCGCCGAGGTCGAGGAGTTCGTTGGCAGTCCAAGTGGGGCCGGCGCTAGCGGCGAGATTGAATTCGATGCCGTGTTCGTAGGTGTCGAACCAAGCATCGAGCAGAAAGGGCTTCAAGCGCATGAGGTCACCTCAGAGCAGATCGATGCGCCGGTGAAGGCCCGCCAGATCCGCGTGTGGCTCGATTCTAGCCTAGGGATGCGGCTTGCGGGTGCGCCACTTCTCGCTTTTGAGAGTGGCCTGCGGACAACCATAACCTGGCGGGTGGCGACAGCGAGGGCCACTTCTCAAAAAGCGTGAGAAGTGGCGCACCCTAGCACGGAACGCGCAAGGATGGGGCACCCGGCATATTACACTTCTATTGCCGCGACCCTTTTCCCTCGACACATGGGAAAAACGTAGAACTCAAGGCAGGAGACTACCATGACCTACCGACCCTCTTTTCAGGATATTGCGCATGTTGGGCACGTTGAACTTTTCACTCCGAAGTTCGAGGAGAGCGTGGCGTTCTTCAAGAATATTGTGGGCTTGCACGAGAGCGGACGATCGGGATCGAGCGTCTATCTGCGGGCTTGGGGAGACTACGCTCGCTACACGTTGAAACTCACGGCCTCGCCTAAAGCCGGACTCGGGCACCTGGCATTGCGCACACGAAGCGCGGAGGTTCTTGAGTCGATGGCCGGATTCCTGTTGGAGAGTGGGGTCGCCGGGGAATGGCACGACGGCGATTTTGGGCATGGGCGCGCCTTTCGCTTTTTGTCTCCCGACGGCCACGCTTTGGAACTCTACTTTGCGGCGGAGCGGTTCACTCCGGCGCAGGAGAATCGCGCTTACTTCAAGAACCAGCCGCAGAAGTATATTGCGCACGGCATCGCTCCGCGACGGCTTGACCATATCAACCTGCTGGCGGATGACGTGCGGGCTTGCCGGCTTTTTTTTCGAGACATGCTGGGCATGCGTGTCACTGAGCAGATCGTGTTTCCGGAAGAACAGGAGATGGGAGCCTGGCTCGCCACTACGCTGAAGTCCTACGATGTGGCTATTACCAAGGATCACAGCGGAGCGCACGGGCGCTTCCACCACCTCACCTACTTCATGGATAGCCGCGAGGACGTATTGCGGGCGGCCGATATTCTGGTCGAGAACAATGTCTTCATCGAGACCGGGCCGCACAAGCATTCCATCGGGCAGACGTTCTTTTTGTATTGCTACGAACCGGGAGGCAATCGCTTCGAGATCGGGGCGGGCGGATACTTGATCCTCGATCCGGAATGGCAGCCGGTGGTGTGGAGTAAAGAGGAACGCGCCAAGGGACAGGCTTGGGGGCTGCAGACGGTCAGTACCTTTCACACCTACGGGACGCCGTAAGGCTGAGCGTCCAATAGAAACCCAAGGGTGACAGGACAGTGGAATCCCAAGTCTCGCGTCGGAGATGCGGGCTCCCACTGAGTTGGGGTGGGGATAAGAAGTCAAAATCCCCGCCCTGTCGCGGGAAACGCGACAAGAGCGGGGCACCCTCGCGAGTTGAGATTAGGAAAGGATGGGCCAGCCCCCACTTTTCACACTTACGGGACGCCTTAGCGCTGAGCGCCCAACAGAACCCCAAGGGTGACGGGACCGTGGAATCCCACCTTTCGAAAGATACGAAAAGGTGGGGCACCCGGCCACCCTCCACGTAAACGGCTAAGAAAAAGAACAGGAGTGGGTGAGTGCTTTTGGCGTGAAAATTCGTTCAATCAGTTAGGAGGTCCATAAACCATGTGGAGCAGAGGAATCTGGTTGTTTCTATTCTCAGTGGGAGCCGCCATGATCGCACCCACATTCGCAAGAGCGGACATAGTCGAGGGTGAGTGCTATGGCACTCTGACCTATTACATGTACTGCTCGGGCGAGGGAGGATGCAAGGAGTACTTCCCTATTGATACTTGCATTGACGGCACCGACGGATCCTTCTGCAACACCGGCTACGGCTTGTGCTGCGGGACGCCGATAGAAGAAGACAATGCCTCCGGGGAGTGCGAAGATGCTCGGCGTGCGTTGAAGCATGGTGGTCGGTCTGCGGCCAAGGCGGTTGATGCTGTAGCACTACTTAGGAGTCCGGGCAATTCAGTCTTGGATTTGTTGCCGCGGGCTATCTTTGTGCCCGATCGATGCGCCCATTCTTACGGTGTCATCGACCCCGGAGCTTTCCACAAGACGAGCGGAGGCACCTAATGCCAATAAGAAGGTTTACCCGTGCGGGGATATATGTCGTGGTTTGGTTTGGCGCGGCCCTAATCTGTCGTGGACAATCAGGCACCGCGCCCAAGGACGAGAACATAGCAACTCCAAAGCCACCGCAGCTTGCACTCGTGGATAGTGTGGTAGTGAAATCGGAAATGGCCCAAGGTTTCGTTGATCCACTCAAGTGCGACGGGGATGGCAATCTTTACCTCATGAGCGCTGTCGACGCCACGTCCGGCATACGCAAGCTCAATGCGAGGGGAGAACGGTTGGCTTTGTTTGTTGCGAACTCGGCTTCGGACCTCCAGGTTCAACTGGCGACTTACTTTTCTGTTGCTCCGAATGGTGACGTGTACCAGTTGGCCTTTTTGCGGAAAACGATTGATCGTGCGGTGCTTGTATATAGCAAAGACGGAAAGTACAAACGGCATATCAAGTTGAATGTCAACTTTGACTGGGTGCCGTCGGAGGTCGCGTCTTTCCCGGACGGCGATGTCCTGGTAGCCGGCTCGAAATCCGATCCCAATTCGGACGTCCACGTCAAACTGCCATTCACAGCTCTCTTCTCATCCAGCGGAACTCTGCGGAAGCAGGTAGCTTTGGAAGACGATGAGAAAATCCAGGATATGGCGGTTTCTGGTGACAGCCGCGTGGTTCCTCCAGATCACCCCTTCAGCAACATGGCTGTGGTTGGCGGCCAGATGGAAGCCGCTGGAGATGGCAACGTTTACCTGATGCGCAGGATGTCTCCGGCGATTGTCTATGCGGTTTCACCGGACGGAGAGGTCGTCAAGCGCTTCAGCGTTGATCCGGGCAATGCCGACTACATGCCGATCTCGATGCACATCGCCGGAAGGAGGATTGCGATCCTCTTTCGCGAACCTCAGACTGACGAGGTATCAGTCAAGATTGTAGACCTTGAGGGACGTGAGTTAGAAACGTACGACGAGCCAAAGGTCAACGGCAGGGGAACGCTGGGGCTTGCATTTGCCTGCTACTTGACCAACCCCAAGGAGCGCTTGGTGTTCTTGTACACGGCAAACGATGGGTATCTAGGATTCCGTATCGCCGAACCGCAGTGACGGAGTGAGGTGGCCCACGTCTGCTGCGAATATAACGCGCTGAGTCCTTAAGCGTCGACAGAAAAAAACTACGGAGTGCCCACTTCTCGCCCAGAGTGCCAGGCAGTGCAGGGGTCCTTCGACTCCTCCGTATCGTGCGCTTCGCGCATGACGCGGCTCCGCTCAGGATGACAGGTTGGGGAGGGTGAAGAAGTTGGCCGAGCGGTGCTCGGCTTGGACCCTTCGGCTTCCCCCTCGGCTTCGCTCGGGGCTTCGGCAGGAACAGGACAGGCTCGCGAGGACGCCCGTTCCCACAGGCCCGTTCCCACACTGGCAAAAGCTAGCGCAACTTCTTCGCCCCTCAACTCATCTAAAACTTGACAATGGTTCGCTCAGGTTATAGCATGACCCCGGGCGTAGTCATCATTGTATTGATTGTAAAGCACTTATCTTAATTTGAACGAACTTTGGAGGATGCGATATGGGAAAGATTATTGGAATTGACTTGGGGACTACCAACTCCTGCGTAGCGGTTATGGAGGGTGGAGAGCCGAAAGTTATACCGAATGAGGAAGGTGGGCGGACTACGCCTTCCGTGGTTGGATTTACCAAAACTGGCGAACGGCTGGTGGGGCAGGTCGCTAAGCGGCAGGCGATTACCAATCCTGAGAATACCGTCTATTCGATCAAGCGGTTCATGGGACGCCGCTATGACGAGGTTAGCGAAGAGTTGAAGATGGTCCCCTACAAGGTTGAGCGGGACGGCGACAACGTGGTGGTCGTGGCGCAGGGGAAGAAATATACCCCGCCTGAGATCTCGGGGATGATTCTGCAAAAGCTGAAGAAGGCGGCGGAAGACTACCTGGGCGAGAAAGTCACCGATGCGGTGATCACGGTACCCGCCTATTTTAACGATGCGCAGCGGCAGGCTACTAAAGATGCGGGCAAGATTGCCGGGCTGGACGTGAAGCGAATCATCAACGAGCCAACGGCGGCGGCGCTGGCTTACGGGCTCGACAAGGGCAAGGACGAGACGATTGCCGTCTACGACTTTGGCGGCGGCACGTTTGATATTTCGATCCTGGAAGTGGGCGAAGGCGTGATCGAGGTGAAGGCCACCAACGGTGACACGCACCTGGGCGGCGACAACATCGATCAGCGGCTGGTGGATTGGCTGATTGACGAGTTCAAGAAGGATGAAGGTCTCGACCTGCGCGGCAAGGGCAACGAGATGGCTTTGCAGCGTCTGCGCGACGCGGCGGAGCGGGCGAAGATTGAGCTTTCAACCACCATGGAGACCGAGATCAATCTGCCGTTTGTCACGGCGGACGCTTCCGGGCCGAAGCACCTGGTGAAGAAGCTGACTCGCGCGAAGCTGGAATCGATGGTTGAAGACATTTTGCAGCGGTCGGTGGGGCCGTCGAAGCAGTGCATGAAAGATGCGGGCATCGATGCTTCGAAGATCAATGAGGTCGTGCTGGTTGGCGGACAGACGCGGATGCCGCGCATTCAGCAGATCGTGAAGGAGCTGTTTGGACGCGAAGGACACAAGGGCGTGAACCCGGATGAAGTCGTGGCCGTGGGCGCGGCGATTCAGGGCGGCGTGCTTGGGGGCGAGGTGAAAGACCTGCTGCTCCTGGACGTGACTCCTTTGACTTTGTCGATCGAGACTTTGGGCGGAGTGGCTACGCCTATGATTCCTCGGAACACTACGATTCCGACTAAGAAGACGGAGACATTTTCTACCGCGGCCGATAGTCAGACTTCGGTGGAAGTGCATGTGCTGCAGGGGGAACGTCCTCTGGCGGCGCAGAACCGGACTTTGGGCAAGTTCCATTTGACGGGATTGCCGCCGGCGCCGCGAGGGGTTCCGCAGATTGAAGTGACGTTTGATATTGACGCTAACGGCATCCTGAACGTGACCGCGAAAGATATGGCCACGAGCAAGGATCAGAAGATCACGATTACGTCGTCTTCAGGATTGTCTAAGGAAGAAGTCGAGCGCATGGCTAAGGAAGCGGACGCGCACTCGGCTGAGGACAAGGCGCGGCGCGAAGAGATCGATGCCAAGAATCAGCTGGACTCGATGGTCTACAACATCGAGAAGATGCTGAAGGAGCATGGCGACAAGATCTCGGGCACGGAGCGTGGGGACGTGGAGAACGCGTTGGCGGACGCGAAGAAGGCGATCGAAAGCGGCAACAAGTCGCAGATGGACTCGGCGCGCGAGCGGCTGACTACGGCATCGCACAAACTGGCGGAGCAGATGTACAAGGCTACGCAGGCGGCGCCCGGTGCTGGCGGCGCGGGGCCGACGGATGGCGCGGGTGCGGCTGCTGGCACGAACGGCGCGGGCCAGAAGAAAGACGAAGGCGTGATCGACGCTGAGTACGTGGACGTCGAAGACAAGAAGTAAGCTGCTTCTGGCTTCTAGCTATTGGCTTCTGGCTTGGGGGCGCGTTGAGCGCCCCCAATTTGCATCTGAATAAAGTAGTTGTCATCCCGAGCGAAGCGAGGGATCTGTAGTTCGCGACAAGATGCAGATCCCTCGCTTCGCTCGGGATGACAAGAACTTGGGGATGACAAGATCATCGGAGCAGGAAATGAGGAAAGCGAATTGAGATTCGAAGTCAATGGACAGATGTTTTTTGTGAACTTCGTCCCTGAAGAGGGGCGCTGGTACTGCTTCGCGCCGACCGCGATGGGAATGCAGCGGATTCCTGTGTCGATGGACGCCGCGCCGTTTGAGGCTTTCACCGTGGCGGTGGATGAGCAGGCTAAGGAGATTGTGAACTGATTTGTTCCGTTACTAATGTTGTCATCCTGAGCGGAGCGGGAGCTTCACGAAGTGAAAATCTCGCGTAGTCGAAGGACCCCATACCCGTGGAAAGTGCGGTGAGCCTGGCCAGGCGTTCTCACGATGCATTCGTCGTGCTCGCCAGAGGAGCACACGTCAGCGTCATGGGGAGAACTCCCCGATGCAGCGTCGACGGAAAGAACAGCGTTGGGGTCTTTCGACTCCAAAAGGTCATCGGCTTCGCCGACGACCTTATTCCGCTCAAGATGACAAGAGTGTGAGAGTGAAGTAGATGAAGGAACACAAGTACTGGGTCTACATCGTCGCCAGCCGGACGGGCACTCTCTACATCGGAATGACGAACAATCTGTACGTCCGCGTCGCGCAGCACAAGAGCCGCGAGATTGAAGGCTTCTCGAGCAAATACTCGTGTAATCGCCTGGTGTACTGGGAGAGTTTTGATGAGGTTCTAAGAGCGATTGATCGGGAGAAGCAGCTCAAGGGATGGCGGCGGGCGAAGAAGGTTGTTCTGATCGAGTCAACGAATCCACGCTGGGAAGACTTGGCTGAGAAGCGGGGAGCGGAAATGGCGTTTGCGGGACAGTCGATTGCAGCACGGTGAGAATGCCTTGCGTTGCCGCTGGTAGTATTGACTGGCATGGGGTCTTTCGACTCCACATGGCGATCGGCTTCGCCGATGACCATGTTCCGCTCAAGATGACAGAATTGAAGGTTGTGACGCTGGTGCGAATCCACAGCTAGGACATGGCCACCCCAACCAAAGACTATTACGGCGTTCTGGGCGTAAAGAAGAGCGCCTCCAGCGACGACATCCGCAAGGCGTTTCGCAAGCTGGCGCGCAAGTATCATCCTGACGTCAATCCCGGCGACAAAGCGGCGGAAGAAAAATTTAAGACTCTTTCCGAGGCCAACGACGTCCTCAGCGATCCCAAGAAGCGGAAGATTTACGACCAGCTCGGGTTCTACTCCGACAATATCGATCCGGCTACGGCGGATGCCTATGCGCGCGGCGGCGGCCAGCCGGGCGACGGTGGTTTTGGCGGAGGCTTTCCGGGAGGAGCACGCCAGCCCGGTGGACCGAGCAACGTTGATTTCGGCGGCTTTGACTTTTCGGATCTCTTCGAAGGTGCGCGCGCTGGTGGCCGGAAGACATCGAGCGGCGGGGGCGGTGGGTTCCGCGATATTTTCTCCAGTATCTTCACTGGCGGCGGGCGCGGCGAAGCGGCCGACGAGGGACCGGAGCCCGGCAGCGATCTGGAGTACCAGGTCAACGTACCGTTCTGGACGGCAATCCGTGGCGGAGTGATGAAGCTCAATATCGCGCGGCGCGAGGTCTGCGGAAACTGCCACGGCAATGGCTACATTGAAGGTCCGGGGCAATGTCCGCAGTGTCATGGCAAGGGGACGATCGAACAGACGGGCGGGACGGGCGGCCGCATGAAGTTCAATGTCACCTGTCCGAGGTGCCATGGAACGGGCAAGAATATTTCGACTTGTCCGGTCTGTCATGGCGAAGGCAGCATCGAGCGCACCGATCCGCTGGAGATCCGCATCAAGGCCGGAACCCGTGACGGGCAGCGCATTCGGATCGCCGGCAAAGGTAACGCGGGCTTGCGCGGCGGCGGGGTTGGCGATCTCTACGTGATCATCCGCATCGACAAGCACCGACTGTTCGAGCGCGAGGGCGACGACATTCACATCATTGTTCCGGTTACCGCGGTGGAAGCGGCTTTGGGGTCGAAGATCGAGGTGCCTACCATTGATGGCCGGAGCATGCTGAAGATTCCTCCGGGGACGCAGTCGGGGCAGAAGCTACGGCTGCGCGACAAGGGCGTGCCGTCAGCTACCAAGGATGGGGCGCGCGGCGATGAGATCGTCGAGGTCAAGATTACCGTTCCAATGCCTCGCGACGAGAAGACTAAAGAACTGCTGCGGGAGCTGGCCAAGCTCAATCCCGAGGATCCGCGAGAAGAGTTGTGGAAGGAAGTGTAGCCGTCAGCCCTCAGAAAGCCAGTTTGCCGAGAGCTGACAGCCGGGACCTTAGTTATTTCTTGCTGGGATCGTCCGCCGGATTCACATAGTTAAACTGCAGCGGCGACATGCCGTGGACCTGGACTACGACCGCTCCGGATGCCATTGCATAGTGGTGCATATCGGGATCAAGGTAGGCGAAGCTCCCCGCCGGGAAAGTCGTCATCTTCGCCGGGTCGAACTTGTCGCCCATCCCGACCTTGAAGTTGCCGGAGATCACGGTCACATTTTCCCGCTTGGGATGCCAATGGGGAGCGATCCTGTATCCGTCCGGCATTTTGAGGCGGATGGTAAAGTCGCCCGAACTTGCGGTTGGATCGCCCTCGATGACCGCCAGTTGCGCTCCTGGAGCAACGAAAGGCGGCGGCGGCCCGTACTTGATCTGTTCGGGCGTAAACGCATTCTGATGTGAGCCCGGTTGAGCGAGCAACGCACCCGCACAAATACACAGAACTCCGACCATGATTTTTCTCATCGCTGAGTCCTCCAACTTTGATTGAACAGCTGATATCCGGGCACATTTATACAGCAGATTGCCGATAACGGCCATCCGATTTTCGCTTTGGGCAGCGCACCCGGAGCGGTCGCGCTGCGCTCGTTACCTCCGTACCCGCCCGCGTTGACAAAAATTTTTGATTTTTTGCAGAAAAATCTTGCATCTGCGGAAATTTCCCGTAATCTCACACATGCGAACTAACTTCGCCGACAATGCCCGAGAATCGCTTCCCACCCGGGAGCCGCGAGCGACATTTTTAAGGGAGACGCGGTGGTGAGAGTGAGTCGCTTTGAGGAGGAAGCCATAGAAATTGGCAACAGCTACCGCACCCTCTAACCTTTCGCAGCCTAGCTTTGTTCCCGCTGCCGACCCCGATCTCAAGAAGACGAAAAAGTCTATCCGCCTCACGCTGTGGCCGCTGGTCGCCGCGACCTTCTTTATGGTCTCGGGTGGAACCTATGGCACCGAGGACATCGTGCACGGAGCCGGCTACGGCAAAGCGATTCTTATCCTGCTTCTCACCCCGCTTCTCTGGAGCCTTCCGACCGCGTTCATGATTGGCGAGCTTTCAAGCGCTTTGCCCTTTGAGGGCGGCTACTACGCCTGGGTGCGGCGCGCGATGGGAAATTTCTGGGGATTCCAGGAGGCTTGGCTGTCGCTGGTAGCGTCCATTTTCGATATGGCGATTTACCCCACTTTGTTTGTCGCCTACCTCACGCGCATGTTTCCTTATTTCCAGGAAAACCATCGCGGCGTGGCCGTCGCGCTCGGCGTGGTGGTCGTCTGCGCAGTCCTTAATATTATGGGCGTGAAGGTGGTCTCGACGACTTCGCTGTGGCTGTTCTTCGTCCTGTCGGCGCCGTTCGCGGCGATCTTTGTGCTAGCGCCGTTCAAAATTCATGCGCTCGCGAATGCGGTTACCAAACCGACTACTTCTAACGTCGACATTCTCGGCGGCCTGCTCATCTGCATGTGGAACTATATGGGATGGGACAACGCTTCCACGATTGCCACCGAAGTGGAGCGCCCGCAGCGTACCTATCCCCGCGCCATGCTGTGGGCGGTGGCCATCGTCTGCCTTACTTATGTTCTTCCGTTTGCCGCCATGTGGATCACCGGGCTGCCGGCAAGCGCCTGGGAAACCGGCGCTTGGGCCGACGTTGCGCAGTTGATGGGCGGTCCGGTGCTTCGGATCGCGCTGGTGGCGGGCGGCATGATGAGCGGCTTTGGCATGTTCAATGCGCTGGTCATGAGCTACTCGCGGCTGCCGCTGGCGATGGCGCAGGATGGCATGCTGCCGAAAGTTTTTAGCAAGCTGCATCCGAAGTCGCGCGCGCCGTGGGTCGCAATTCTGGCGCTGGCGGTGGGCTGGGGCCTCGCGTTGAATCTTGGCTTCGAGCGGCTGGTTACGATCGATATCATGATTTACGGTGTGAGCCTGGCGCTTGAGTTTGTGGCCTTGATCTGTCTGCGGATTCGGGAGCCGGAATTGAACCGACCGTTTCGCGTGCCGGGTGGAATGTTTGGCGCGATTGCGGTTGGCATTCCTCCGGTTCTGCTGCTGGGATTTGCCATCATTCGTAGCGAACATGAAGTGGTGCTGGGCATGAGTTCGTTCTGGTTTGGACTGATCCTGATGGGCGCCGGCGTGGTCGTCTTCCTGATCAATCACGTGGTGAAGCCAGCGGGATGGGCCGCGGCTACGCCGAAACCGGAGCTGGCGGCATAGCTCTGGCGTGACTCGATCTTCATTATGGAAACGCGGCTTGCCGCGTCTCTTTTCTTTTCCGGCAGATGGACCCTCCTTACAAGCATCCTGCATATACACAAAGTGCAGACAAAGTGGTGTATACTATTCCCATGGGCAGAACCAACATTGTGATCGATGAGAGCCTGATCCGGAAGGCGCGTAAACTGACCCGACTCCGGACCAAACGGCAGATCGTCGACCGAGCACTTGATCTGCTGGTGCGTTCAGAAAGCCGCAAGGGAATCCTGAAGTATTACGGAAGCGGCATCTGGCAAGGCGATCTGAAGACCTCGCGGAGAAATCGAGTGTGATCCTGGTCGACAGCTCGGTCTGGGTCGATTTCTTTCGTCCGTCACCGCAACGTGGAGGGGCTGAACTGCGGCGAATGATTGAGGAGAGTGAGCCGTTCGCTCTGACCGGGATCGTGGTCGCCGAGGTTTTGCAGGGTTTGACGCGGGATGCTGGCGTGATTGAGCGTTTCCTGGCACAGTGGGACATGCTGGAACCGAGGGGATTTGACACCTACCGGAGCGCGGCCGCGATTTACCGCGCTGGACGCGGAAAGGGTATCACGTGCAGCACAATTGATACCCTCATCGCAGCCATTGCGCTGGAACACGGTGCCAGCGTTTTTACGCTCGATCGGGACTTTGTGCGAATTGCGCGCATGACGGGTCTGGAACTGTACTCGGAGATATGACGAAGCGTAAATCCAAGGGTGCGTACATGATCTCGGCGGTGGCTGAGATGTATGAGATTCATCCTCAGACCTTGCGGCTCTATGAGCGCGAGGGGCTGCTCAAGCCTAGCCGCACTGAAGGCAACACGCGGCTCTATACGGATGAAGATTTGCAGCGGCTCGAGTTCATCCTGTCGCTGGCGCGCGATCTGGGCGTTAACATCAGCGGCATTGCTATCATTCTGCAAATGCGCGAGCGCATGGAAGAAATGCAGCGCCAGATCCAGGAATTCGTGCAGTACATTCAGCACGAGGTGCTGGCGCGCGCCTCGGCGGCTGCGGATCCCTCCAAAGGCGCGATGGTTCCGATGCGGCGACCGCTCGTCCCTGCTGTGGATTCGTCACGCCGCAAAAACTAGTCGTGGGTTGGCCTTGATGTGGACGAGCGAGGACGCCCGTCGCTTCATCGGCAAATCGCCTGCCAAATTCACTAAAATTTCATCTCCGGGCAACCAATTGTGTATTATTTCCGACTAAGGTGTAACCATGAAACCCGAAAATCCAGCCGCTTTCCCAGGTACTCCGATTGCGCGCGTGTCCTCGCCCACCGACAAGAGGAATGAGAAGAAGCTGCAGTTGACTTTGGAAGCCGGACATCACGGGAGCGCCGTGGTGCTGCATTGCCAGGGGCGGATCATTTTCAGCAGCGAGGCTCGGGCGCTCTCGACCGTCGTGGCTGAGGTCCTGCCTTCCGCGCGCCGCATGGTGGTGGATTTGGCGGGAATCGATTCCGTAGACAGCGGCGGCTTGGGCGAACTGGTACTGACCCACATGTGGGCGGAAGCGGCCGGGCACACGCTGAAGTTTGCCAGCCCCAAAAAATCGGTTCGACACCTCTTCGAAATCACCAACCTAGTCTCGGTTTTCGATGTCTACGCCAGCGTTCCGGAGGCGATGGCGGCAATGGTTCAGGAAGAAATACACACGGCGTAAAAAGGGAACAGGCGTCTCATCCGTTTTGGCCGGGCGTGGACGCCCGGCGCTCCACGAACGGAACTACTTTTCGCGCTGGAAGCGATAACGCCCGCCTCTGTTTTTTGCCATCTGCTCGGCCACTTTCAAAAACGCTCTTCCGGCGTGCGACAGCCCGGATTCCTGGCGGTACACCAATCGCAGCTTGCGCTGAAAATGCAGATCGCGCACGGGAACGCGCACCAGGTCGCCCCGGCTGATCTCGCTTTCCACGCTGATCTCCGGCACCAGCGCCACTCCCTTCCCCATGCACACGAAACGCTTGATGGCTTGCAGGGTGGGCAGTTCCACGTCCATGTGTAACGGAGTTTTGTGGCGGCGGAACGATTCGATCACCAAATCACGATAAGGAGACGCGACGATGTGGGCCACGAACGACTCCGCGCCCAGTTGCCGAACGCTGACCTCGCCGGCTGAGGCCAGCGGATGCCCGGGAGGAACGATCAGTACCAGTTCGTCCATATAAACCACCGCCGAGCGCAACTGCGGCTCCTGGGGATGGTAAGAGAGTATGCCGAGTTCTACATTGTGCTTGAGCACGTCGTCGGGAATTTGACTGCCGAGCGAGCGCCGCACCGTGATCTTGATGGTGGGATGCAGGCTGCGAAACTCGCCCAGAACGGGCAACAGGTAGAGCGCCGTAAATTCATTGGCGGCGATTACCAGCTTGCCCTTTTGCAACTCGCGCATTTCCACCAGCGCGGTTTGCGCGTCTTGCCGCAGGTTGAGCAATTTCTCCGCGTACTCCTGCAGAACACGCCCGGCATCGGTAAGGACGCCATCCCGCGAAGAACGGTCGAACAGCGGTTCGCCAATGTCCAGTTCGAGTTTGCGGATGGTCTGGCTGACGGCCGATTGGGTGCGAAACAGCTTTTCGGCCGCGCGGGAAAAGCGGCGTTCGCGAGCCACCGTGAGGAAGACTTCGAGTTGCGAAAGGTCCATGGAGATCAGGTCTCGGGTGTCAGGTGTCAGGTGTCGCGGGCCTTTATCAATCAGAGATACTTCATAAGCCGTGCTAATACTATCATGGTTGCTAATGTTATCGTCATTATAATAATCTTTCCTTTAACACGCAAACGCCGATAGAGTGGGGAGAACACTTGATTTTTCGGAGGTACGGAAACAATGGAGTGGCCGCGCATCACCGTCTTCGACACCACGCTTCGTGACGGCGAGCAGTCGCCGGGCTGCAGCATGAACGTGCAGGAAAAGCTGCGCCTGGCCCAGCAACTCGATCGCCTGGGCGTCGACGTGATCGAAGCCGGATTCCCCATCGCCTCCGATGGCGACTTCGAAGCCGTACAAAGCATCGCCCGCTCGGTGCGGCGTCCCGTCATCGCTGGCCTGGCTCGTGCTTGTACGGGCGACGTGGACCGGGCCTGGCAGGCGTTGCAGGGAGCCGCGCGCCCGCGGATCCACGTTTTTCTGGCAACCTCGGACATTCATCTTAAGTACAAACTGCGCATCACCCGTGAGCAGTGTCTGGAGCAGGCGCGGGAGGCGGTCCGGCACGCGAGGTCCTTATGCGAGAAATCGGTATACGCGAAATCGGTATGCGCCGACGTCCAATTTTCGCCCGAAGATGCCACCCGTACTGATGTCGCGTTTCTCTGCCAGGTAGTCGAAGCGGTGATCGCCGCCGGCGCCACCACGGTCAACATTCCGGATACCGTCGGTTACAGCATGCCTGAGGAATATGGTCAACTCATCCGCACGCTGCGCGAGAAAGTCGCCGGCATCGAGAAGGTAACGATCTCCACCCATTGCCATAACGACCTCGGTTTGGCGGTCGCGAACTCGCTGGCGGGAGTGCAGCAGGGTGCGCGCCAGGTGGAGTGCACCATCAACGGCATTGGCGAGCGCGCCGGCAATGCCTCCCTCGAAGAAATCGTCATGGCCATGCGGGTACGCCGCGACCGTTATCCTTACGAAACCGCAGTTGCCGCCGAACAACTGTACGCTTCCAGCCAGACGTTGGCGGAAATCACACGTGTCCCGGTGCAACCAAACAAGGCCATCACTGGCCGCAATGCGTTTGCGCATGAGGCCGGAATTCACCAGGATGGCATGCTCAAGAATCCGCTGACCTACGAAATCATGACGCCGCAATCGGTGGGCGTGCCCGATTCGCGACTGGTGTTGGGCAAGCACTCCGGCCGGCACGCGCTGGCGCTGCGCTGTGAACAACTGGGACACCAGTTTGAGCGCCGCGAGCTGGACGAGATCTATCGCAGATTTGTAGTTCTTGCCGACCGCATCAAGAAGGTTCAAGACAGCCATTTGCTTGAACTGATCGAAGACGTGAATCGAGACAACGCCGCCAACGGTCACGGTAGGAAATTCCCGCCTGCTGCGGCTTCATTGCCTCTCCTGCGTGCCGTCGCTGCTGCAGCCAATTCTGCCAATTCCAATGACGCGCATCACGCGCACGTATCTGGCAGCGCCGGCCAGGCGGCGGTGTCGGTCCCCTTCGCCAACGAGCATCACGGCGAGCAGGAAGATTATCTTTGGGGTGTCTAACTCAGGGGTGTTTAACTCTAGGGTGTTTAACTCAAGGGTGGCTAACAACGGGGCGGCTAGCCACCGCCGCAGATGTAAACAGAATGTAAAAAAGCCCAAAGTTAGCTCCCGCAGAGCCCTGCCTCGTAGTATGCTTTTCGGAAAACTAAGCGAGGACTCCATGGAACTCCGCGTCACTTCCCTCCCCGGTGACGGAATTGGTCCTGAAGTCACATCCCAAGCCATTTGTGTGCTGGAAGAAGTAGCCAGCGGCTTTGGCCACGATCTTGAGCTCGATGAAAAAGAGATTGGCGGCGTGGCTCTGGAAAAGTTCGGCAATCCCCTGCCCGACGCCACTATTCAGGCCTGTCTCGCTTCAGAGGCTGTGCTGCTCGGTGCAGTCGGCAGTCAGGCCTTTGATCACAATCCTCGCGAGCTGCGTCCTGAAGCTGGATTGTTGCGCCTCCGCCAGGAACTTGGAGCTTTCGCCAATCTCCGTCCCGCGGTCTTTTATCCGTCGCTGGCTGGGTGCTCGCCGCTGCGCGAAGAAATCGTCAGCGGCACCGACATCCTGATCGTGCGCGAGCTGCTTGGCGGATTGTATTTCGGGCAGCCTCGCTCCATCGAAGGCTCGCCGGGTGAGCGTCAAGCGATCAACACCATGCGCTATTGTGAACCGGAGATCGAGCGCATCGCCCGCGTCGCATTTCAACTCGCTCGCAGCCGACGCCGGCGCGTGCTCTCCGTGGACAAGTCAAATGTTCTGGAGTGCTCGCGTCTCTGGCGCGAAGTCGTCACTGGCATTGGCCGCGATTTTTCCGATGTCCATCTCTCTCACATGTACGTGGACTCGGCCGCCATGTCACTCGTCCTGAAACCCGCCGAGTTCGACGTCATTCTCACCGAAAATATGTTTGGCGACATTCTGTCCGATGAGGTGGGCGGAGTCGTAGGATCGCTTGGACTGCTCGCTTCTGCCAGCATCGGAGGCCCGGTCGGTATCTACGAACCCGTCCATGGTTCAGCTCCCGACATCGCAGGACAGGGAGTCGCGAATCCGCTAGGCGCAATTCTTTCGGTTGCGCTGATGCTGCGCCACACTTTTCACCTGCCCAAAGAAGCGGAGTGCGTGGAGGCCGGCGTCATTTCAACTTTGATGGGAGGCTTTCGCACCCGCGATCTAGCCCGCCGCGGTGAGCGAACCGTCTCGACCGAAGAAATGGGCGCCCAGATCGCCGAATTCGTGCGTTTAGCGGCAAACACGAAGAGCCGAGCCGCCTCGTAAGACGGTGATGGCTTCTCACAACTTTCCGGGAGAAGCGCATGATTCATGCCACTTGCCGGCGCTTGTCGAGCATGCTGAAGAACTCCGCGACCAACTCCTCATCCCAGAGTCCGCTTTGCGCCTCGGCACGCATGGTAAGCGCGGCCTGCTCGTGGCCGAGCGCCGGCTTATACGGACGCGCCGTGCGCAACGCATCGTAGATGTCGACTACCTGCAAAATGCGCGGCAGCAGCGGGATCTCGCCCTTCCCGAGCCCATCCGGATAGCCGCTGCCATCTGAGTGCTCGTGATGATACCGGATGATCGGAAGCACCAGACGCAGTGACTTCAAGGGACGGCAAATCGTCTCCCCAGTCACCGGATGTTGTTTCATGATCGCCCACTCCGCCAGCGTCAGATCGCTGCCCTTCTTCAGGATTTCATCCGGAACCGCGATCTTTCCCAGGTCGTGGAGGTAACCGCCCCGCCGCAGGGCCACAATATTTTCATCGTCTACTCCTAAGAAGCGCCCCAGATCTGCGGCATCGCGCGATAGTCGCTCACAGTGGCCTTCGGTATAAGGGTCGCGTGCCTCCACGCTCAGCCCCAATGTGCACAGCACCGAATCCGCGGTCTCCAGTTCGTCGGTGAATTCCTTCAACCTGAGCAACGAATTCACGCGCGCGAACAATTCCTCGGGACAAATCGGCTTGGTCAAAAAATCGTCGGCGCCCGCTTCAATTGCCTTCAGGCGGTCTTCGCGATCGCTCAGGCCGGTGATCATAACGATCGGAATCAGCCGCGTCTTCGAATCCTCCTTGAGTTCGCGGCATAGTTCGTAGCCGCTCTTGCCGGGCATGATCACGTCGAGCAAAATCAGGTCCGGAGCCTCGCGCCGGATTTCCGCCTCTGCGGCAGCCGCATTCTGTACCGCAACCGTGGGATAGCCGTGGCTCACCAGCATCTCCTTCAGCAACGCCGCGTTCACCACATTGTCGTCTACCACCAGAATCGACTGCTTTCGGCGGCCGCCCAGGAGATCGCGCATACCCGAATAAGAGTTCGCATGCGAAGAAAGGGTTGTCCGTCGCTGCCGTGGCGGAAGGCTCATGCTCACAGTCTCCCACAGCCACGGAAACTGCGCTAGCACGGCAGGAGTTAGGTGTCAGGTGTCAGGTGTCAGGT
>JBEKXC010000087.1:0-17490 GCA_049512435.1 Terriglobales bacterium | reverse complement strand
CCCCGTTCCGCCCCATCCCGAGAAAGGCGCGCGGGATGGGGGCCCCGTTCCGCCCCATCCCGAGAAAGGCGCGCGGGATGGGGACCCCGTTGGCACGAAGGGGGCATCTGGCGCAAGAAGTCGCGGGCAACCAGCAACAACTCTCTCTGTTTGTGGCGATCTACGGCAGCTTCGGCGGGCTTCATGTCGCGCGTCGTGCGAGTTTTCACTTCGATAACACACAAGACGTCCCCATCCCAGCCGACCAGATCGAGTTCGCCGCGATAATGTGGAGAACGGTAATTTCGGGCGATCATGGTGTATCCCCGGCGGCGCAGGTAGAAATAAGCGTCTTCCTCGCCCCGCCGGCCAGTGCGCTGGTGCGCGGGTGTGTCCTCCGGCGAAAGCGTTTTCGCTACCAGCCAGTCCAGTGCACGTAGCGTGGATTGCGTGAGGCGCCCGGCGAACATGGAAGAACTCCATTTTCACCCTAGCTTGCAGGCGCAATACGCGATGTGACCCTCATCACCGCGCGGCCGGTACAATTCGGCGCGTAGCACCCTTTGCCGTCAGCAATTGGCCAACAGAGACTTCCACCCGAGTTCGCGAAGTGCTTGCTCGAAAGTACCTCGCTCGAAGCAGCTCACCACGAAGAGTTCGGATGCTTCGGCAAGATTCTTCTTCGCCTCAGCCTGCGTCCTTCCTTGGGTGGTAATGTCCAAGGGAGGGCAATGGGCCACGTACCAGCCGTTCTCTTTCTTAATGACGCCGAAGAGCTGGAATTGTGCCTGGAGTATCAAACGCATACCTTCATGATAGATGCACTGTCAATGATCTGCGAGGCTTCCTCACAAAACGGGATAACGCTCACCAGGTATCGCCGCCCCGTCGAGGAGGCCAGGCGCCAAACTGCCGGCGGAGCAAGGCAATCTGGCCGGAGTGATAACTGTTATGCGCCGCAATTTGCCACAACATTGCATGCACAGTCGACTCACGAGAAGACTGCGCCGGACCCAACTTCTGCACCGTTCGAGCCAGCTCCGCCGCATCGGATTCCGCGAGCCGCGCCACCCGGGCCAGCAGATCGGTGAAGCGGCGAGTCGTCGCCCGCCACTGCTCATCGACAGAGCGGCTGTCCGCGGCTGGATGCGGATTCTCCGGCCAGCTTGCAATCGCTTTCTCCGGGTAAGCTCGACCATCTCCCGCGACCGTGCCGAGGTCATAGTCCATCCAGTAGTTCATGTGGCCCACGATTTGCCAGATGGAATGCGGATAGCCCGCTAAGGTCCGCGCCGCCAGTTCCGCCGGAATGTCTTCGACGCAGGCAACCGGATCCACATGGGCACCTTTGCCATACACGAGTTCGCGCAGTGTAGTGTCGCCCATCTGCTCCATCCCTTCTCCAAAAACTGCACGCTAGGAAACTCTGATTGACCTGTTCCTGAATCGCTTGAAGGGGCATGGCTTTCAGCCATGCCGTTAGAACCCGCCACACAAGCGGGGTCAGCCGCTGAGGCCGCAGAGGCGAGGTGCGTCCGCGCAACATGTGGCTGCGGCTCTACCTTGGAAAGTTGACCTCATCGCCAACACGAATCGTGCCTGGCGTCAGAATCTGCGCCCGCAATCCCCCACGGTGCAGCAGACCCTTGATCACTGGCTTCCCGGTGAGTTTTTGCAGGTGATCGCAGGGCTCGCACAGGCGGATGCCGCGAATACGCACGTCACCGATGGCAAACTCCCTGCCCACCAGGTGATTCAGAGGCACGTTGCGAGTCACAATATTGCGACGAGCTTCGCCCGGAGCGAGTTCGACGTGATAATCCCTGAGCAGCGCTTCAATCGCTTCCGCCTCAATCAGCGTGAGTTCGTAATCCGGCTCGGGCTTGTAGAAGGTCCCGACCTTCAGCGCATAGCGGTCACCCTCAAGCCCCGAGCCCGGAATCGCCACCACCTGCGCAACAGATTGCGGCATCCCCTCGGCGGCGGAGGCGATATGAATCGATTCCACAGTTCCGTTCCCCATCACAGGCCTCGGGCGCTTACGCGTTTTTTCTGCTGAAGCGATCGGAGTTTCGACGGTTTCAACGGTTTCAACACTCGGTTTCAACGTTCGGCCTCAACGCTCGCGATCGACTCTTCCAGCGCATCCATCGCAACCTCAGCTTCGTCCCTGGTAACGATGAGCGGCGGCGCAATGCGAATCGTACTCGGACCGCAGCCGAGAAACAGAACACCGCGTTCGAAGGCCTGCTGCACAATGCGATCGCGTTCGCTCGCTCCATACTCGCGGGTCGCCTGGTCTTTCACGATGTCGACGCCGATCATCAGGCCGCGTCCGCGCACGTCGCCGACAATCTTGTGCTTCTTCGGCCAAGCGGCCATGCGCTTCTGCATGTAGTCGCCGACCTCCTGCGAATTCCGCAGCAGCCCTTCTTTCTCGATCACATCGAGCGTGGCCAGCGCCGCGGCAATGCAAACCGGGTTACCGCCGAAGGTCGACGCGTGCGAACCCGGCACCCAGTCCATGATGTCGGCCTTGCTCAGCGTGATGCCGAGCGGCATTCCAGAGGCAATGCCCTTCGCAATACAAACGATGTCGGGATGTACCCCGGTGTGTTCGACCGCAAACCATTTGCCGGTACGTCCGATGCCGCTTTGCACTTCGTCCACCACCAGCAGGATGCCGTGGTTGTCGCAGATGCGGCGCAGTTCCTGCATGAAGATTGCCGGAGCGACAACGTATCCGCCTTCGCCCTGGATCGGCTCCACAAAAATCGCCGCGACTTCCTCCGGCGCAAGGACGGTCTTAAACAGTTTGTCTTCGATGTAGCGCGCGCAGCCTAACGCAAATTTCTCGGCATCCTGCGGACCGCCCTCGCAGCCCCTATAAATATCGGGATACCGCACGTGCGTAACCCCGGGCACGAGCGGCGAGAAGCGACGCTTCTGCTGCGGCTTCGAGGCCGTCAGCGAGAGCGCGCCCATGGTCCGTCCGTGAAAAGCACCGAGGAAGGCGATCACCTGTTGCCGCTTGGTGTGATAGCGCGCCAGCTTCAAAGCGCACTCGATGGCTTCGGTTCCGGAGTTTCCATAATAGATCTTGTGCGGCCCCGGCATCGGGGCGATCTTCGATAGCCGTTCGGCCAGCGTCACCATGCCCTCATAGTAAAAGTCGGTGCCCGACATATGGATCAGTTCGCCGGCCTGCTTCTGAATGGCGGCGACCACCTCGGGATGGCAATGGCCGGTAGCGACCACGGCAATGCCAGCGGAAAAATCGAAGAACTCGTTGCCATCCACGTCTTCGACCACAATGCCGCGGCCGCGCTTGGCAACCATGGGATACGAACGGGTGTAGGAGGGCGAAATGTATTTTTCATCGCCCGCGAGAATGCGCCGGGCATTAGGGCCCGGAATCGCAGTCTTGAGTGTGGGGCCGGCAATCAAAGTTTTGGTGGTCATGAAGTCCTCCAGATAGTTCTCAGTTTCCGATTCTCAGTTCTCAGTGGTTATTAAGCGGGCTTTCGAGCCCGGTCCACGGAGATATATTGTTTTAGCTAAGAGCGAATAGCAAAATAGCGATTAGCAACGCAACGAAGAGAAAGAAAAATTAGTCGCAGCCAAAGAGATTGGCGCGCACGTGCGAAGGCAGAACGGAGAGATAGCGGCGGGGACAAGCGCGTCCCTCAATCCAGCACGCCTGGAAAGGCGAAATGTAGACATTCGAGTGCATAGCAGCTACAGACATTATATCCCGGCCTTGATCGCGGCGTAACCCCCAAAAGGACAGGACCGACAGGTCGCTTCGGCCCTGCAAGAGCCACTTAGCGGAAAGCTAAGTCAGACGAATCTCCGCCGAAGGACAGACGCAGACTTCGTGCTTGCCGGCGCCAAAGCCATCCAAAACCGCGTTGTGGTGGGCAATGATTTGCTCGAAGCCAAGCGCGCCGATGTCCGCCGTCATGTGGCCGTCGGCCGCGAGGATGACGTCATAACCAAGGCTGACGGCGCGGCGCACGGTCGTATCTATGCAATACGGGGTCATGCATCCGCAGATCACAAGTTGCTGGATGCCGCCGGCTGCGAGTTCCGCACCCAGAGTGGTCTCGAAGAACGCGTCGGGAGCCCGCTTGTGAATGACCCGTTCGCCCGCCTGGGGCGCAATTTCAGACCGCAGCTGCCACCCTGAAGTTCCAGCCTCCAGCCGGTGACCGCGAACTCCATCATGCTGAATATAGATCACGGGCACGGAAGCTACCCGCGCTCTCTGGATAAGTCCAGCAATGCGGTCTACCGTTTCATCGAGAGCCTGGTCGATTTTCTTTTTGCGGGCGAGATTCGGGTCATCCATGATGCCGCGCTGGACATCGATGACCAGAAGCGCGGTTTTGGCGGAAGGCATAGGTCAATTTAACAAAATCGGCCACATAAGGCCCGTCCCTACACGAACATCGCCAGATGGGTTAATCTGCAAACGATGCGTCTGCTCCGCTTCTTCCGACCCTCGCACCAGCACACCGCGCTTTCGGCAACGCTGCTGCTGATGGCGGCCGTCACGCTCTCGCGCGGGATCGGATACATCCGAGAGGCCTACATCGCCTACGCCTTCGGTGCCGGACAGCAAACCGACGCCTACGTCGCCGCATTCACCCTGCCCGACTGGCTCAACTACATCGTTGCCGGCGGCACTGCCTCGATCACATTCATCTCCATCTATACGCGGTTTCTGGCGGAAAAGCGCGAGCAGGATGCACAGAAAACCTTCTCCATCATCATCACCGTGATGACCACGGTGCTCGTCGCCGGCACCATCCTGGCCGAGATCTTCACGCCGCAGTTCTGCGGCTGGATGTTCCACGGCTTCACGCCGGAACAGATGCAGCTCTGCGTTCATCTCACGCGCATTCTTCTGCCAGCGCAAATCTTTTTTTATGTCGGAGGAGTCGTCTCGGCGGTCTTGCTCTCGCACCGTCTGTTCCTGCTGCCGGCATTCGGTCCGGTGATCTACAACCTGTTCATCATCGGCGGAGGAGTTGCGGCCGGACGCCAGATGGGAATCGCGTCTTTGGCTTTTGGTGCTCTCGCCGGCAGCATTGCCGGACCATTTCTGATCAACGCCATCGGCGCGGCCAAAATCGGCACCGGATACCGGCCCTCGTTCGATGTCAAG
Source organism: Terriglobales bacterium (assembly GCA_049512435.1). Taxonomy (GTDB): domain Bacteria; phylum Acidobacteriota; class Terriglobia; order Terriglobales; family Acidobacteriaceae; genus Acidiflorens. Next base: position 12,341 of record JBEKXC010000087.1, on the reverse strand, counting down.
AATCCGGCATTCCGCGAATGGGTCCGACTCTCCATCCCGCTGATGCTCGGCGTCTCGCTCGTCACCGCCGACGACTGGATTCTTCGCTACTTTGCCTCGAGTGGAATTGGCGACATCGCGCGCCTCAACTATGCCAAGCGTCTCTTCGCCGTTCCCATCGCAATTCTCGGACAGGCTACCGGCCAGGCGTCGCTTCCCTTTTTCTCGCGCCTCTTCGGAGAAAAAAAATTCAGCGAATTTGCCGCCACCGTGAATGGTTCCGTCTATCGCGTCACGGCTGCCTCGTTGCTCATGACCGGCTGGATGATGGCCATTGCCCTTCCGCTCATTGATCTCGTCTATCGCCGCGGGCACTTCACCTTCGCGGATTCCGAATCCACCGCGCTCTACTTTTTCTGGTTTTCGCTTTCGCTCGCTTTATGGTCCAGCCAGGCGCTTTATGCCCGCGCGTTTTACGCCTCAGGCAACACCCTGACTCCGATGATCGCCACCAGTCTGATCACCGTCGCTTCCCTACCAATGTACGCGCTGCTCTTTCGGACCCTGTCGATCACCGGACTGGCCATCGCCTCTGACCTTGGTATCACCGCCAACGCCCTCGCCATCGCTCTGCTCCTGCATATTCGCGGCATGGTGCCGCTTGGCGGCATGAACTGGAAAGAACTTGGGAAGGCTGCGCTGGTGGGCGTCGTTTCCGGTGGATTGAGCTATGCAGTCATGCGCAGCATAGCGCTCGATGGCAGCCGTAGCGCCGATTTCCTCGCGCTGGCGCTTGGCAGCTTAACCTGGGCCGCAGCCGTCGCCGCCGGCCTATGGTTGTTGGGTTCGGAATTACCGGCAGATTTGCGAAGGAAAAAATCCACTTCGTTGCCGAGCCTGGCAGAGGGCCAGGCCGCGGAAACGATGGCGACGGGCAAGGAGCCGTAGGGAGCGCCGAGGGGCAAGGGAATTTCCGTAAAGACGGGCTTGCCCCGTCTCCGCTGGCAGCCGCACGACTCATCGCGGAAACGACGCGCAAGCCGCGTCTCTACGCGGAGGCATCGCACCGAAACAAAAAGGGCATCCTCAAAACAAAGGATGCCCTTTTGTTCGAATCCTAGTGGCCGGAGAGCAGACTCTACGCTCGCGCCGCAATCGCCGGTTCCGGCGACACACTGGAAACACTCTTCGTCATTTCCTCCGCCTTCGATCCCGCCGCTCCTGCTTTGCGAATGTCGATACCGCCCTTGAAGAAGGCGCCGTCTTCAATCGAGATGCGCGCCGCCACTACGTCGCCGGTTAAAGACCCGTCACTGCGGATATCCACACGATCGCTCGCCGTCAGGTTGCCCCGCACCTTGCCGAGTACCACGATTTCGCGCGCGCTGATGTTGGCAGAGACCACGCCATTGCGGCCAATGGTTACGCGATTGCCCGAGAGGTTGATCGAACCCTCCACTCGGCCGTCGATATACAAAGACTCGGAACCGGTCACTTCACCTTTAATCACCAGTGACTTACCGATTGTGGCTTGGTCCGATGCGGCGGTCGAAACCGGGCGCACAGCCGCAGGTTCGCTCGCACTCATAAGCGGTGCCGTCGTTGCAGTGGTCGGGCTCGGACGCTCCGGCTCAGCCGGTCGGCCAGGTATCGCAGGTTGATTCGTGGGCTTCCACATTGTCGTCGAGATCCTTTCCTTAATTACTAGGTGATTCAGAATCAGCGCCGCATTTCGGCTGCCAAATCGAATTGTACTCCTCAGTAAACGTCGTATGCTGTGGAAATCAAGCTTTCTTACTGATTTTCATAGTTCCAAACGAGGTTCCGAATGAGGTTCCGCTCGTGTTTCCACGCAGCAACCCATGATCGGTTTCGCCTTCAATCGTGTAAGCTCTGCCCGGTCGGCGGTAATTCTTCTATCGGCAACTTCGATCCGATACTTCTATCCGATACTATGTAACTGTGGGGCACGACCAACCTGTGTGCCATCCCTGACGAGGAAACCATGACTTTATCTGAGACGACTCTAACCGCGACCGCCTCCCTCCGGCCCCAGCCCGGAGACTACGCTCCCTACTACGACCGCTACATCTCGCTGGTTCATTGCAGCGAGGTTCATCACCATGGGGCCGGCAACGACGTTCTCGCCGCCCTGGAAGAACAGCGCCGACAGATGCTTCTACTTCTCTGCGGACGCACCGAGGCGGACGGCGATCTCCGCTACGCTCCCGAGAAGTGGAGCCTGAAGGAAGTTCTTGGTCACATCAACGATACCGAGCGCATCATGAGCTACCGTGCCCTGCGCATTGCGCGCCGCGACCAAACGCCCATCGAAGGCTTCGAGCAGGACGACTACGTCCGCAATGGTCCATTCGTGCGCTGTACATTGGCCGACCTGATTGAAGACTACATCGCTGTTCGAAGAGCCACCATCTCCCTGTTTCGCAATCTAGACGAGGCCGCCTGGACCCGGCGCGGCTTAGCCAACAACAACGAAGTGACAGTGCGAGCCCTCGCCTACATCATTCCTGGACACGAACTGCATCATCGGCGGATTCTGGAGGAAAAGTACCTGCGCTTGATTTGAGTTCTCAGTTCCCAGTTCTCATTCTCACTGACTGAGCCGAAGACTGAGAACTGAGAACCGGGAACTGAGAACTAGATGTCCAAGGGACGCAACCTGCTCGTCGGCCGCCTGACCATGCATCGCGACGGTTTCGGCTTCGTGATTCCCGAAGCCACTTCGCTCAATGACCATCTCAAAGCCCGCCTCGCCGGCGACGTCTTCATCCCTCCACACGCCATCGGATCCTCCATGCACGGCGACCGCGTTCTGGTCGAAGTGTCCGCGATCCGCAGCGATGGCCGCGCCGAAGGCCGCATCCTCCGCTCCTTGTCGCGCGCGCATCCGACCGTGGTCGGCATCTTCCATTACGGACACCACCATAACTACGTCAAGCCCATCGACGAAAAAGTGACGCAGGAAATAGTTATCCCGCCGGGGATGGAAAACCCCAAACCCTTAACCGCCGAGAACGCGGAGGACGCAGAGAAAAATCGACCGGTAAAAGCAAAAGCGAAGCACCGAGTCATCGGCAAAGAAGCCGCAGTCCACACCGACTGGCAGGATCTAGATGGCGTAGTGGTCGATGTGGAGATCACCGACTGGCCCAGCGCCACGCAGAATCCGCGCGGCCGCGTCATAGAAATTCTCGGCCAGGAAACCGACTTCGGAGTCGACGTCGAGATCATGATCCGCAAGTTTCACCTGCCTCACCGCTTCCCGCCTGAAGTGATTGAAGAAGCCCAAGCCATCCAATCTGACAACGACGGCGTCATTCGCGCTGGAGAATTGCGTCGCCGCCGCGACTACCGCGAGCTTCCGATTGTCACCATCGATGGCGAGACCGCGCGCGATTTCGACGATGCCGTCCACGTCCGCTTGCTCGAAAACGGAAACTACGAACTCCAAGTCCACATCGCCGACGTAGCCCAATACGTAACTCCCAGCTCGCCGCTCGATCAGGAGGCCCGTCTGCGCGGCACGAGCGTCTATTTCCCAGACCGCGCCGTCCCCATGCTGCCGCTCGAACTCTCGACCGACATTTGCAGCCTGCGCCCGCAAGTCGACCGCCTCGTGCTCTCCTGCACCATGGAGATCGACCACCATGGCGAAATCATCGGATACGAGATCAACGAAGGCGTGATTCGCAGCGCTGAAAGAATGACCTACACTGCCGTGAATACCGTAATCGAAGCGGACGCCGCCGCGCGCCTTGAATACACAGATCAGGTCGAACACTTCGAACGCATGCGCGATCTGGCGATGATCCTGAATCGCAAGCGCAAGCGCCGCGGATCAATCGATTTCGATCTTCCCGAACCCGTCATCGAGTTCGACGAATTCGGAATGATGAAAAGCATTACCAGATCGGAGCGCAACATCGCCCATCGCCTGATCGAAGAATTCATGCTCTCCGCGAATGAATGCGTAGCCCACTATCTGGAAAATAAACGCATAGCCTCGCTCTACCGTATACACGAAAAACCCGATGCCAAACGTGTGTACGACTTCGAAGTAATCGCCGCGACCTTCGGATATTCACTGGGAGTAGGCGCCCTGCCCATTCAGCGCGTGCAACTAAAAGCCGACCGCCGCGATGCGCGTGGCACCGGCAAGCGCGTCCGAGAAATCGAGGTGCCCAAAGAAGTCCACATCACTCCGCGCATGTATCAGAAACTCACCGAGAAAATCGCCGGCAAGCCGGAAGAAAGGATTTTGAGTTTTCTGATGCTGCGTTCGCTGAAACAAGCCCGCTACTCCGAAGAAAATCGCGGACACTTCGCCTTAGCCGCCACCACCTACACCCATTTCACCTCGCCCATCCGCCGCTATCCCGACCTGATCGTGCACCGCATTTTGAAAGACGTGCTGCGCGACTCGGCAGAAAAAACAGACGGTGCAGTCCCGGTAGGAACGTCTCGATCAATACAGAATTGTCGTCCTGAGCGAACCGGGGTCCCCGGCGCGCCCGCTTTTGGCGCGACGGGGTGGGGGAGCGAAGGACCTCATTCTCCACCGCTCAAAGCCGAGCGCGACGCCCCGCCATCCCCGTGGTCCAAGCGCCGCGATCGCGAAGCGCATCAACACGCATTAGAGCCTCGCAGCGGTCCCATCGCTCTAGAAGAACTCCACACCATCGCCGACGAATCCAGTCAATCCGAACGCCGCGCCGACGAAGCCGAGCGCGGCCTGATGGAATGGAAAAAAATGAAATTCATGGAACGCCGCATCGGAGAAGACTTCGACGGCCTGATCATCAGCGTAACCAAATTCGGATTCTTCGTGGAACTCACCGACCTCTTCGTCGAAGGCCTCGTCCCGCTCAACACGCTGACCGACGGCGATAAGTATAAGAATGACCGCTACACCTACCACGAAGACACGCGCCAAATCATCGGCCAGCGCTCGCGCAAGACCTACAGCCTGGGCGATCGCGTGCGCGTTTTAGTGGATCGCATCGATCCGGTGGAGAAGAAGATTCAGTTCGCGGTGCTGGAAGAGGAGCCGAAACGCGCAACCCCGCGGCGGCGCAAGTAACCTTGTCAGGAATTACCCATCACCGCCTCGACTCGGCTACCCAATACGTGCTCCTGAATAGCACCGTCTGATTCGAAGCCGCGTGCGTCAACCTTACTTGAATTCTGTGCAAGCCGGGGTGCGGGCTTTTCGGCTCGAAGCTCAGGAGATAACGACTGTGGAGGTGGTTCGCAAAGCTAAGCATGTCTGACTCAAAGCTCTTGCGCGTGGCGAACAGTTCATACTCACCGCCCGTCATGGAGGCGAGCGCCTTCGCGGAATTCTTTCTCATCGCCTGCCGTGCAGCAGCGAGTTTCTCGATGAAATCGATGCCGGTGCCCCACTCGTCCTTATTGGCGCCCCGCGCCGTATCCAGTTGCTGCGAAATATAGGGCGAGAACGGCAGAGCATAGACCAGCGTATGAGTCACTCCCACCAGTCTCACGGTATCGTCGATCTTTGCAAAGTGGCTGCCGTGATCGCGAGTCTCGCTGATCAGCAGCAGCACGCGCTGCCGCCCTTCTGGCCTTCTGCCGAGCATTTTCGCCGAGTAGGCCACAGCGTCGAGAATGGCTGCTCCCTGGTCCCCCGACTCCAAGTCCTTCAGATCCGTTTCGATGACATCGGCCTGATTTGTGAAATCCTGCACCAGATTGAGCGTGCTGTCGAAGAGAAGCAAAGCTGCTTCATTCTGACGCCCGCTCAGTACGGGATCGAGCATAGCCGCCAAGCCAGCCATTCTGCCAAACTCCCGCTTGGCGCGACGCCCGGTTTGCACTGCGATCACCAAAGATATGGGCTCAGCCTCCGCCGGTTCGTCGAGATGAACCAGCTGCGCGACCCCATCATCTTCAATAATGAAGTCTTGGGCCTGCAGTCCATAAACCGCATTTCCGGCAGCGTCTCTCACCAACGTCGGCACGGGTACCAGGTTGCTTTGTGAAGTAAAGCTCGGCTCCTGCTGTCCCGCAGCAGGCCCGAGGAGCAGCAATAGCGCCACCAACCCTGAGCTGAATTTCAGCATATGTCGACGACCGGTATGACGATCCTGTATAGAATTAAGTTGTACCGGGGAGCGAACGACATGCCATCACCAAGCGAACCCAAGTCCGAGCCAAATCCAAGTCAGGCGGCAGAGCACGTTGCCAGTGCTCACAAGATTCTGAAGGAGCTGCAAAAGAAAGTCGGCAATCATCCCGAACTCGGCGAGGCCATCACCAAACTGGAGATGGCGCTCAGCACGCTCGCGGTAAGAACCGGCGGACTGCTGTAGTGGCGCGTCGTGTTTTGGCGTTAAAGAAACCAATTTAATTGTCACCCCGAGCGGAGCGAGGGATCTGCATTTTGCGTCAAACTACAGATCCCTCGCTGCGCTCGGGATGACAAAATCCGATTGAGAGCCAAACCGTGTTCCCATTTTCGCTGCATATCATTCAAAATGCTAAACTCCCCTCGTCACCATTCTTGGCGCCTGCCTAGGAAGTCAGTTCCATGTCCAACAATATAGTTCCCAGCAATCCCACTCCCCGCACTCGCGTAGTGCGCGAACCGCAGCGAGGGGTTTACGATCGTGACACAATCAACCAGATTCTCGACGAAGCTTTTCTCTGCCACGTCGGCTTCACAGTCGAAGCCCAGCCCTTCGTCATCCCCACGTCCTACGGACGCGACGGAGATGTGCTCTACATCCACGGCTCCGCCGCCAGCCGCATGTTGCGCAATCTCAATCAAGGTGTCCCCGTCTGCATCACGGCCACGCTGCTCGATGGATTAGTCCTCGCCCGCTCCGTTTTCAATCACTCGATGAACTACCGCTCGGTCGTAATTCTCGGCACAGCAACGCTGGTCGACGATCCAGCCGAAAAACTCGCGGCCCTGCGCGCGATCAGCGAGCACATCATCCCGCATCGCTGGGACGACGCGCGCCAGCCCAACGAAAAAGAGCTGAAGCAAACGTCCGTCCTGCGTCTTCCAATCAACGAATTTTCCGCAAAGGTCCGCACCGGCCCGCCGATCGACGACGCCGAAGATTACTCATTCCCCACCTGGGCAGGAGTGATTCCGCTGGAGATGAATTCGGGCACGCCAATCTGCGACGAGCGCTGCCAGCAAGAGTTGCCCGCCTATCTCAAGAATTATTCCCGCAAGAAAAACTCTTAGCCCGGCAATGCTCGCGTAGAGGCGGACGCATTCGTCGGCCCCGCGAAGAAGAAGAAGTTAGTGATTGTTTTCTAGAACACAATCACAGCGGTCATTTCACAGCCATCATTGGGCCGCCGGAACGTAAACCTCGTCTGCCGACACAAGGTCGACGTTGTGCAGCTCGGTCCTCAACTTTACCGGTTGCAAACCCGACTTCTTCTGGGGGCGCGCCAGGAACGTCAACAGGTATTGATGACCCAGGCGATTCGTCGCATCCTGCAGATAGGGCGAAAAGTCCGGAGCCGCGCCAAAGAATCCGATGTAATACCCCTCGCCTCCGGTTTCTTCTGTCAGCTTCGAGAGGTAGATCTGTCCCCAGTAGCTACGCCAGTGACTATGTCCGGAGTGCCCGGCACCGGGTGCATAGATGGCGGAGACGAGAACACCGGCACGCTGAGAATCCTCGATCGCCGTCTCCAGGTAAGGATCGAGCGTATCGCCCGTTCCGTAATAGGGATCGGACCCACTGCTGATCATGATGACTTCATGGCGATTACCGTCCGGCTGCCAGTGCTTCACCAGGTCGCTGAGAGAGAAGTATGGGCTGGCACTTGCGCCGAAATAGCCCAATGGCAGGCGAATCGCTTTTGCAGCCAGATCGTGGTCGTTGGTCAGGTTTTGCTCGATGCGAGCGATGCCGTTTTGCATGTAAGCGACGCCGACCTGGGCCGTGGCCGGCAGTTCGGCGATGAACTTCTTGATGTCTCTGAGCTGCGTGTCGAGAGCGGAGCTGGCACCGTCATCAATCAGGACAAAGAATTCCAGTCCGGCATGGTCTCCTTCGGCTGGGACCCAGTCGGTGACCTGGTCGCGGATCTTTCCTTCGTAGACCATCACGTCCTCACGATTCACGACCGGTACTTCGGAGCCCTTCTTGGGTTCGACAGTGACAATCATGTGCACCGGAGTGCCATTCGTGTTGGGAGCCGGTTGGGCAAGTGCGCAGCTGCCGAGTGCAACCGAGATCAGACATGCTATCAAGACGAATTGATATCGAAGACCGTTCAAAAACAGAGCGTTCACAAACGCCTCCCCGGGAAATTGAATTCCCTCATTCGCTGGCGTGCTATCTGTCTAGATACTGCCTATAAGTTTAGATGCACTGAATGCAGGGTTGGAACAGAATTCCGTCGGGCGCCAGCACCCGGGTTGGGATCACGGCAGCCGCCCCAGCAATTCGCGGAGAACCTCATTGCACTCCCGCCACGAGGCCGATTCGCTATGCGGACTGTGCCGCCCGTTCTCGATAAAACGCATTTCCGCACGAGGTAACAATTCCTGCACTTGTTTCATCTCGCCCGGCTCGCTGCGCGGATCGTGTCTCCCGTGCATAAACGTCGCAGGCACTTTGAGTTCAGTGAGTCGCCCTTCATAAAGATCCTCGCCCACTCGCGTGCTCTCGGCCGCGAGTTTCAGCCAGACACGGCAATTCCGCTCGACCACGTGTCTCCAGTCGGCCGCGCCGTTATCGGCCACCAGCAGGCTCTGCGCTTTCTCATTGACTTCTCCCGGATGGCTGGCAAAGCGCTGGAAGAAATTGTGCGAACCCGGCTTGTTCCGATAGAAATGAAATGCCTCAAGAACCAAACCCGCGCAGCGCTCGGGCGCCGCAAGCCCGATCATCGCAGCGATGATCGACCCGTCGCTGTGTCCCCAGAGGACGGCGCGATCGATCCCGAGCGCGTCCAATACAAGAAGAGTTTCCTCGGCAGCACGACGATGAAAATCCAGAGGCAGTGCTCCCGGGAAACGTGCAGAGCGGCCGTGGCCGGAGCGATCCGGAATTACAAAGCGGACTTCGCTTCCCAAAACCTCGATCTGCCGGTCGATGGGATACATGCCATAGCCCCACCCGCCGTGCAGAAAAACGACGGGGCGTCCGCTACCCACATCTCTATAGTGAATCCGAACCGGCCGAACCCCAGCCGCATGCGGCGAGTTTCTCAATTCCACAAACGGCATGGGATCTCAAGTCACCCCGGCAGCAGCAGCAGTTTCCCCGTAGTCTTTCGCCCTTCCAAATCGCGGTGCGCCTGCTGCGCTTCGGCCAGCGGATAGACATGTTCGATCCGCAACTTGAGTTTGCCGTCGCGAATCATGCCGAAGACCGCTCCGGCACGCTGCTGCAACTCCTGAGCGGTCGCAATGTAGTTCCCCAGCGAAGGCCGCGTCAGAAAGATCGATCCCTTTTGCGTCAGCACCAGCGGATCAAACGGCGCGACCGCCCCACTCGACCCACCATAGAGCACCATCATGCCGCGCGGACGCAGCAGATTCAGACCCTTGTCGAATGTCGTTTTCCCTACCGAGTCATAGACGACATCGACGCCCTTGCCGCCGGGGCTTTTTTCGGCGATCAGGCGTTTCGTCTCCGCCTCAAAATCCACCTGCGTATAAAGAATTACGTCGTCCGCTCCCGCCGCTCGCGCCAGTTTGGCTTTTTCCTCGGTCGAAACCGTGCCAATCACGCGCGCGCCAATGTTGTGCGCCATCTGCACCAGCAGCAACCCGACTCCGCCGGCAGCGGCATGAATCAGCGCTGTCTCGCCCTTCTTCAGCGGATAAGTGTCATGACTAAGATAGTGCGCCGTCATTCCCTGCAACATGGCAGCCGCAGCGTCGCGCTCGCTCACTCCTGCCGGAATCTTCACCAGACGGTCCGCCGGCACCACAGCAAACTCAGCATAGCTGCCGAGCACCGAGGTATAAGCCACACGATCGCCGACCGCCACCAAATGCACATCCGAGCCCACCGCCGAGACCTCGCCGGCCCCCTCCTGTCCCAGAACCAGCGGCAGCGCCGCCTTGTAGCGGCCTTCGCGGTTATAGACGTCTATAAAGTTGATGCCCGCCGCTTTGATTTTCACCACGGCTTCGTTCGATTTCGGCTGCGGAACCGGCAACTCCACCAGTTCCATTACTTCCGGCCCACCCGTTTGCTTGATCTGTATGGCTTTCATAGGAAGTTAAGATGATACAGCCAGGGCGAAAGACTCGTCGCTCGAAAGGGAAAAGACGGTAGAAGGCAAGTCTGAGCATTGGATTTTCCCGAGAGCTGAGAGCTGGTGTCCCGAGACCCGATCTATCCATTTGCCATCTGCCACCAGCCTGGGGTAACATGCCCAGCCGGTCCCGAAAGTAACGAGCTTTCGGTGTCTTCAGTGGCATTGACCCAACGAATTTTGCGATAGTACCATCTGACTACTGAGAAAAGCAGAATAAACGAACCGGAGGGATTTCGGTAAGTTTCTGAAAATATGAGGTTTTCATCTCACTCGTATCGAGCGATCTTTACCGCCGTATTGACGGCGACTTTGGCAGCGACCATCGCGTGTCAGAGCGCCCAGAGATTATCCTTTTTGCCGCCCGCTCAGGCCCAGGCGCCAGCGCTGGTCGCAGCCAGCAGCCCGCCCAATCTGCAGAAGCAGAAGCCCGCCACGGCCGCCTCCGCGGAACCCCAATCGAAGCCGCAGGTGCCGCGGACGAGCAATGTCGCTGCCGATCCCGTAGCCGACCTGATCTCTAGCGTCGAAAAGGAATACCAGTCCGGCCAGGATAACTATCAAGCCGGCCACCTCGAAGCCGCAAAACAGAATTTCGACAACGCCTTCAACCGGCTCCTCGGAAGCGGATTCGATCTCGACTCCGACAACCGCCTGGAAGCAGAACTAGACCGCCTCCTCGATGGCGTCAATGGCCTGGAACTCGCCGCCTTGCAGCAGGGCGACGGCTTCGCCGAGCAAAAATCAGAACCGGCTCCGATCGACGAGGCCAACGAACTCACTCCCGCGGTCGACCAAAACGTCAAAGCCACAGCCGAAGCCGAGATCAAATCCACCCACTCCGACCTGCCGCTGATGATGACCGATCAGGTAGCCGGCTACATCAATTATTTCTCCACCCGAGGCCGCGGAACCGTAGAGCGTGCCCTGGCCCGCTCCGGCCGCTACGAGGATATGATCCGCCGGACATTACAAGAAGAGGGGGTGCCGCAGGACCTGATCTACCTAGCCCAAGCCGAGTCTGGATTCCATCCCCTGGCCGTATCAAGAGCCGGAGCCCGAGGCATGTGGCAGTTCATGGGCAGCCGCGCCAAAGGCTATGGACTGGAGCGCAGTTGGTGGATCGATGACCGCCAGGATCCCGAAAAAGCCACGCGAGCCGCCGCGCATCACCTGAAAGACCTGTACAACCAGTTCGGAGACTGGTACCTGGCCATGGCCGCCTACAACTCCGGCCCCGGCACCGTCCAGAGCGCCGTCAAGCGCACCGGCTACGCCGATTTCTGGGAACTCTACCGCCGCAACGTGCTGCCCAAGGAAACCCGCAACTACGTCCCCATCATCTTGGCCGTCACCATCATGGCCAAGAATCCCGGTCAGTATGGGTTGGATTCAATAACAAAAGACAAGCCTGTTCCCTACGACACCGTCAGGATCGACTACCCCATCGATCTTAGGCTAGCTGCCGAATGCGTCGACGCCACTGCCGAAGATTTGTCAGACCTGAACCCAAGTCTTCTGCGCATGACCACTCCGAAATTTTCCGGAGGCGGAGTTGCTGAAAACGCCTTCGAGCTTCACCTGCCCGCCGGAACCGCCGACAAGTTTCAAACCGCCGTCGCCTCGATCCCCGCCGACAAGCGGGTCTGGTGGCGTTATCACAAGGTGCAAAGTGGGGAGACGCTGGCCGCGATCGCCCGCACCTATCACACGACTCCGAAAGCCATTGCCGAAGCGAACGACTTAAACGGCGGGGCAACTAACAACGGGCTCGCGCCCGAGAGCCGGCTGATCATCCCGATCGCTCCCGGCAAACAGGCGGACACCAGCACCTATGCCCGCGCCACCACGCATTACAAGGTACGCAAGGGCGATACGGTTGAGTCGGTGGCCGAGAATTTTGGCGTCTCCGCGAAGATGCTTCGCAGCTGGAACCACATTAAAGGCAGCGGCCTGGCGGGAAGAAAGGTCCTGTATCTCCACCTGCCGGTCACGCGCAGCGCCGCTGAAACGCAGTTGGCCAGCAGGCGTGCAAACCCGCGTCCAGCCCAGCATTCAAGCCAGCGAACCCAGCATTC
>JBEKXC010000086.1:0-30744 GCA_049512435.1 Terriglobales bacterium | reverse complement strand
CTGCGCCCCCGACTCCCGCTGCCCCTCATAGTCGGCGTAGAAGAACGTCTTATCTTTGATGATCGGACCACCCAGCGACCCGCCAAACTGGTTGTTGTGGAACGGGTTCGACGATCCCGCTGTGTTGAAGAAATTGCGGGCCCCCCCGACCGCACTGGTGCGGTTGAACTCCAGCGCCGATCCATGCCACTGGTTCGTCCCGCTCTTGGTCACGATATTGATGACAGCTCCCGAGTTCCTGCCGTACTCCGCCCCGTAGTTCGACAACACGTTCAGATCAGCGATCGCGTCAATCGGGAGAATCGTCGCCGGATCGCCGAACACGCCCGCCTCATTGATGGCCGGATCATTGCGGTATCCGTCATTCATATCGGTGCCATCCAGCAGAAAATTGTTGGCGCGTCCGCGAGAACCGTTCATCGAGAAGGTGCCGTACGAACCGGGCGAATCGGAGATCTGGTCGGGGGAACCAGCCACACCGGGGTTCAGGTAGATGAGTTTGGTGTAATCCCGTCCGTTCACCGGAAGATTTTCGATCGTACCGGCGGTGATTGTGCCGCCCAGTTCGGAGGAGGTCGTCTCGACCGTACTTAGGTCCTCGCCCGAGACTTCCACCCGCTCCGAGACTTTGCCAGCCTTGAGTACCGCGTCTACCCTGCGTTCGGAGGCTACGTTCACTTCGACGTTGGCGGTAAATGCGGTCTGGAATCCAGTCTGCGTTACGGTGACGGAGTAGGTGCCGACGGGCAATTCTGGCACGGCGTAACTTCCATCCGCGCTGGTGGTCGTGGTGCGCTCCAGGCCAGTGGCCACATTGCGTACTTTGACCGTCGCACCGGCTATGAATGCTCCCGAGGGATCGGTTACGGAGCCGAGGATGGTCCCACGAAAAGTCTGGCCCACCAGCATGGCCGCCGAAAGCAGAACAAAGACCACCAACAAACGCAGCTTCATTTCCGGTTCTCCTTCATCGTCGCGGGCACTGGGACAGGCCAACACAGCAGCGCTCCGTGAACAGTTAATACGGATTCCTTTAAGGATCGCGGAATTATAAACGAGAGGGCGCCAAATGACAGTGTCGAACCTCACAGAAAGAATTGATGGAAGGGATCAGCACGACCAATTTGCTTCGCCGGGAGGTATTCGAAAAAGTAGACGGCGAGTGCTGGGCGCAAACGTTTGAAGTCTACGAATTAACAGAAGGCGAATTTTGGAATTCTGGGCGAAGCGGACTCTAGAAGCTGAAGGCCACGCCGCCCCTCGCCGAACGCGCCGATTGGACCAGATAAAGAGTACGTCCATCCCGTCCCATTACGGGCACATACCCCTGCGCGAGAAGGTTCCGCAGGTCCATGAGAATTTCCATATGTCCCGCGAGGAAACTGGCCGGAATTGGCTGGCGGAAGAAAAAATTCAAATAAGGGTCGGATTGGCCGGCGGAAACATTGAACTCATCGACCGGAGTCAAGGCATGGCCGCCCATGTAGCGATAGGACGCGATCCAGCGAGTCTTCGTCTTAGGCATCGTTCCGCTAAGCTTCGCTGCCACCGCTTGCCTTCGCTCCGCGTGAATCCACTCCCGTGCCTCCTGCAACTGGACGTCGGCGCGGGACAGGTCGAGCGCGCCTCCGTAGGAATAATCCAAGGTTGCGGTCAGATCGGAGTACACCTTCCGCTGCAGTACCGCACGCATCCCGCGCGTCGCAAAATTGTTCCCCTGATAGCTGAAGGTACCGGAATAAATATCGGGCAGAATCTCGCCGGATTCGGCCGCCATCTCTCCGGGTGCCATCGCGCCCACCCCGGTAAGCACGGGATCGGCGATGCTGTCCGAGTAGAACGCCACCTGCATGCTGTTCTTGCCGATGCGCTGGGAGACCGAAACTTCCTGGTGATGGGCTTGCTCAACGGCGGGAGAAAAGCCAGTGATACTCATGCGAGGCGCAGTTTCGTTCAGATCCGATGAGGCCGACTCCAAACCATCGTCGCCCACACCCAAACGAGCTTCGGGCCCCGTATTCGGGACCGAACTCGCAAACTGATATTCCACGACGGTGTCCGGCGTGATGTGGAGATCGGCTGACCCGAAGGGCTTGAAGGCGTGCACCCGCCCCATGAACTGGATGGTTTGCAACTCGCTGCCGATTTTCATCTCCAGTTTGTCGCCGAACACAACTCGATCAGAACTGGTCACTGACAGCGCCTGCAGTGTGGCGTCGGGCATCGTGTTCAGATCCGGCGAATTCAACCGCAGAGCTGTAATCGCCACCGAAGGTTCAAAAACACCGTTGAAGCGGTTGGTGTACGTGGTTCGCAAAACCGCCGATGGAATGCCCTGGCCGTCAGAATCGTATCCGACGTTGCCATTCAGTCGCAGGGTGCCACTCGATAAGAGCGAACGTTGGACGGCAAAACCGGCGGTCATGTCGGAGGGGCTTCCGAAACCCTGTCCCGGTGATCCGGCCAGGAAGGTTACGCTACCTTTCAAGCCGTGGTTGGCGGCCTCTCCGCTTTGTGCGACCACGGTAGTGCCATCTTCAAGAACGCGCAGGATTGGCCGATTGGCGACCGAGCGCAGCGTCCACTTCCAATCGTCATCGTCCACGCCACCGCGAACCGGAACCAGTTGAATCGCTTCAAACAGCGTGGTCAGCGTGACATTCACCATCAGCTTTGCGCCGGCACGAACGCCGATTTTCTCGCGCAGCGAAGGCAGAAAAGAAGGGGCGCTTACTTTGACGCTATAGGTTCCGGGCAATAGACTCGGGACCGAGTAGAATCCGCGGTCGTCAGTGAAGACCTTCGGGGTGAAGACCTTCAGTGCCTGGGCGGCAGAACCCAGCACTTCTACCACAGCGCCCATTTGCGGCGCGCCGCTCGCGTCGCGAACGTATCCCGAGATCGCGCCGGCCGCAGTTCCGGACCATGCCGGAAGAGCCATGCTCGTGATCATGACGACGACTGCGAGGAACCCGAGCTTTCGCAACATCTCGCCCATCACCTCTGGAGAACCAGGCAGCAGTTTACTCCACGGCAAAAGTGGCCGTGGGATCCAATGTCTGCTTGGAAAGGTTGTCGTTCACTTTGATCTCGATCTTGTACAGACCCGGCGGCAGGTTCGCAGCGGCGAGCGTCTTCTGCAGCGTGACCTGGTCGCCCACATTGCCCATCGTGTCGGTCGATTCGACCGTATGGATGACGGCCTTGTTGTTGGCGTCGGTCACATTGTATTCGATCGTGGCCGAAGGCTTGTGCGTTTTCTCGTCGACGCTGAGATTGTAAACCTGCATCCAGAAATTCAGCTTCTGATTGCGCTTGAATGAAATGGGCTTGCCGTCGGAGGGCGCCACGCGCGGGCGCACTTTCGTGGCCCCGATCACGAAACTGCCGGTGCCGACGTTCTTGGTCGCCACCGGTTCCATCTGGTCGGCAATGATGAGGGTTGAACTGCTCAGCTTGTCCTCGCTGAAATCCGGAATCACGATCGCATGTTCCCAACTCCCGGTGCGATCTCCGTTTACGTCCTTCACGACAACGTCCAGACGGTAGCGATTTTGACTGATGCGCAGCGGGATAGCCTTCCAGTACACCGAAGAATTCTCGGCGGTCTTGGGAAGCAGTTCCACCGGCACATCGACTTGAACCGGTTCTTCAAAAGTCTGCACGATCTTGCCGGTGAGCGTGGTCACGCGCATGAAGATGTTGACGGTGCCGCGTTCCACGCCGTCCTTGTTCTGGAAAGTAACGTCGCGGTTCTTGATTTGAACCGTGATCGGAACCAGCACCGTGTCACTGGTCACTTTCACGAAGTCCACTCGCACATCGAACGGCATCAGGTTGACGCTGATCTTGTGGGTGACCACTTCTTCCAGATCCTTGAACTTCACGGCTGGCGCCGCCTGCAGTTTGGCAAACTGGCCGAGGCGGTCGAACTCTTTGGACGACATATCGGTATTGAACGGCCCGGCGCCCAGTTGTTCGAGACCGCCGTTGGTGAAACGGCTAGCTTTATTCGCCATGCCCATGGACTCGTACAAGGTCAAGCCGGCATTCGGGGTGTACTTCAACGCGTCTTTTTCCGAGCGATCGAGAGTCATGTGATAGTCGCCGCACATGCAGGTATCGACGAACTCGATGATCACTTCCTGCCCGATCCCCTCCAGGTAGCGATAGCGCCATTGTTCGAACGGGAAAGTGGACGTTTCGCCGCCGCCTTCATCCATAGGGCGTTCGTAGGTGCCGCCAGAGGGATGGGAGTCGATCTCATCCGCCGGGCCAAACACGATGTAAATCCGGCCGCGGTCGGTCTTCCACCCCGGGATGCCGGCGGCGAAGTGCTCGTTGGCATAAGCGATGCGCCGGTAGTGCTCTTCTTTAAACTCGTTCTCGTCGGTGTCGGGCGTGGGATCGCGGCGTTGCCAGAAGGCCTCGATGAACTGGTCGCGCTCCTCGTCGTTCGAAAGCTGCATGAAGGCGGATCGTTCTTCGTCCGTGATAATCCAGCGTACGTCCTCGTCCAGCCACTTCCGATAGGTCTTGCTCAACTCAATCTTGAGTGCCTTGGCGTTGGCTTTCCGCTGCTTTTCCGGGATCGGGCGCTTGAGTGGATCTACAGGGGTTCCCTGGGCCGCCGCTCCGTTGTTACTGTTAATGTTATTGTCATCGGAGCTCTTCGCATCCTTGTCCTGCGCTTGGGAAAAGGCGGCAAAACCCAGTGTCATTGTCATTGCGCCCGCCAGCACACCAACCGAACAAAGATTTCGAAAGCCTACGGAGAACATAAAGGGGCCTACCTCACGAGAGACTTCTGCTCCCTGATTCTATGTTCATTGGATACAACAAGGCAAGGAGAAGTGGCCTGCCGAGAAAAGATTTTCTGAGCGGAATTGCTCTTCTAAATCCCTTAAGAATCCGCGTCTTGCGGTCGAGTCCCGCCGAGCGGAGGCCGGATCACGACCGCGTCGCACCGCAATTGCCTGGACCTGCGACGCGATATAATGAAATTGTGCCCCATGTCTCCCTCCGTAAGCCCACCGGAGCGGCGCGGGGAGGGACCTGTCTCGAGGAAGGTCGGGAACTTTCCCCTTCGTCTGAACGTAACTGTTCATGCGCAACCGCAACCAGGGTGCCTCTTCGTCGTTCTGTAACTAGGTTCTGTAACTGGAACGGGGAGAAAAGGCTGGCATTTAGAGTGTGCTGGCGGGCATGCAGTTCAGGCGGGACGGTCCTAAAAACCTCGGTATGAGGATCTGGGTATGAAGACTACGCTATGAAGACCTGGAAGAAAGTATTGATCGGGGTTGGCGCAGCCCTGGTGCTTGTCGTCATCGTCTCCGTAACTGTTTACCAGAGCCAGAAGAACCTGGTGACGGTGCAAACCGGGAAGGTGCAGAAGCAGAACCTGGCCTCGGTGGTCAGTGCCTCGGGTGAAATCAAACCCAAGACCTACGTGAACATCGGAGCCAATGCCTTCGGCAAGATCATCAAGTTGCACGTCAAAGAAGGCGATCGCGTGAAGAAGGGGCAATTGCTGGCACAGTTGGAGAACGTGCAGTCGTCGGCCGACGTGAATGCCACGCGCGCGTCCGTGCAGGCGGCTGTGACCGATGCGGTCGCCGCCGATGCCGCGCTGAACACTGCGCTCGCGGATCTGAATCGCGCCAAGTCCGACGCCGTCCACGCCAAGCTGGACTGGGAACGCGCCCAGGGTCTGTACAGCGCCGCCCTCATCGCCAAACAGGATTACGACGTTAAGAAGGCGGCATGGGAGTCGGCCGACGCCGGATTGGCTCAGGCCGAAGCCAAAGTGGCCCAAGCCAAAGCGCAGAAAGATTCGATGGATAAGCACATCACGCAAAATCAGGCGAATCTCACACGGGTTTCCGACGTGCTGCAAAAGACCACGTACGAGGCACCCTTTGACGGCGTAATCACCAATCTTCCCGTGCGCGAAGGCGAGACGGTGGTCATCGGAATCCAGAATTCTCCGGGCAGCACGTTGATGACGCTCGCGGACATGTCCGTGATCACATCCGAGGTCAAGGTGGACGAGACCGATATCGTCAACGTGCATCTCGGCCAGCCCGCCGAGGTCACCATCGACGCCATCCCCCACAAGGTTTTCCACGGCATCGTCAGCGAAATCGGGGACAACGCCATCGTGCGTTCAACCGGTGTCGCTACCTCTCAGGCCAGCTCCACCAGCGAGGAAGCGAAGGATTTCAAAGTCGTCGTCACGCTGACCGATCCGCCGGCGGATCTGCGCCCGGGACTCTCCTCGACCGCCAAGATCACGACCGCGACCCGCGGCAGCGTGCTCAGCATTCCCATTCAAGCGCTCACCGTCCGCACCCAGGCAGATCTGGCGCCCAAGGATGCGGCGAAAGGCAACGGGAATGTGCAGGCCGCCAGCAGCGCTCCGGACGCATCGAAGCAGAAGGAAAAAGAAGAGGTGCAGGGTGTGTTCGTGATCCGCAACAAGAAAGCTGAATTTGTTCCGGTGGACACCGGGATCAGTGGCACCACGGATATAGAGGTCACCAAGGGTTTGCGAGAGGGTGACGAGGTGATCACGGGAAGCTACAAGGTTTTACGTACCGTGAAGCCGGGCACAAGTGTCAAAATAGATAACTCGGCCCCGAAGAAAGAAGATGAAAGCAGTTAGTTGGAAGGTGACAGGTCTCGAGTGGCCGGGCGAGGACGCCCGGCGCTCCACTAACTTCTAACCAGTTAGAACGTCCAAGATAGAACAGCCATAGGAGCGTGCGTGTTCGAGCCCGATCCGGAGAAGGAGAGCAAGATGGCGACCGCCGAAGTATTCCCTATCGATAAGCCCGCGAATTGGGCTGCGCCTGACTCCTACATGATCTCGACCGAAGATCTGTGGAAGACCTACGACATGGGCTCGGAGCAGGTCCACGCGCTTCGGGGTATCAACCTGCGCATCCAGCGCAACGAATACGTCGCCATCATGGGTCCGTCCGGCTCTGGCAAGTCCACGCTGATGAACCTGATTGGCTGTCTCGACTCGCCTTCCAAAGGTCAGTACTGGCTCAACGGACAGCTGGTCAGCGATCTCGACGACGACGAACTGGCCCGTATCCGCAATAAGGAAATCGGTTTTGTCTTTCAAACTTTCAATCTGCTGGCGCGCGCTACCTCGTTACACAACGTGGAGCTGCCACTGATCTATGCCGGAATTCCGGCTGACGAGCGCGCCGAACGCGCTAAGGCCGCACTGACTTCGGTCGGCATGGAATCACGCATGAGCCACAAGCCCAACGAACTCTCTGGCGGACAACGTCAGCGCGTGGCCATCGCCCGAGCTCTGGTGAATAAGCCAGCTATCATTCTCGCCGACGAACCGACCGGCAATCTCGACTCCCAAACCGGCAACGAGATTATGGCGCTGTTCGATCGTCTGCACTCGGAAGGCAATACGATCATCGTGGTGACGCACGAACACGATATCGCCGAATACGCGCACCGTATCATCTACATCAAAGATGGAGTGGTCGCCAAGGACGAAGTGAAGCAGTAGAAACTCGCGTAGCGACAGCCGCCCTCGGCTGTCCGGCGGGGGAGCCCCGCCACTCACTTGCCGGAGATCAGCGCGTCCGCTGCTTTCTGGGCTTCGAGAAAATTTGGGGAGACACGGGCGACACGCTCAGAAATCGCTTTGGCGTCATCGGCGTGTCCTTCTTGCTGCAGCGCGTGGGCGAGCAACAGGGACCCCACGTCAGTGGGCTGCAACGCCACGGCGTGCGAGTACTGGCGAACAGCTTCGGGAAAATCGCCGGTTTTCTCGGCGATCAAGCCGAGTCCGACCATGGCCACGGGCTGATCGGGCGCCAGTTCCAGCGTAGCTTCGAAACACTGCTTCGCTTTCCCCAACTCCCCCATCTGCCGATAGGTATGGCCCAGATTGAAGTAGGCGGTAGCGCGCACGCCGAGATTGGCGGAGTACAGAGCCACCGTCTCATAGTGTGCGATGGCCTCGGGCAGATGGCCGCGGGCCTGTTCATAGGGACCGAGGTTCATGTTGGCCTCCGGATCTTCGGGACGGATGGCGAGCGCGGCGCGGAACTGAGCGGCTCCCTCTTCGGTTCGGCCTTGGCTGGTCAAGAAATATCCCAATATATCGTGGGCCAGAAAATTGTCCTGCGTCAGCGCCAGCGTTCGTACCCAGAACGACTCACTATCGTGCCAATATCCAACCTGACGGTAAGTGAGCGTCCCGAACACGAGCAGACAAGAAACCGCTGGAATAACCAGCCATGTAGTGGAAAGCTGACGAATCTGAGCCCAATCTGCCACGAGCCAGGTCACCATCAAGAACAGGCCAATAAACGGAACGTAGGCGTAGCGATCTGCCATTGCCTGAGCGCCCACCTGCACCAGTCCAATCATCGGTACGAGGCTGCCCAGAAACCAGAGCCAACCGACGGCGAGATAGCGGCGGTCGCGGGCTCGCGGGACGAAAACGAGTACAGTCACAAGCATCAGCAGCTCCACTGCCGCAGCCAATTGCCAGCCCGGATACAGCTTCGTGGGATGGGGATAGAGAGCGACCAGATTCGAAGGCCAGACCGCCTTTCCCAGATAGCGCACATACGAGATCACGGCTGTCTCCAACCGCAAGGGAAGGCTATAGAGGGAAAGCGACTTGACCGTGCCTCCGGCCCTCTGGGCCTTCATCGTAACCAGTGCGCTGGCAGCCGACAGCATCAGCAAAGGCACTTTCTCCAATACCAGCCATCGCGTTCCCAATCTGTAGGCTGGCGCGCCGGGCATCGCCGGAGCGCCAATACGGTATAGCGGCCAGTAGTCCAACAGAAGAAGCAAGAACGGAAATGTAATCACCTGGGGCTTGCAGAGAAGCGCAAGCGCAAACGCGCATACCACCGCAGCGTATCGGGGAAGCCCCGGCCGACGCGTGTACCCGACGTAGGCATAGAGGGCAAGCAGAAAGAACATCATGCTCAACACGTTCTTCCGCTCGGCTGCCCAAGCCACGGACTCGACGTTTATCGGATGAAGCGCAAAGAGGGCGGCAACCATCAGGCTGCGCCAGCGGAACCCGGTGGCGCTCTGGAGAAACAGAAAGAGCAAGACCGCATTGAGCGCGTGCAACAGCACACTCATGTAGTGGTGCCCGGCGGGATTCGGGCCGAAGAGTTCGCAGTCGAGAGCAAGGGAAAGCCAGGTCAGGGGATGCCAGTTCGCTTGCTCATAGGTGGTAAAGGCCCACCGCACAGTCGCCGGCGTCACACCGGCTTTCACATGAGGGTTGCTCGTGATGTATCCATCGTCGTCAAAGTTGATGAAGCCATTGCGAGTCACGGGGTTGTAGGATGCCAGCACAGCCACGATCAGCAGCAGGCAACCCATGAGAGTTCGGCGCCCAGGCGTACCGAAGAAGCCGAAGAAAGTCACAACTCCGGGCGATTCCAGGCGCTTCGCGACCGCGGCAGACGCACTCATGATCCAACTATGATGCAGCGGTGAGGGATTTCGCGAGAAGGAACTGCGCAGCATGGTTCCGTTGGTCATAGAACCCCAGACATGGAGCACTGGACAAGGAAGCACGATCATTGAATGACGGCAAGCAGACGCTTTCGATTGACCGTTCGAAGAACGCAATCAGGAGGACGGGATCGATTCCGCGGCAATTGATATCTGCGGCTATTCTCGCGGCGCAGCCGAATCGCTGACCTTCTCCAAGTCCGACGCGGGAATTGTGCCCGCTGCTCCGGCCAGGAAGAAGTTGTGATCGTAAAGATTGCGGTACATGCGGCCTGCAATCTCCGCCGCTTTGGGCCCGAAGGTAGAACGTCCGCCCTGCAGGAAGACAACCGTCACAATGCGTCCGATGTCGGTGTTGGCGTAAGATGCGAACCATCCGTAGCGCGTGCCGGCGCGCGAACAGGTCCCGGTCTTGCCCAAGATCGATTCCTCGTTAAAATTTAGACGCACGCTGCGCGCCGTGCCATAAGCAACGGCTCCGGCCATGCCGTCGGAGAGTTCGGGAATCACCGGCTCGATGTCGAGATGGCGCTTGACGCGAGGCTGGAAGCTGGCAACTTCATCGGAACTGGTCGGATGTTGCAGGTAGTAGAGCGTGCCGCCGTTTGAGATTGCCGTCACCAGCGCGCCCAGTTGCAGCGGAGTCATGGAGATGCCCTCGCCAAACGAGCACATCTTGCCGACGCCACCAAGTTTGGCCGGTATTTCTACTTCCGGATAAGTGCCCAACTCCTCGCCAGGAATGTGATAACCGGCAAGTTCGCCGAGTCCGAACTGATGCGCGTAGTATTGCACCTTCTCGAAGCCGAGCTTGCGCCCAACCGCTTCGAAGTAGGCGTTGTTCGAGTGCGCCAGCGCCTCCGTGAGGTTCATGCGGCTGCGGCCTCCGAGCGAAACCGGAGTTTCCTCATCGATCACGCCTTCGCTCAACGCCGCCAATGCCACGGAAAGTTTGATGGTCGAGCAGGGCTGCGCGCCGCTCGAGAGCGCGAGCTTCTGATTCACCATGGCCAGGACGCGTCCGCTCGTCGGTTCGATCGCGACCACGGTGCCATTCATGTTGCCCAGAGCATCGACCGCGGCCTGGCGAACCACAGGGTCTTCGCCGGCCGTCGCGTCGCCTTCGGTGATATCGGAGGCAAATGAACTGGTGTGAAAGCGCTCGTAATAGCGGCGGCGGATAGTGGCGGCGGAATAAAGAGTGCCGGAAGAATGCGTCCCCGAATAACGCGTGGCGGCAGAATGCGTACTACCATATTGCGAGTGCGGCGAGCGGCTCCGCGCCAAGCTTCGCATGCGCTTCTTCGCGTGTTGAGTTTCGGTAACCGCGTGAGCTTTTCTGTGCGGAGGGAGCGTGCTTGGGTTGACGCTGGCTGCGATGCCACTGGCCTCCAGCAACATCGCCAATCCCAGCAAAAATGTGAGACGAAGAAAGCAGGCCCTAAACTTCACTTAACCATCCCCGGTGGTACTCGGCCGATCCAGTGTTTAGCCAGCCTCAGTACTTAGCCTTATCTATCGGCTTAATTATTAAGATGCAAGAGTCTCGCCAAATCACCCCACCGATGGCGCGCATTTCCTGCAACTGTCCGATAGTAGGCGATTTACACGGTTCGGCGCAATGGCAAAGTGCAAGACTCTCCACCGCATAGTTTGGAGTGTAACTACGTGAACAGACGGTCTTTAGCCTGATTTCATGAGAGGGACAGGCACCTTGGTAATGGGTCGGGTTGTTACCTTGAAAGGTACCCGAATCGTGCATCAGTTTGCACATCCTAGGCTTAAGCTTCAGAGAGCCCCGGTCAGTGTAGAATCCGTCACGGCCGCAGTGATTGCTGCGGAACGCTACGGAGGTCTGCATCTTGCGAACATCGCTCGTGATGGTTTTTTTCGCCATAGGTCTAGTCGTTCCCCTTCTCGCCCACGCCGCCGAGCAAACTCTCGAGGCCCGCCGCGCGGAACTCAATCGCCTGCTCGCCGATGAGTGGGAGTACACTCTCCGCACCCAACCGGAACTCGCCACCCAGGTTGGAGATGATCGTTACAACGATCGGCTGAGCGATTTGTCGGATAAGGCAATTGCCGACGATCTCGAACACACGCGTCAGGCGCTAGCGCGCTTCGAGGCCGTCAATGTAGATGTCACCGGATTTCCCGAGCAGGAAAAACTCAACCACGCACTGATGTTGCGCAGCCTGCGCGAAGCGCTCGACACCGCGAAATTCAAGAACTGGGAGATGCCCGCGACGCAGTTTGGCGGCATTCATCTGGGATATGCTTCGCTGGCCTTCGATTCCCCTTTTCGCAATGTAAAGGACTATCAGGACTACCTAGCACGCCTGCACCAGATCCCGCGCGTGCTCGATCAGGCGATGGGACACATGCGCGAGGGACTGCGCGACGGGCTCATGCCGCCAAAGTATTTGCTCGAAAAGGTATCCAGCCAGGCGCAACAGATTGCCGACGATTCCCTCGATAAGAGTCCCTTCACCGAGCCGCTGCGCAAGTTCCCCAACTCCATCCCGGAAGCTGAAAGAAAACAACTAGGCGAGAAGATCGAAGCTGCAGTCAAGAACGAAGTCGCGCCCGAGTATGCGAAATTCGCCAAGTTCGTGCGGGACGACTATGCCCCTCACGGCCGACTCGATCCCGGCGAGTGGGCTTTGCCCGACGGAGAAGCGCGCTATCGTTTCGCCATGCGTCACCAGACCACGACCGATTTCACGGCCGACCAGATTCATCAGCTCGGCCTGAAGAGCGTCGCAGAAATTGAAACCCAAATGCTGGCCATCGCCAAGGCGCAGGGATTCAGCGATCTGAAATCGTTCAACCAGCACATCCTGCAGGATCCGAAGTTGCACGCCAAGTCGGGCCAGCAATTGTTCGATCTCTACACGCACTACCGCGACCAAATGTACACGAAACTGCCGGAACTATTCGGACGACTGCCGAAGAACAAGCTTGACGTGGTGGCGATGGAGTCATTCCGCAGCGCATCGAGCCCGCCAGCTGACTATTCCATCGGCGCCGGAGATGGCTCGCGGCCGGGACGCATCAACGTCAACGAGTATGCGCCGGAGAAGCGACTGCTGCTCAACGTGGAAGCCATCGCGTACCACGAAGGCGTCCCCGGACATCACCTGCAATTTTCGATCGCGCAGGAACTCACGGGCCTGCCGCCGTTTCGCAAATTCAACCTGGATTTGAATGCGTATACAGAAGGCTGGGCGTTCTACTCCGAGCGTCTGGGAAAAGAGGTGGGCTTTTATCAGGACCCGTATAGCGAATACGGCCGCCTGCAGAACGAAATGTGGCGCGCGGTACGCTGGGTCGTCGATACAGGAGTGCATTCCCAGCACTGGACGCGCCAGCAGATGATCGACTACTTCCACGACCACACGGCGATGGACGACGAGAACATCAACACCGAAGTCGACCGATACATAGCGTGGCCGGCGCAGGCGTACAAGATGGGGCAGACGAAGATTCTAGAATTGCGGGCGCGGGCGCAGAAAGAGTTGGGAGCGAAATTCGATTTGCGCGCCTTTCACGACGCAGTGCTCGATCAGGGCCCGCTGCCGCTAGACTTGCTGGAAGCGAAGATCAATGCGTGGATCGTTGCTGAGAAGATCGTTGCCCAGAAGTAGATTCTTTAGATTCGATCAGCGCCCGTCGAACCAGAGCGTAACCTCCGTGACAGTTTGCGACTTGGCGGCGGCATAGACCCATTTCTTCACCGCGAGAGCGGCCGACTCGCCGAGAATCGGGTTGCCTCCCAACAACTCAACCTGCTCGACGGTTCCTTTTGGCGAAATGGACACCCGCAAGCGTACAGTTCCGCCAATGTTCAGCCGCTTCAGTGTCTCCGGATAATCCGGTTCGACGCGCGTGATCAGCTTTCTTGCGGCACCGCTATTGGGTAGCTCAAGGGCGAGTGTCTTAACGCCTTCGGCGCGGGTTGCGCTGCTCACAATTCCAATCGCGCCACGCGTGCGGGCCACGTAAGCCACCACCTCGGCATCCGATCCAAGCACCTTCGGCATCGAGCCCCTGCCCGTGAACACCAGCGCGCGGTAGTACGCCTGTAGATTGTCGTCGCTCATCCCGAGGTACTCTTGCAGGAATGCTTCGTGCGCCGGCCCGTCCTTTTGGAGTACGGGTTCGACGTGCGTACTTCCAATCGAACTCCTCTCTTCCAGAAACACTGCTTTCAGTTCGGCCAGGGAAATGGTGTCCACATTTACAGTTGAATTGGCAATGATCTTGATGTCGTCGGCCAGGGAACTAGTCGCGCCGAAGATTATCGATCCGGCGGCCAGCAGGAAGAGGGAGAGGAGGATTTTTCGATATTTCATTGCATACTCCTTTCTGTCCCCGCGCTTAGAAATTGAACCCGGTCTTGACCACCAGAGCGTTCGTGTTCGGCGCGAAGCCCTGCGGGTTGTCTTGAGAATAGAAGCCGTCCGGGTACGGGCCGAATCCATACCCATTCATGAAATGACCTTCCAATTTCACATCCCAGAATCGATTGAGATCAACCCGTACGGTGACGACTTTGTCGTAGACATGATTGCCCGGCAGGCTGGTATCGGTTTGGTCGGGCACTAGCGGAGCCAGAGGGCCTCCCGATACAACATGTATGGTGTACCGCGAATAGTAGGAGCCGACGGCAAGCCGTTTCATAACTTGGTAGGTCCCCGAGACATAACAGCCGCGCGTATCGGACGTACTCAAGAGGAGGCCGCCTTCGGTGGATTCGTCGTGCAGGACGCGGCGATACTCCGAATCGATCCGCAACTTCCCCACAATGTACTCGCCGTAAAATTGGTTGATCCAGTCCGCCTTCGAAACCGAGGAATACGGAAGTGGCGCTCCGCCCGGGTTGGGATTTGGGGACGTCCCCTTGGCGGTAATATCCTCATTGATCCGGGATATGCCAACCAACAGTCCCTTCAGCGGAGTATTCCAACGCAGATCGGCACCATATTGCAGGCCGCCGTAACTCGAGAAGTGGACTCCGTACGAAGATGCCAGATAAGCAAATCCGCCATAAATACCGTCGCTGCGGTGCCCTACGAAAGCGGTGTAGGAAAAGTCCCCTAAGCGACGCATGGGGGAAATACTTCCATATACATCGCCCCCCGTATGCGCCAGTGTAGCGTCCCGAATATCGGTCGGATAAACACTTTGTGGAAGCAGGGCGAAGGTATAGAGAAAATCCAGGTCTTGAGTATCGTTATACAGGCCCAGCGTGGTTTTGACTTTGCCGCCGCGAAAGCCCAGCCAACTCTTGAAACGGTAATCCGCGAAGGCCCAATCCAGAGAAGGATGGTAGGCTCCGAGTTGGCCCAGGTTGTAGTCGTAGACTTGAGCTCCCACTCGCAGCTTGCCGGTGATGCCGCTGGATACATTAAGCCCGAAGTCGGTGAAAGCGGCACTCCCCTGATTGGAATCCATGGTCAGCCAGTTGTTGGTGTTCGTATAGACAAAGCTCTGCGAGGCGAATCCGTGGATTTGCACTTCGCGGTCGAAAACTTTGAAGTCCTGCGCCCGGAGAGTGAGTTGACCCAATGAGAAGCAAGCGAGGGTCAGTCCGAGGATTCGCCGATGCATACGGTCCCCCTGATGGTTTGTCAGAGATTACATCGGCCAAAATCAAGTGAAGCTTGAGCGCGCCCAATTGACTTTTTGGACGCTCTTTATTTTCCGCTGGCAAGTCGAGACCGGGCTTGCTCCGTCTCACTCTGCCGCGCGGGAAATGCGGCAAGCCCCTTCTCGATAGTCAGAAGCTCGCGCGGAGGCCATGCTCCATAGAAGGAGAAGACTCAGAAGCAGAAGGAACCAAATCTGGTGAGGCATAACGATGCTCGTCCAGTACCATGAGTTCGCAATCGCTTGCGGAATCCTGCCGCTGGACTGGAATTGCTGCAGTGCCGATCCGCCCGGTACTAAGAACGGGAGCATCGGCAGAAAAGCGCCGCGCGCAAATTTGCGGCGAGGACCTGAAAATTCCCGGAGACTCCAGCACAGTGGGAAGATGAGCAGGAATGCGTCGTACAGCCGGTGGTAAACCGGAAACAAGCTGAGGACGGCGAGTGTGCTCATCGGCAGCAGGACGTCATACTTCTGGGACCCGCTCCGCAGCAGCAGCAGAAGCCAGATCCCAAACAAAATGGCCGATAGGGCGACTGCCAAAGCGTTGGCGGCGGCGTGGTGCGAAATGGCATAGATGAGGACCTGAAGATTAATGAGGCTGAAACGAAGTGGATTTCGTTCCGTGAAGTCGGCCAGTATCCCAGTGACCAGCAGAACCTTGTTGTCCGTTCGATAGTTCTGCAGCCAGGGTGTGCCGCTGATCGCCAGCCGCGCCATCGCGAGAAATGCAGTCGTTAAGACAAAACCGGCCGCAATTCCGAATAGACGCCAGCGCCGGCGCAACAGGTAGTAGGCAAGAAATGGCAACCCAATTTGAGGCTTCAAACAAACCGCTATGCCGAAGAGGATTCCGGCAAAGGTGTCGCTCCCGCGCTGCTCGCGGGACACGGCTATGCCGCAAAGAGCCGCCGCGCCGATTACAATGCTGCCCGCCGCAAGACCGGTGTGCAGAGGCGCAAGTGCCAGTGCGACGGCCACAAAAACATAGGCGCGCCAGTCGTTCGTTTCAAACCCAACCCCCGGCGCAACGAGCGGCAGAAGAGACCAGATCGCACCGAGAGCCAGACCCGCAGTAATGAATAACCAGGCGAGGTGAGCGACAGGCCAGGGCAAGACAGCCAAGGGAACTAGCAGGAATAAACACGTGAGGGGATAAGCGGTCGGGATCCCGCGTTTCGCAATCAACGAACCGTCCGCCAAGTCTTTAGCCAGAAACTCCGGCCGGTGGGCGCCCTCGACCGGCCAGAGTCGCACCAGAACTTCCGGGCTGTAAGGATCCATTCCCTTCACTAGAGCCCGGGATTGGATATACGGCGAGATGAAGTCATTGAAATCCGCCGCTCGCAGAAAACGTACGGGACCACGCACGACAAATTCGGACGCAGCCAGCAGCACCAGCAGTAAGAGGAGAGATTTCGAACTGGTGGATAGAGATGCCATTGAGAAGCAAGGTTTCAGAGTTTCGAGGTTTCAACGTTTCAAGGAAAAACCGTGTGTCATTGAGAGCCAACTTTGAAACCTTGAAACTCTGAAACCTCGAAACTTGGAATTTCCCTACATCACTTCGCTGCGCTTCCGCAGGAACGCGGGAATGTCGAGATCCTCCGCCTGGTAGGTGGGCGCTGCCGACCGCATCGTATCGAGCGAAATCACCTCGGCGGCATGCGACCCGTTATCCGATTCCTGAAAATCCACCGGCGCGGAATCTGGCTCGAAGCTCGGTTCGGGCACAAAGACCGGTTCAGGTTCAGTCACCGGCTCGCGTTCGTCGAAACCATCTCGCGAATCCTGATGCGAGAGATGGCGCGAGACGTCCCTTGATACCTCGCGCGAAATGATAACTGGATCATAATTCTCGTGGTGGCGCGGACGACGCATATCGGCCTCTTTGAAGCCGGTCGCGATCACCGTGATCTTGACTGAGTCCTTCATCTTCTCGTCCAGCACCGCGCCGAAAATAATGTTGGCATCTTCGTGAGCCGCGCCCTGGATAATAGTGCAAGCCTGTTGCACTTCCGCAAGTTTCAGCGAGTTTGAACCGGTGATGTTGATCAGAATGCCGCGGGCTCCGTCGATTGCGCCCGCTTCGAGCAGCGGCGAGGCGATGGCCCGCTGTGCGGCTTCCACCGTGCGGTGTTCGCCCGAAGCGGTAGCCGTGCCCATCACCGCATAACCCATGCCCGCCATGATGGCTTTCACGTCAGCGAAGTCGCGGTTGATGATGCCCGGGATGGTGATGATGTCGGAAATGCCCTGTACTCCTTGACGAAGAATGTCGTCGGCGATGCGGAAGGATTCGAAAAAGCCTGCGTTCTCGGCAACGGCGAGCAATTTTTCGTTGGGGATCACGATGGTGGTATCGACCGACTCCATGAGTTCGGAAATTCCGCGCTCGGCCTGCTGCATGCGACGCTTGCCTTCAAAAGCAAAAGGCTTGGTAACCACGGCCACAGTGAGCGCACCCATTTCGCTGGCCAGGGAAGCGATGATCGGCGCGGCGCCGGTGCCAGTTCCGCCGCCGAGTCCGGCCGTAACGAAAATCATGTCCGCGCCTTCGAGGACTTCGATGATTTTGTCGGAATCTTCGAGTGCGGCTTTGCGGCCGATCTCGGGATTCGCGCCGGCGCCAAGTCCATTGGTCAGTTTCACTCCGAGCTGAATCTTGGTCGCGGCGCGCGACATCCGCAGAGCCTGCAGGTCGGTGTTGGCCACAATGAATTCGATGTGTTCCATACCCGAGTCAATCATGCGATTGACGGCGTTGTTGCCGCCGCCGCCGACACCGATGACCTTGATGCGAGCGTCGTTGCGGGCTTCTTCGTTGAAGCAGATGCGGAGTCCGTTGTCTTCGGTCATAACTCACCTCGTAAATCAGTTGTCAGTTGCCAGTTCTCAGTTCTCAGTAAAAAGCCAAATCTCCTACGCGCCCTTCCTGGCGAACAGCGCTTTCATGCGCGAACCAAAACCGGGCTCCTGCAAGCCGCGGGCTAATCGGGCGCGGTGGCCGTAATAGGCCATGCCTAACACGGTTGCGAACTCCGGCTCTGCCAGGAATGACGGCATCTTAGCCATGGGCGTTGGCCAGGCGAGACGCGCGGCCTTGCGCAGCACCGATTCCGCCACGTCGAGAATGCCGGGAAGACGCGAGGCCCCGCCGCTCAGCACGAATCCGGCAATGCAATGCTCCAGAACTCCCGCGTGGCGCAGGTTTTCGCGCAACAGCTCGAAAAGCTCGTAAGCGCGCGGCCCGAGAATCTCACCCGCCATGCGCTGCGGCATCAAGCGCGAGGGCCGGTCCCCTACCGACGGGACTTCGACTTCGTTGCCCTCGGGAATCAGTGTCGGCACCGCGTTGCCAAAATTTTTCTTGAGCGTCTCCGCGTCAGCCAATCCCGTACACATTCCCACCGAGAGATCGCTGGTAAAGTGGTCGCCGCCAATCGGGATGACGGCCGTATGCGCGACCGCGCCCTGCTGAAAAACGATCAGATCGCAGGAACCCGCCCCGAGGTCGACGAGGCAAACGCCAAGTTCGCGTTCATCGGATCGCAACACGGAGTCGGCGCAGGCCAGCGGCTCGAAGATTGTGTCGTCTATGTGAACGCCAGCCTTGTTCACCGCGGTAACCAGATTCTGCGTGGCGCTCGACGAAGCCGTCACAATGTGCACGCGCACTTCGAGTCGCGTGGCCATCATGCCCGTGGGATCCTGCACTCCGGGCTGACCGTCAAGAATGAACTCCTGCGGCAGCAAATGGAGAATTTCGCGATCGGCGGGCAGGGGCACGGTGCGGGCCTTATCCACGGCCTGGCGAATTTCCTCGCGGGCGATCTCGCGCGACCGCGCGCCGAAAGTAATGCCGCCGTGGCTGTTCATTCCACGGATGTGTGCGCCCGCAATCCCCACCAGCGCACGCTCGATGGGAATGCCGGCAACGTCTTCGGCATGCTCCACCGCTTTCTGTATGCTGCTGACGGCCTTGTCGAGTTCGGTAATCACGCCCTTGCGCAGTCCCCGCGATTCGCTGATGCCGTGGCCGCGATAACGCAATCCGTTCTCGCTCAACTCGGCTACTAGGACGGAAGTCTTGGCGCTGCCTACGTCAATGGCGGTAATGAAATTAGGCGCGTGGCTCGGCATAATAATTGATGATCGCTAGTTCTGCGGTGTCTCCTTAGGAATGCCCGCGCTCGGTTTCTTCTGCCCCGTGGCAACGGCGGCGGGCGGCGGGGACACAACCGGATGGGTCGCCGCGGTATCTTTCGCGGCAGCCACCGGCACACCGCTTCCATTCGGCTTGAGCGCGGCTTGATTGACTGGGGCTAACTTAACCTGGGCTGGCTTAACTTGTGCTGGCGCTGTTTTCACCGGCGCTTTTTTGGCCGGAGCATGATGGACTGCGGCTTTCGCTTTGGGCTTCGCGTCCTTCTTCGCCGGAGCCGGTGGAACGGGATGCGTTACATATTTTTCGTAGTTCACGATCGCCGCGGGTTTTACTCCCGCGGCCATCGCCGCTTTGGCCGCGGCTGGAGTCAACAGGGGCTGATGGGCTATCCCGTTGAGATCGGGATTCACGATGATCTGCCCGTCGTAGCGCAAGTCGACCGAGTCCAGCTTCTCGAACTGCTGGCGCCACTGCTGCACATGGGTCACGTAGGCTTTGTAGCGCTGCAGGTAATTCCCCGAGCCAAGATGAATCAGCACTTCACCGTTGGCATCCGCGGCCAACACTTTGGCGTCCTCCGGGTCGCTGACATCCACTTCGCTCAGTTCCTGCGAGTAATGCGCTCCGCCCGAATCAAGTTCGCGAACCAGTTGGTTGTAATTCTTCATCCGCGCGGCGCGGGTGGAGAGCGGCTCGCCGGCATTCATGCCCACAATCACCGCAAACGAATACTTGTGCTTGCCGCCGGGAGCAAGTTCCATCAGTGTGCCCCCGGCGTCGATCAGCGAAATGTGCGATCCGATGCGGGCGAAAGCAACCGGGGTGCGCTCATGAATTTCGATCCGAAGGCGATTCGGCACAAAGCGCATCACGCTGGCCGATTCCACCCAGGGAATTTCCTCCAGTTGCCGTTTGCGTTGGCCCAGCGGTACGAAAAAAATATTGCGGCCGATATCGCCGCCCATCACTTCCATGATTTGCACGTGCGCGACGTGCTCGGCGCCGGTGACCTCGATCTGATCGCTCGAATCAACCCGAAATCGCCACGAGCGCTTCCCGTAACGATAGAGGCCCAAGCCGGCAGCTCCCAGAATCGCCAAAGCGACGAGCGCCGCGCCGACCCACAGCAACCGGTTGGCAGTCTTCCTGGGAAGTGATCCGCGCCGGACGGAGACACGCTTTTGCCCGCGCAGAAATGGAGATTCCTGCTCCGCTTCCAGATCGACCAGCCGTGCGTCGTCAAAGGGCTCGCGCTCGGGAGTTCGATGGTGAGCAACATCGCCGGGAAGCGGATACAACTCTTCCTGTATCGCGGTAGAACTTGATTTCCGCGTCACTCTTTCGAGTCAGTTGTCGACAGAAAACCGCTGAGCAAAATTACTATAACTGGTTTTTGCGGATTGAAACAGTGCCAAGTTGGTTCGCAAGGTTGTTTTCGTTGGCAAAGCGCGACGGGCGCTAGAACTCGTCCTCAACATTAACATTGTCGGAAACGTCCGCGAAATCCGGCCGAGCGTTCACAACAACCCGCGTCCCGGTTTTCGGACAGACCACCATGATGCGGTGATCGGTGGTGCTCGCGAAGCTGAACTGCGACCGCGTGCGCGATCGAATCTGTTCGATTTCGCCACGCCTCTGCTCGATTTCCGCACGCCGCATTTCGGCCAGCGCACGAATGCCATCGGCTTGGCCGCGAACTTGCTCCCGAATCTCGTCCCTAAGAAGCTCGGCGCGTTCAGCGACCCGCTCTCGAAGCATCTCGCCTTGAGCTCGCGCCATTTCGTGCGCGTCTGTGGATGCCTGCAGATTGTCTGCCGGGGTTCCATCTCTGCCGGTCAGCGCGCGCACGACCGCCACGGCTTGCTCTGCCCTGGTGAAGATGCGAGACAATGGGGCATCGGCGCGTTCAGCGACCCGATGCAGGGTTGCAAACCCTCCCTGTCGATATCCGCCGTTCAGGGCCAAGGCTCCGAGAGCAATCCAATAAGCGGCTTTATTCACGTCCATGATGTGGTCCTCACCGTACGCGTTTTTGGACGAGTGGTGCAAGGAAAGGTCAACCAGAAAAGTAGTTCGGTTGGGGGCGCCGCACTTACCCGTAGAGACGAGCCTCGCTGAATCTCAGCCGCCGCTGCCGCTCTGAGCCTCGAATTTCTCCAGAAGCATTGCGCCCAACTGCGAAACGCTGCCTGCACCGAGCGTCAGCACCATGTCGCCCGGTTGCGCCAGTGCGACGGCGTTGGCGACGGCGTCCGCAAAAGAAGGAGCAAGCGCAACATTCCGCTTCCCCTCCCCGGCGATGCGGCTGGCGAGAGCTGCCGCCGTGACGCCTTCGATCGGCTTCTCGCTGGCGGGATAAATGTCGAGCAAACAGAGCGTGTCAGCATCGGCGAAGGCAGTCGCGAACTCATCCATCAGATCACGAGTGCGGGTGAAGCGGTGCGGTTGGAAGATCACATGCACGCGGCGAAACCCGCACTGGTGAGCCGCGGCCAGCGTGGCCCGGATTTCCGTCGGATGGTGGCCGTAATCGTCAATCACACTGACGCCTGAGGCCTTGCCCTTCAACTGAAAGCGGCGATCCACACCGCGAAATCCGTCGAGCGCCGAACGAATCTGCTCGGTGGGAATGTCGAGCGCCGTGCCAACCGCAATCGCCGCCGTCGCGTTCAGCACGTTGTGCGCGCCCGGCACATGCAACGTGAACTCGCCGAGATCTTTCTCCTTATAAGTCACCTGAAAGCGGATAAGCGGGTTGTGCTCTCCAGCGACCTGCGCCGAGCGAAGCTCGGATGATCCCAGCTTGGACGGCCCAGCCGACGACGATCCCATGCGGATCAGGAAATCCGAGCCGCGGCTGGTTCCGTACGTAGTCACGCGGCGATGGACACGCGGCAGCAGGCGTCGCAGCACTAGGTCGTCATTACATCCAACGACCACGCCGTAAAACGGAACGCGCTCCATAAATTCGAGGAACGTCCGGCGAACATCGCGCATGTCGCGGTAGCAGTCCATGTGCTCGCGGTCAATGTTCGTGACCACCGACAAAATCGGCGAAAGCTTCAGGAACGACCGGTCACTTTCGTCCGCTTCGGCTACCAGATATTGCGACTTGCCGAGGCGAGCGTTCGAGCCCATTGCGTCCACGCGCCCACCAACCACGACGGTGGGATCGAGGCCGCCAGCGGCTAGCACCGACGCAACCATCGAGGTCGTGGTCGTCTTCCCATGCATGCCGGCAATCGCGATGCCGTATTTCAGCCGCATGAGTTCGGCCAGCATTTCGGCGCGCCGAATCACCGGAACATGCAACCGCCGAGCTTCGGCGACTTCAGGGTTATCGATCGAGATCGCCGAACTGGTGACCACTACATCCGCGCCGGAGATGTTGGCAGCGGAGTGCCCTTCGAAAGTGGACGCGCCCAAAGCGGCGAGCCGCTGCGTGATTGGCGAATTCTTCAGGTCGGATCCGGAAATCTTGTAGCCCAGATTGAGCAATACCTCGGCAATCCCGCTCATGCCGATGCCACCGATGCCCACGAAATGGATGCGCTGAATCTTGGCGAACATGAAAACTCAGTCCGTGAATAAACGCTGATGATAGACGATTCACCGCCGAGACGCCGAGGGCGCGGAGCGATAAATTCATAATGTCATCTTGAGCGCAGCGAAAACCTCTGCATTTCGGCGCTGCAAGCAAAATGCATAGGTCCTTCGCTTCGCTCAGGATGACAACCCAAGTTTGCGGGGAAGCCGCAAAGCCTCTATTCGCCGCTGGCTAGACGCGCCACCATCTCTGCGATTTCCTCGACTGCCTTCGGATGGGCCAGCGATTTCGCTGCCGCGGACATGCTCTTCAGCCGTCCCGCATCGCCGATCAGCGCGGCAATTGTATCGACCAGATAAGCCGCACACAGATTGCTTTCTTCGACCACCACCGCCGCGCCCGCTCGCTCCAGCGCGCGGGCGTTTACGTTCTGATGGTCATCGGCAGCGGCCGGGAACGGCACAAAAATCGCTGGCTTGCCCGCTGCCGTGATTTCGCCAACTGTGCTCGCACCCGAACGGCAGACGAGCAGATCGGCGCGGCCGAACGTTCCCGGCATGTCGTCGATGAACTTGTGAACTTCGGCTGAGATTCCCGACTGTTGATACGCGGCAAGCACCTGATCATAGTCACGCTGACCGGTCTGATGGATGATGTGGATCCCCGGAATCTTCTGGCGCAATCCGGCCAGCGATTCGGGCGTTGTCATTGCTTGATTGATGGCGCGTGCGCCCTGACTGCCTCCAAAAACCAGCAGCGTTGGCGGGCCGTCAGTTTTGGCCGCAATCGAAAAAAATGGCTCGCGCACCGGAACACCCGTCACTTTGCAGTGGGGAAAATATTGGCAAGTTTCTTCAAAGTGCACCGCCGCGGCGGAAACCCAGCGGGCGATCATTCTATTTGCAAATCCTGGAACGACGTTCGGCTCAAAGGCTAACGTCGGAAGACGGCGGCGAATCGCAGCCACCATCGCCGGTCCGGAGGCGTAGCCACCGACTCCAATCACCACTTCGGGATCGAATTCCGAGAGCATCCGCGAAGAAGCTGCGATTGCACGCGGCAAATCGAACATTGTTTTTGCGCGCGTCATCAGGCTGACGTTTTTCAGCGCGCCTACCTGAATCAGTTCCAGCGGAAAACCTGCCTGCGGCACCAGCCGCGTTTCGATGCCGCGAGCTGTTCCAATAAAAACAACCTCGGCGGCGAATTGCTTTTTAAGTTGTTGGGCGATGGCTAGGGCTGGAATGACGTGCCCGCCGGTGCCTCCGCCCGCGATGATGATGCGCATGAAGTTCGTTTGCGCCTACGGGCGATTGGAAAACTGAGCCGCAAATTCAATTCCATTGCATCTCTGAGGCCGGATGCGGAGGCACATTTTTCGGGATGGTGGGCGTATTTGGGGGGGTACCCCCCCCTCCCCCCATTTTTGAGTCAAAGTATTCATTCTAAATCGGTTACTCGCAAAGTATTCAATATAAACAAGTTACAAAAACACGATTGCGAATTTATCTTTAGAATCAATGGCTTACTGCGAATCAATTTTCGCAAAATATTCCAAAACTTACGTAAAAAGCGGCCAATATTACTTTGCAAAGAAAGAGGCGTTTTCACCCCAAGCGATGCCTTGCCCCAGGACTCGAATCTCGCGGTGCGCCGAATCCTACTTCTTATGATGGCCCAAAAAATCATTATAGGCCCTAGTGTCAACTCAGGACTCCGCCAGGGTGAGGTCCGTGAGCGCCAATGCCTTGGTTACGTCAATTACCGTTTGCGCCCGTGGGGCTTGAAGTGTCCACTCAGTCCAAAGCGTAGAATGATCGCATGCAACGCCAAGCCACTGCGCGAATCTGCCGGTCAGGGATGGGTTTATCTCTGCTGTTTGCTGTCTGCCTTATTTCAACTCCTAGTTCTGGCTCACCCTCGCCTGAAAAGAGGTCTGAGTCGGATCGTGACATCGGCGCTATCGGGCATCGGAAGATCGCGAATAGGAGGAATCAAGATTCGTCCTCACTCGAGATGGAGACAAGAATGGGCGCGCAGTTGTCCAAGAACCTGGAACGATCCACCACGTTACTGCGCGACGCAACGACCGTAGCTTACGTTGGGCGCTTGGCCCATACTGTGGCGCAGAATTCCGACGCGCGCTTTCCCATCACTATCCGGATCATTGATAGTGAAGAAGTGTACGCCTTCACACTTCCCGCCGGATACCAGTACATCACTCGCGGACTTCTTCTGCGAATTGCCAATGAGGGTGAGTTAGCGAGCGTGCTTGCGCAGGGGATCGCCCATACCGCCTTGCGTTCATTTATGAACGCGCCCATGAGGGTGAGATCGGACTCTGCACGGGGGACTCGCGTCCTCGAGGTAGAAGGTGGCAAGAAGTTTGACAAGTTTGGAAGGGAAGAAGAATTGAATGCTGACTACTTCGGGATTCAGTATCTGTACAAATCCGGCTATGACCCTGGATGCTTTCTCACGCTTGTTCAGGCGGTATGGACCGACAATCCGGCCAAGGAGTTTCGCGCGTTTCCTCCTATTCCCGAGCGGTTGGAAGCTCTTCGAAATGGAATCAGTGATATTTTGCCGAAGCGAGACGGTACAGTTACGAACACACCGGAGTTCGCTGATTTCCGCGGACATCTCCTGAAGCTGAACCCTCCAAAGTCAGAAACCAAATCAGAGTCGAAGCCGGTGCCGACACCGCCTCAGCCCTAATCCGCATCTTCTCGACTGGCAACTGTTGAAATATCCCTAATTTACACGCTTGACCGGGTTCTGAGTGCTAACGCCCCGTTTCAGTGTCCGTATTGGAGGGAAGGTCAGGAAGGTTCTCTTCCAATTCACAGTCCATTTCTGCCGCGTCAGATGGGGCATCCGGCCGAGAATTCCCTAACATGGCGCGGGCGGAAGAGACGGAGTAGGGATCTTTCGACTCCATCGGGCCCTGGGCTTCGCCGATGGCCTGATTCCGCTCAAGATGACAGTGAGTTTGTGGGTTCAGCGCTGCTTCTGAAAGCTCCACGGCCAACTCGCGCAGAGATTCTTCATACGGTGCGCGGGCGATGCCGCGCTCGGTGATGATGGCGGCTACGTATTTTGCGGGGGTCACGTCGAACGCGGGATTCTCGATCTCGACTCCGTCGGGCGTCATTTGCTTGCCGGCGATATGCGTGACTTCTCTGGCGTTGCGCTGCTCGATGGGAATCTTGCTGCCGTCGGGCGTGGCTAGATCTACCGTGGAAATTGGCGCGGCTACGTAGAACGGGATGCCGTGTTCTTTTGCCAGCACAGCTACCGTATAGGTGCCGACTTTGTTAGCCACGTCTCCGTTGGCGGCGATGCGGTCGGCGCCGACTACGATGGCTCCGATTTTGCCTTGCTGCATCATGACTCCGGCCATGTTGTCGGAGATGACCGTGGTGGGGATGCCGTCTTTCATCAGCTCCCAGGCGGTTAGGCGCGAGCCTTGCAGGAAGGGACGCGTCTCGTCGGCGTAGACATGAATCTTTTTGCCTTGTTCTACGGCGGCGCGGATTACTCCTAGTGCTGTGCCGTAACCGGCGGTGGCTAGCGCTCCGGCGTTGCAGTGGGTTAGCACGCCGCCGCTTGAGGGCATGAGTGCGGCTCCGTGTCGGCCCATGGCTTGGTTGGCGGCGATGTCTTCGGCGTGTATGCGCTGGGATTCTTCGATCAGCGACTGCTGGATCTGCGCTATGGGACGAATGCGGAGGGATTCAAATTTCTCCTGCATGCGGCGGATCGCCCAGAATAAATTCACGGCGGTCGGACGCGTCTGGCGGATGATTTCGC
This sequence comes from Terriglobales bacterium, assembly GCA_049512435.1. Lineage (GTDB taxonomy): Bacteria > Acidobacteriota > Terriglobia > Terriglobales > Acidobacteriaceae > Acidiflorens. The sequence continues at coordinate 4,039 of JBEKXC010000086.1, read as the reverse complement.
AGATCTGGTCGAAGTCTTTTTTGAGATCGGCGGCGTTTTCGGCTTTAGAGTTCTTTACGCCTAGAGCGATGCCCATGGCGGCGGCTACGCCAATGGCGGGCGCTCCGCGGACTACCATGTCGCGGATTACGTCGGCTACCTGCTGGTGCGTGGTGCAGGTTACATAGACTTCTTCGGTGGGCAGCTTCGTCTGATCGATGAAGACTACGCCGCGGGGGGTCCATTCGAGGGTTTGGATCATAAGGTCTGGATCATAAGGCAATTGCGGAGCTGTCTCTTTAGATTAACGGATAATCGGAACTTGCGGCGCGGCGTCTTCTGGCAGAATCCCGCGAATGCGAGGATCGTCCGCTACTTCAATCGCCCGCTTGTAGGGGCAAAAGCCACACTTCACATAGAAACTCAGCGCCGTTGGACCATCCAAATTGCAGGTGTGCAACCAGACCCGCGCCGTCGAATGACTCCAAGCACGGTCGAGCAACTGCCTCAGGAGAGCGCGCCCGAGGCCCTTCCCGATCACTTCAGGAAGCAGCGCGAAGCTCATAATCTCGACGTTCGGAGCCTGGGAACGGTCGAGTTCAGCAATTCCGATCTCGCTTCCGTCGCGTTCGCCCACGAACAGCTCAGTGGTGGAGCGGTGTAGCAGCGCCGCCAGTTGCTCGTCCGTCATCTCCAGACGGCTGAACCACAACCATGGCGCACCCGCCCGCCGGTACAGGGCGCGATACCAATCGAGTCCAGCGTTCTGCACCTGCCGCAAGCGTACTTCACTCTGCATCCCGCTCCGCGTTCCGCTCTGCATTCCGGTCGATGAGACGTCCGTCAGCGGAGGCCGTTCGAGCATTTCGAGATAGGTCACAACCGACGCGATTTTTCCCGGAGCCAGGTCGGTATATCCGTCGGGAATCATTTCGCAGATTGGACCTTCGGCTGCGCCTCGCGTTGCGCGACGTGCTCGCGGCGTACATCGTTGGCGGTAAAAACCGCAATGAACGGCGCAGGCCTAGCGGCTTGTTCTACGTTCGGACGACCGTGGGCATCCTCGCGCTCGACCAGGCACATCGCGCCTACCACCTTGAAGCCGAATTCTCGCGCGGCTGCGATGGCTTGCACGGTGGAGGATCCGGTAGTGCAGACATCGTCCACGATCACGACCCGCGCGCCCTTTTCTTGGAAGCCTTCGATGCGCTGGCCGGTGCCGTGCTGCTTTTCGGCCTTACGCACTAGGAATCCGTTCAGCGTGCCGCTGGTTACGGCAACGGCCACGACGATGGGGTCGGCACCCATGGTCAGTCCGCCGATAGCATCGGCGTGCCACCCTTGACCGCGCATTTCATCAAGGAAGACTTGGCCGACCAGTTGCGCGCCGCGGGCGGCGAGCGTGGTGGTGCGGCAATCGATGTAATAGTCGCTGGTGCCGCCGGAGGACAACTTGAATTCACCCAGGCGAAATGACTTTTCCGCCAGCAGTTTTAATAATTCCTGTCGTGCAGTTGACATGAATTTCTACGATAGCAGAAAAGCAGTTCTCAGTTCTCAGTTCTCAGAAAACACTCGCGCGCTGCAACACTAAGAACTGAGAACTGGGAACTTTATTGATTCAGTTTTTCCAGGTGGCGAAATCCGTCGGTGGCGGCGAACATGGCTACGGTGATGGTTCCGTTGTAGGCCATATGGATTAGCACTCCAGCGGCAACGGAATTTTGTCTGGCTCGCACCATCGTTAGAACGACGCCGACCAGGAAAATCACGAGTACCGGGCCCCACGCGAACCCCAGTTGCGCGCCGTGCAGCAGGGCGAAAGCGAGCGCGGTCAGAAAGACGGCAACCTGCAAGCCGAGACGGCGGGCGAGCACGGGATAAAGAAAGCCGCGAAAGAAAAGTTCTTCCATCAGAGGCGCGAGTGTGATGCTCAGGATGCTGAGTGCCCAGGCTTCGGCGGGCGTGCGGAAAAAGCTGTCGATCGGCAACTCTTTCGGAATCGGCAATAGATGGGCCAGCAATTGCAAACCTAGCGAAAGCGCGAAGCCCGCCAACAGGTAAACGGCAAGGTTGGAAGGCCAGTTCCAGTGGATGGCGGCGAGAAAATCGGGACGGCCGCGCTCGCGCGTCACCAGAACATACATGTAGGCGAGGATGAGAAGGTACGCCAGGGATTGTCCGGCGACGACGACCAAAGGCATGCGCGCAATTTCACTGAGGGCCGTGTGGGGGTAAAGGCGCCAGTGTGCGATGAACAGCACGGTAAACACGCCGACGAAGAGTGCCACGATGGTAAGGAATATGAGACGGAGGACATCCCAGCCATTCCACGCCGGATCAGGCGGCGCAGCGGGTGCGAGCTGTCTGGGTTGGCCGTCAATGGACTGGGCGTCCGGGAGGTAGCTGGGTTCGGCGAAGTCGCTATGGCCTGGGGCGTCTGGCGAGCTTCTCCACCCCGCCAAGCCAACATCGGGCTTGTCGGGGGCCCCGGTTTGCTCGGTTTGGACCCTTCGACTTTGCTCAGGGCAAGCTCGCGAGGACGCCCGTCCCTCCACCAGCGTATCGGCAGGCTGCGACGGTGGCGTTGACATCTCCGGGAGATCGTCGGGAGGGTTCATGCTCGTTCCCCCGTGCCGGTTGGCGCGAGCGCGCCGTTGGCTAAGCCATTCTTTGCCGGCCCATTTTTCGCTGACCCATTCTTTGCTGACCCATTGAAATACGCGGTTAGCGCGTGGCCCGTGTAGGATTTCTTCACACGCGCAACTTGTTCAGGCGTACCCTGGGCCACAATGCGGCCGCCTTCTTCTCCCCCTTCGGGGCCGAGATCGAGAATCCAGTCCGCGTTGCGGATCACGTCCAGATTGTGTTCGATGATGATGACTGTGTTTCCGAGATCGGTGAGACGGTGCAGAACGTCGAGCAACTTGCGCACGTCGTCGAAGTGCAATCCGGTTGTCGGCTCATCCAGCAGATAAAGAGTCTTTCCCGTCTGGCGCTTTCCGAGTTCTCGGGCGAGCTTGATGCGCTGGGCTTCGCCTCCCGAAAGAGTAACGGCAGATTGACCCAGGTGAATGTAGCCGAGGCCGACATCGACCAGGGTTTGCAGCTTTTGCTTGACTTGCGGGATGTTTTCGAGAATCTGGAGCACGTCCGACACGGGCATTTCCAGCAGGTCGGCGATGGAATAGCCGTTGTAGTGAACCGACAATGTTTCGTGGTTGTAACGGCGTCCGCCGCAGACTTCGCACTGCACGTAGACGTCGGGCAGGAAGTTCATTTCGATGCGGCGTTGGCCTTCACCCTGGCAGGCTTCGCAGCGTCCGCCGGAGACGTTGAAGGAGAAGCGTCCGGGTTTGTATCCGCGCTCGCGCGATTCAGGAAGCATGGCGTAGAGGTCGCGAACCGCCGCGAAGATGCCGGTGTACGTCGCGGGATTGGAACGCGGAGTGCGGCCGATCGGAGACTGGTCGATGCGAATGACCTTGTCAATCATTTCCGCTCCGGTAATGGCTTTGTGAGTGCCAGGTTCTTCGCGAGAACGATAGAGCTGCTTGGCGAGCGCGCGATACAGAATGTCATTGACTAAGGTTGATTTGCCGGACCCGGAGACGCCGGTCACTACCGTTATCACGCCGAGCGGAAAGACTACGTCGAGATTCTTGAGGTTGTTCGCACGCGCGCCTAAGACGGCGATGGCTTTTCCATTCGGGCTCCGGCGCTCGGTAAGCATGGCGATGTGTTGGCGTCCGGAGATGTAGGCGCCGGTTAAGGACACGGGTGAGTTCATGATTTCCGCGGGCGTTCCACTGGCGACCAACTCGCCTCCGTGACGACCGGCGCCGGGCCCGAGGTCGATGACATAGTCGGCGCGCCGAATGGTTTCTTCATCGTGCTCGACGACGAGCACGGTATTGCCGAGGTCGCGCAAATTTTCGAGCGCAGCTAGAAGACGGCCATTGTCGCGGTGATGCAGGCCGATGGAAGGTTCGTCGAGCACGTAGAGAACACCGCGCAACTTGGATCCGATTTGAGTCGCAAGGCGGATGCGCTGGCCTTC
>JBEKXC010000085.1:0-17934 GCA_049512435.1 Terriglobales bacterium | reverse complement strand
TCGAAAGTCGTCGCCGTGCCAAAATCCACAATCACGCAGGGTCCGCCATATTTTTCAAACGCCGCCACCGCGTTCACGATCCGGTCCGCGCCGACTTCCGCGGGATTGTCATACAGCACCTGCATGCCCGTCTTCACTCCCGGCTCGATGAACAGCGGCTTGGTGTTGAAATAGCGCTCGCACACCTGCCGCAGCACCGAATCGAGCGGCGGTACAACCGATGAAATCACGATGCCATGCACCGCCGAAACTTCCAGATTGTCCATGGAGAAAAGATTGCGGAAGATCACTCCGTACTCATCGACCGTGCGCGTCAGATGCGAACCGACGCGCCAATTCGCGACCAGGCGATCGTAACGCGCCGCTTCCGTTCCGGTCACATCTTCACCCGGACGGTGCGGTACTCGCTCAAAAACGCCCAGCACGGTATGCGTGTTTCCGACATCAATGACTAGAAGCATAGGAGGATTTGTAATTGGTGATTTGTAATTGGTAATCTAAGAGCCACTCGTTTTCCAATTGCAAATTACAAATTACCAATTACAAATTGTTGACGATCCTCACCGTCCCACTCACCACCGTCCGCAAACCCTCTGCGGTTCTTATCCGCAAGAATCCACGCTCATCCAATCCCTCGGTAACGCCTGCCAGGCGGCCGTTTTCGTCAGGGCTTACTTCGGGGCTAACTTCGATGCTCACTTTTGTGCCCCGTACCGACGAAGAACTCTCCTCGAACCGGTGCAAGATCGCATCTCGCGCTCCCGCATCCTCGGCCAGGCTTCGATACTCCCGGTCGAGCGCTTTCAGTAAGGCAACGCAGAGCTCGACGCGCGACCATTCCGTGCCGGTGGCAATCCGTAACGAAGTGGCAATTTCGCGCAGCTCAGCCGGAAACTTACCCTGGTTTACATTGATTCCCACTCCGACTACCAGATAGCGCACCCTCGTTGCCTCGGCATTCATCTCGGTAAGAATGCCGCAGAACTTCTTGCCGCCCAGCAGAACGTCGTTCGGCCATTTCAGATCCACCCGAAGCTGCGGCGCAATCTCGGCAACCGCCGCGCGCACCGCCAATCCCGCCGCCAGCGAAAAAATCAGCGCATCCGAGGGAGGCATCGCCGGACGCAGGATCACCGAGCAGTAAATGCCCGCCGACCGCGCGGAATGCCAGGTGTGTGCTCCCCGTCCCCGCCCGGCGAGCTGTTCTTCGGCGAGAAAAACGCTGCCTTCGGGTGCGCCCTCGGACGCGGACCGCATCGCTTCCGAATTGGTCGAGCCGATTTTGTAATAGTGATGGATCTGCCTCGCAGCACCGAAGATCGTGCTCTTCAGCGATGGTGCCAACATCTCCGGCAGCAACAAGTCAGGAACCGTGCGCAGTTGATAGCCAGTCGCCGGATGCCCAGCGACATCCACGCCCAAACCGCGCAGCTGCTGAATCAGCCGCCAGACTTCTGATCGGCTCGTCCCCATCTCTTCCGCAACCTTCGTGCCGCTGACCACCACGGTAGCGTGGCTCATGAGCAGGCGAACGATGCGGCCGAGGCGAATATCGGTAGCCTGGTGCGCCGACGGAAGGCTGCGAGATTTTGCGGAAGCGTGGATGGAGGGATTATAAACAATCGTTGGTCGACTCGCGGCTGTCCCCGGCGAATCAGCGCTGTATTTGCCTCGTTCACTTTTGGGAAATCCTGGATGCAAAGAATCGAAAAGCCGGGATCAAACTGCGCCAAGATGTTATAGAGTTTTGGCTAGACCAGTTTTAGTTGGACCAGTGTTGGTTAGACCAGGGGTGGTTAGATCTAGGTTGGTTGGATCATCGAAAAATGAAAGGAGAAAGCCTTGAATCGACGTTTTGGAAAAACAGCCGTGGCAGCCATAATGGCGTGCGCGCTTTGGTTATTCGTAGCGGCACCCCGCGTGCACGCCGATGACAGAGGGAAGTGCCAGCATGCAATAGAAAAGGCGGAAGCAAGATTAGACAGAGCGATCCGCGACAAAGGCGATCACAGCCGCGAAGCCGAGGACCGGCGGCGAGACTTGAACGCCGAACGGGAGCGTTGCTGGAATTCCTATCACCAGTGGTGGAATGGAAAAGACCATCGCTGGGAGACTGAGCACAATTGGGACGATCATCACTGAGTGAAGCCGGCAGGCGACAGCCGTAAAGGGATGTCGAACGTGGGACGGGCGCCAAGCCCGTCCCAGCCGAGCGCGGTTCGGCAGCCCTCGGCCCTAAGCCGGCGTAACCCGCATACTCATATCCACCGCGGTCGAGGAATGTGTCAGCGCCCCAACCGAGATAAAATCCACGCCTGTCTCGGCATACGACCGCACGTTCTCAAGAGTGATTCCGCCGGCGCACTCCAGCGGAATTCGCCGCGGTTGTCGCGAACAGATCTCGACCGCCTTGCGCACATTCTCGACGCTCAAATGGTCGAACAGAATCGCCTCCGCTCCGTGTTCCAGCACCTGCTGCAGTTCTTCGAGCGACCGCACTTCAATCTCAATCGGCTGCCGGCCGCGCCGGTTGTGGATGGCCCGCTCCAGCGCCTGCACGGCGCCCCCGGCCAGTGCAATATGATTGTTCTTGATCAACACTCCGTCGGAGAGATCCAGCCGGTGATTCTGCCCACCCCCGCAACGCACCGCGTACTTGTCAATCAAGCGCAGTCCCGGCGCCGTCTTGCGGGTATCGAGAATCCGCACGTGCGTGCCCTCGACCGCATCCACAAACCTGCGCGTAGTGGTCGCGATTCCAGCCATGCGCTGCAGAAAATTCAGGATCACCCGCTCACACGACAGAATCACCCGCGCGTTATGCTGGATCACCGCGATCTGCTGCCCCGCGTGCATGCGGATGCCATCAAAAACCGAAGGATGGCTCGTCACCTCGTAATGCGAAATGACCGCACCATCGAGCGCCGCATAGACGTCGAGAATCCGCGGCACACATCCGAGGCCGGCCAGAATGCACTCCTGCTTGGCGATAATCGTCGCCGAAGCGCGTTGGTTGGGATCGATACAGGCGTAACTGGTGGCGTCGCGCGTCGCCCGGTCTTCGTTGAGCGCGTTCTCAAGAATCGCGGTAATGCGTCGTGAATTCCAGTCCATGGCTTGTGTAGGGACGGGCGCCCTCGTCCGTCCGTGTGGGCTGAAGGCCCGCAGCTTAATATGCTATGGGCACCCCAACTCCTTCATCTTGCCGAGGATCTTTTCCCGCAGCACTGTCAACTCCTCAGCCCGCGTCTTAAGCCCCTCCACCACTTTGGCCGGAGCTTTGGCCAGAAACTGTTCATTGGAAAGCTGCCGCTGCCCGTTCGCGATCTCCTTCTCGATCTTCTCCAACTCCTTCGCCAGGCGCTCACATTCTGCTGCCACGTCTATCTTCTTCTCGAACACGACGTGCACATCGAACCGCGACGTGCTGCGAGAAGGGGCGTTCCGCGCTTGCGACTCCGTCACACCTTTGATGCTTTGCACGCCAGCTATGCGCTCAATCGCCTCGCGGTTGTTCTGAATCACATTCCAGGTCTCAGGATCGTGTGAAAATATCTCAATCGGCACCTTCACCTTGGGCTCGACTTTCAGTTCCGCCCGCAGATTGCGCACGCTGACGATCAGGTCTTGCAGGATCGCCATCTGTATTTCCGCAGCCGTGTCGAATTGCATCTCGTCCGCCTGGGGATACGGAGCGAGCGCAATCGACTTCCCGGGCGGATTGCCGTCATACATCGCATGCCAGATTTCCTCCGTGATGAATGGCATCACAGGATGCAGCAACCGCAGCGAAGCTTCAAAGAGCGTGGTTAGGTTCGCCAAAGTCTTGGCGAACACTTCTGGTTTTTCGCTCTCGGGCGCAAGCCGCGGCTTGATCAGTTCGATATACCAGTCGCAGAAGTCGCCCCAAAAGAAGTCGTAGATGCGATTCGCCGCCTCATCGAAGCGATAAGTCTGCAGAGACTCGTTCACATCCTTTACCGCGCGATTGAAGTGCGAGAATATCCAGCGGTCTTCAAGAGTCTGCGTTTCGAACCTGTCAATGCGGGTATATGGGCTGATCTTTGATCCGCTCAAAGACCCGCTCAAAGCGGGCCGCAGCCCCGGTTCCGCTCGGTCCACGTTCATAAACATGAAGCGCGCCGCGTTCCATATCTTATTGGCAAAATTCCGGTAGCCTGCCGTGCGGCTCTCGCTGAACGCAATATCAGTTCCCGGGGCCGCCATCGCCGCCAGCGTGAAACGCGTCGCGTCCGTTCCGTACTTTTCGATCACTTCGATCGGATCGAGCACGTTCCCCTTGGTCTTCGACATCTTCTGCCGATCGGCATCGCGCACCAGCGCATGAATATAGACATTGCGGAACGGAACGCTGTCGTTCTTCTTCTCCGCCCAACCGCTAGCCTTCTTGGTCGCTGCATCCTGCTCATGCCCGGCCATGAAGTGGCAGCCGAACATAATCATGCGCGCCACCCAGAAGAACAAGATTTCGTACGCCGTAATCAGGAGAGTTGTGGGATAGAACACGGCCTGATCGCGCGTCTTCTCCGGCCATCCCAGCGTCGTGAATGGCAGCAGGCCAGACGAAAACCAGGTGTCGAGTACGTCTGTATCCTGCTCCAGCTTCGCGCTGCCGCACTTCGGACACTTCGCAGGCGTTTCGCGCGCCACGATCAAGTCCTGGCAGTTGCCGCAGTGCCACACCGGAATCCGGTGCCCCCACCACAGTTGCCGTGAGATCGTCCAGTCGTGGATGTTGTACATCCAGTTCAAATAAATCTGCTTGTAGTTCTCCGGAGTGATCGTAATCTCGCCCGATTCCACCGCCGCGATCGCCTTCTTCGCGAGCGGTGCGATCTTCACGAACCACTGCTCCGACAGTCGCGGCTCGACCACAGTGCCGCAGCGGTCGCACTTTCCCAGGGGCACCGTGTAATCTTTCTCGGCGACCAGGAAGCCCTGTTCCTTCAAATCCGCCAGCACGGCCTCGCGCGCCGCGTAACGGTCGAGGCCCTTATACGGACCCGCGTTTTCATTCATGCGCGCGTGCAGATCCATCACGTCGATTTGCGGCAGGCCGTGCCGTTTCCCCGCCTCGAAGTCATTCGGATCATGCGCCGGCGTGATCTTCACCGCGCCCGTGCCAAACTCCGGCTTCGCAATCTCGTCCAGAATGATCGGAATTTCCCGCTTCATCAGCGGCAGGAGCACTTTCTTCCCATGCAGGTGCGTGTAGCGCTCATCGGCCCCGTTCACCGCGACCGCGGTATCCCCCAGCATCGTCTCCGGACGTGTCGTCGCCACCGTAATGAACTCGCTCGTTCCGATTACCGGATACCGGATCTCCCAAAGCTTGCCCGCCACGTCTTCGTGCTTCGCTTCGAGATCGGAAATCGCCGTCTCGCATCGCGGACACCAGTTCACGATGTACTTTCCGCGATAAATCAATCCCTCTTCATACAGCCGGACGAACACCTCACGCACCGCGCGCGAAAGGTTCTCGTCCATGGTGAAGTACTCGCGTCCCCAATCGACGGACGCGCCCAGCCGCTTCATCTGGTCGAGGATGGCACCGCCATACTCGCGCTTCCATTCCCAGACGCGCTCCACGAATTTCTCGCGTCCCATCTCGCGCCGCTTCTTGCCTTCTTTCGCCAGTTGGCGCTCCACCATCATCTGCGTAGCGATGCCGGCATGGTCGGTGCCCGGCAGCCAGAGCGTGATAAACCCGCGCATGCGATGCCAGCGCACGAGCATGTCCATCTGCGTCTGGTTGAGCATGTGCCCCATGTGCAGCCGCCCCGTCACATTCGGAGGCGGCAAGAGCAGGGTGAACACCGGGCGCGCGTCTTTTTCGGGCGAGCTAGGTTCGGACGAGCTGGGCGCGGGCGTCTCGACGTGAAACAGCTTTTCCCGGACCCAATATTCGGCCCAGCGCGCTTCAATCGCGCCCGGTTCGTAAGCTTTCGGCAATTCGTGCGGCATGTTGTGTTGTGCAGCTCCAGCGCTCCGTAGGGAAGGCAACCCCCGGGGTGTCCAAGCCGAGCGAAGCTCAGCAGATTTCTCAACAGTAAGGATGAATCATTGATCTTACAGGCCCGAGAAAAGCACCGCAAACAAGAGTGCAGTCCCCGCCGCCAGACCAGCCCGCCAGTGTTATCCTAAACGGGATCACGCCGCAGAGGCTCTAACCTCTCCATGTCTAATCCAAAATTGTCTAACCCAGAAACGTCTAACCCAGAAATGTCTAACCCAGAAACGTCCAATCCCAACATGCCCGATCCCAAGGCATCTGACCCTAACACGTCCGACGCGACCGCTCCGGATTCCACGCCAGCGAACCCGCCGGCCGAGTCCTTTAAAGACATTTTTTCCGAGTATGAACAAAGTCATTCCCGCAAGAGGGAACCAGGCGCTCAGGGCCGCGAGGGAACGGTAATTGCCGTGACCGCCGACTCCATCATTCTCGATGTCGGATTCAAGACCGAAGGCGTTCTGCCGCTCACCGCGTTTCCGGCGGACAAGCCGCCGAAGGCCGGCGACAAGGTTCAGGTCACCATCAAAGGGCGCGATCCGGAAGGCTACTACGAACTGACCCGCGGCAAGGTCGAGCGTCCCACGGACTGGGAATCGCTGCAGAAGGCCTTCACCGAGAAGGCGACCATCGTCGGCACGGTGACGGGAGTGGTCAAGGGCGGCTTGAGCGTGGATGTCGGAGTGCGAGCCTTCATGCCCGCGTCGCGCAGCGGGACCCGCGACGCCTCCGAAATGGAGAAACTGGTCGAGCAGGAAATCCGCTGCCGCATCATCAAGCTCGATGTGGAAGAAGAAGACGTGGTGGTCGATCGCCGCGCCATTGCGGAAGACGAAGAACGCGCCGGCAAAGAGCGCCGCTTCTCCGAACTCAAAGAAGGCGATACCGTGCAGGGCGAGGTCCGCAGCCTTACCGATTACGGTGCGTTTGTCGATATCGCTGGATCAGACGCGCTGCTTCACGTGGGTGAAATTTCATGGCATCGCGTCAACAAGCCCTCTGACGTGCTCTCTGTAGGCCAGCAGATCGAAGCCAGGATTATCAAAATCGATTCCGAAAAGCGGCGCACTGCCATCAGCATGAAGCAACTGCAGCCGCATCCGTGGAATTCCGTCGCTGAAAAATACAAGGCCGGTGAACGGGTGCGAGGTACGGTTACGCGGCTTATGGATTTCGGCGCGTTCGTAGAGATTGAACCGGGCATCGAAGGTCTGATTCATATTTCCGAAATGTCGTGGGCTAAAAGAACAAGAACTCCGGCGGATGTAGTGAAACCGGGCGAGACGGTCGAAGCCGTGATTCTCGGAGTGAACGCGACCGAACGGCGCATCTCCCTCGGCTTGAAGCAGGCGCTGGGCGACCCCTGGGCCGGGGCCACAGAGAAATTTGCGCCGGGCACCGTGATCGAAGGCCCGGTAACAAACCTGACGAAGTTCGGAGCCTTCGTGCAACTCACCGAAGGTGTCGAAGGCATGATTCACATCAGCGAAATCAGCGCGGAAAAGCGCATCAATCACCCGCAAGAAGTCCTGAAGGTCGGGCAAGTAGTCAAGGCGCAGGTGCTCGCCCTCGATACGGAAAAGCGGCTCATACGGCTGAGCATGAAGCAGCTCGTTCCCACCGGACTCGATGAATACCTCGCCGAACACAAAGAAGGTGATATCGTTACCGGCCGCATGACCGAGGTTTCCGGAGGAAGCGCCCGCGTGGAACTTGGCGAAGGCGTCACCGCGACGTGCCGGATCCCCCACGAGAATTCAGCGAAGGCAGACCAGAGCGAGGAACCGAAGCCGTCAGCTTTGTCAAAGCCCGACCTGTCGTCACTGGGTTCGATGCTACAGGCGCGCTGGAAGAGCGGCGCGACCGCCGACGAAGCTAAGCCGGAAGCGCTGCGGGCAGGGCAGATCCGCAAGTTCAGGATCGCAAAGCTAGACGCGACCGCAAAGAAAATTGCATTGGAATTAGAGTAATTCCGGACCTGCCGGTAGAGACGCGGATTGCGCCCCCGCTCAAATCACGAATTCGGATGTCCCCGGCCCGCCTGGAGCCGCAGCAGCGCAGCGACCAGCGCGTCGATTTCCTCGTACGTGTTGTAAAGAGCCAGCGATGGGCGCACGGTGCTCTCGACGCCCATGCGGCGCAGAATCGGCTGCGCGCAGTGGTGACCGGCGCGGACCGCGATGCCCTCCTCGTTGAGCGCAACGCCCACATCTTCGGTGCGAACGTCATCGAGAACGAACGAAAGCACGCCGGCTTTCTCACGCGCGGTGCCGATCAGTTTCAGGCCGGGCACAGTAAGCAGTCCTGCCGTGGCGTAGTTCAGAAGCTCATGCTCGTAAGCGGCGATGCTCTCCATGCCCACCTGTTCGACGTAGTCGAGCGCGGCGCCGAGCCCAACCGCGTCCGCGATATTGCCAGTGCCGGCCTCAAAGCGCGCCGGAGCTATATTGTAAGTGGTCTTCTCGAAGGTGACATCCACAATCATATTGCCGCCGCCTTGCCAGGGCGGCATAGTTTCAAGCAGATCGAGCTTCCCATAAACAACGCCGATGCCGGTAGGAGCAAAGACCTTGTGGCCGGAAAAAACGTAGAAGTCGCAGTCAAGGGCCTGCACGTCCGTCCGCATGTGGGAGACGGCCTGCGCGCCATCGACCAGCACATGCGCCCCATGGCGGTGGGCCATCTCGACCATCTCGCGCGCTGGCGTGACGGTGCCGAGAGCGTTCGACACGTGGCTGAATGACACGATACGCGTGCGCGGGCTGAGAAGTTTTTCGTAGTCTTCGAGGATAATTTCGCCGCGATCGTTTACGGGCGCTACACGCAGGCGGGCGCCTTTCTCCGAACACAGTTGCTGCCACGGCACGATGTTGGCGTGATGCTCGAGCCAGGTGACGACCACCTCGTCATCTTTTTGCACGTTGCGATGGCCCCAACTCTTGGCGACGAGATTGATTCCCTCTGTGGTGCCGCGAACGAAGATGATCTCACGCGTTGAGGAAGCATTCAGGAAGCGGCGCGTCTTCTCCCGCGCGCTCTCATAAGCGTCGGTGGCCCGCGCTGCGAGCGTGTGCGCGGCGCGATGAATATTGGAATTCTCGTGCCGGTAAAAATACGACAGGCGATCAATGACTGCATTCGGCTTCTGCGTGGTGGCGGCGTTGTCAAGCCAGATCAACTGCCTGCCGTGTACACGCTCTTGCAGGATAGGGAAGTCCTGTCGGATCAAGCGCGGATCGAGCGGACGCTTGGCGACCCCGAGATCCGCCGGCTCCAGATCGGGGCGGAACTCGAAGGATTCGACGCCTTCTGGCAGAGAGTTGCCCGGCGGCGCTGCTCCTTCCGCATTAGGGTTGTTGCCGGGCGAACCTGGAATCGCAGTCGGCCGAAAGCCCGGAACTTGCGACGCGGGGAGATCGGATTCAGCCGGAGGCTTCGTCGGCATCGACGCAGGCAGAACCGGAACACCGGGAGGCGACTGCACTCCCGGAACTCCGGGAAACGAAAACATCTCACCGACGGTCGGAAATTTCGCCGCAGCACCCGGGTATACAGCTTTTCCCGCATCGGCGAAATCGGCGTTGGCTCCCGGAACTGCAAATGACGGAGCGGACTTAGGAGTTGCAGGAGTCGATTCTGGCGCGTTCGTCCCAGCTGCAGCGGAAGGCGATGACGGGATTGCGTCAAGAGCGGGCTGAGAGCCCGGAATGCTCGGCTGCGTGGCGTGCACTTGCGGAACACCAGGCACTGAAGCGCCGGGTACGCGCGGGAACGAGTAGACGTCGCTCAGCCCCACAAAGTGGGGAGCTGCGGCCCATGGGTCAGTTCTGCCGTTAGCAGATTCGCCTGCCGTCGCAGCCACAGGTGAGGCTGGAACCGCGGCCAGATCCGACCCGCTCGGCGGAGCAGTCGGCGGTGATGTGGGCATCGCCGGGACGCCGGGAAAGGAATACATCTCTGCGGCCGGTGGAATCTGCGGCGCGGTCGCCCAAGGTCCACCTCCGTCAGTGGAAGACGGCGATGAGCCAGTTACAGCAGGCGGAGGAGCAGCGGTCGAAACCTGCGGCGCGAGCGGCGTTGCGCCCGCCAGCGAAGCGGCAATCGCACGGAAGTCGGCCTCAGTCAACACGCTGCTGGGGGGCGAAGAAGGCAGTTGCGGACCACCAGGAACTGAGCGTTGGTTGGGTACTGCAGGAGTCGAAAACGTCTCCCGCGGATAATCCGGAACAGCCGCTCCGAGTGCGGCGGGAATCGCGCCCGCCTCGCTGGGCGAAGGCGCCGCCACGCTTGCAGGCGAGGCCACTCCCGGCAGCGCCGCGAAAAACTCGTTGGCGAGTTTTGCAATCATTGCCGGATCGGGCACTGCCGACATCAGACCGGAAACGCCACTGTACTTCTGGGTACCTTCTTCTTGCGCCGCTGCTTGCGTGGAAGACGATGTCGGTGCGTCGGTCGCTAACGGATCACTTGTACTCGTGATATTGATCGACATTGACGCCCTCCAACACACCGATTGCATCGTCCGTGAGAACTGCAATCGAGCAATAGAGCGAAATCAGGTACGAAGCAATCGCCTTGTGATTGATGCCCATGAAGCGAACCGACAAGCTGGGCGTGACTTCTCCCGGGAGGCCCGGCTGGAAGAGCCCAATCACTCCCTGCTTCTTCTCGCCCGTGCGCAGCAGCAGAATGTTGGTCTTCTCGCCCTTGATCGCCAGTTTATCGGAAGGAACCAGCGGAATACCGCGCCACGTCAAAAACTGCGAGCCATACAGGTTCACTGTCGGTGGCGGAACGCCGCGCCGGGTGCATTCGCGGCCGAAAGCAGCAATCGCCCGCGGATGTGCCAGAAAGAAGCCTGGCTCTTTCCAGATCCTGCCGATAAGTTCATCCAGGTCGTCAGGCGTGGGCGCTCCTTTTCTGGTCTTGAGGTGAAACTCAGAGGCGACGTTATTGATTAAGCCGTACTCGGCGTTATTGACCAGTTCGTTTTCCTGGCGCTCTTTCACCTTTTCGATCATCAGTCGCAACTGTTCACGAATCTGGTCGTGCGGGCTGCGGTACAGGTCGGAGATGCGGGTCTGCACGTCGAGCACGGTGGTGACCGCGTTCAGCGTATACTCGCGAGGTTTCTCTTCATAGTCCACGTAAATCTCAGGTAGATCGATTTCTTCATCAGGACTGCACTCGATCGTCCGGGTGCCGGGATGAGTGGGCTTCACTTTGTTGACACGGTAGGTGCCGGCTTCGACGGGCACCCACGACAGAAAAGTCACCAGCCAGCGCGGCGTGATCTGGTCCATCATCGGGACGGTTTTGGTGACATTCGCGAGCTGGCGCGCCTGCTGCTCGCTCAGCGTATGACGGACTTCGGCTTTCTCAGCCATAGCAGTTGCTCCTCAGTGAAATAGGGAAAAAATGTTAGAACGGAATATGCAGCGTTCGGTGAGCGAATCTTGCAAGAGCGTGTACTTTCCTTCTGTCAGCAAAATGTAACCGCGATTACGAGACCAGTCTGTGACACCGTTCATACGAGAGTGTTCAATCTCTCAGCGCGGTAGTGATCGCCACGACGCTCATGCGTAACGGTCGTAGGAGAAACTCGCATAGATTGATAAGGAGTTACGCAGACATTTAACCTGCTCGGATGCGCGGTGTCAAGTGAAAATATAAGTGTGTAGATGGACATTCTGGTGAATAGCGTGCATCCACGCTTTTCGTTCGTGACTCAAACCGCTACGCGCCCGCTGCCGCGCTGAGGGCCCGGTAGAACTTCTTCTTAGCCCGGGCGCGGATTTCTTCGAGTTCCGCGTGCAACCGTCTGATCTCGGCATCCAGTTCGATAAAGCTCAAGCACGGAGAGCTAATCAACTTGCCCGCCTTGATCCCGGCGTAATCTTCTTTGCCGTCTGTCTTCAGGTACACGCAGGCGGACGGCTGCAGGGTTCGCGGATCACTGTCTAAATAGGCGAAATCGAGACTTGAGGTTTCCACAATGCGCAGATTATTGCACAAAATCCTGATAATGTTGCAACAATTGTTTGTTTTGATCGGGGAACCGACCCCGGAGGCCTCTGCGTAGAGCGGGAGTTTTGCGGAGCCTTTAGACAGGCGGGCAGTTTTGTCCAGCATGCCTGCTCTGGAGGGGCAAATCCATCGCAGGGATGATCTAGCTCTGTTCCTTGTGTGGGCCACAGAAACGGGAAAGCGCTTGCACCGCGTCACGTGGGGAGCGTAACAGGCGCTGGAGACATGGCCGCAGATTCAGGAAAGGCCCTCCGCTTGCAGATGGCAATAGAATAATGTCTATTATAATACTAGTAATTAAGAGACCCCCCGGTGAGTGAGTCAGAGTTTGACGTTTTGATCGTTGGTGGCGGGTTTAGCGGGACGATGCTGGCCGTTCACCTGCTGCGCAACTCCTCGTCCTTGTCCGTTGGCATCGTCGACCGGGCGGCGCTGCCGGGCCGTGGCCTCGCCTACAGCAGCCCGCATCGATTTCACCTGATCAATGTACCCACGGGCGAGATGAGCGCATGGCCTGACGCACCCGACGATTTTCTGCGCTGGGCGCGAACCCACTACGATGCCGCGGTGCAAACCCGCAGTTTCCCCCCGCGCTCCGTTTACGGCGCCTACGTGGGCAGCTTGCTGGAAACAACTCTGTCCAACTGTGGCCGCGAACGTTTTCAGTGGATTCAGGACGAAGCGCTGTCACTGCATCGCCGGAAGAGCAAACTCGCCGTCCAAACAAAAGTAGGAGCCGAACTGCGGTCGCGAGTGGTGGTGCTGGCCACCGGAAATTTTCCGCCGGCGAACCCGAGAATGCCCGGGCTCAAAACCTCCACCTCGTTGTATTTCCACTTTCCCTGGGCGAGCGATGCACTGGAGAACCTTCCACCCGGCGGCAGCGTTTTGCTGGTTGGTTCAGGACTTACCAGCGTCGACCTCATCATGGCGCTCAAGTCGAAGGGCTTCCGCGGCATCATTCACGTGCTTTCGCGCAAGGGACTGTTTCCGCGACCGCGTCGCCAACAACGTCAGGACGAGCCCTGGCCATTGTTCTGGGACGAGACATCTCCGCGAACCGTGCGCGGTTTGCTGCGATTGATTCGCGTCCAAGTGCAAGCCGCTGCCGAAAAGGGCATCGACTGGCGCGGGGTTATCGACAGCCTTCGGCCGGTGACGCAAGACATTTGGCGCTCACTGCCGCTGGAAGAGCAAAAGAGATTCCTGCGTCATGCCCGTGTCTACTGGGATGTACACCGTCACCGCCTCGCGCCGGAGATCGGCGACATACTCGCCGACATGCAGACCGAAGGCCAGGTCCGCTTGCATACGGGAGCCATCATTCGATATTCCGAAGATCACGACGATGCCGAGATCCATTACTGGGACCGGGAAAGCCGAACCGAGAAGGCGTTGCGCGCTCATCGCGTGATCAATTGCACGGGCTCGGAAACCGATTGCCGCCGTATCGATGATTCGCTCATCACCAGCCTGTTCGTGCAGGGACTTGCGCGGCCCGATCCTCTCTTCCTCGGGCTCGACGTCGACGAGCACGGCGCGCTGACTGATTACAAGGGAACGTCTTCACATCTGTTGTACGCGATCGGGCCAACGCGCAAGGGGTGCCTCTGGGAAACCACGACCGTGCCCGAGATTCGCGTCCAAGCCGCAGTTCTGGGGGAACGTTTGGCGGACATGCTCGGACACAGCAGCGGCGGGCCTCGAGGGATTCTCAAGACCGCCTAGTTCAAAGTCGTTTCGCAACTGCCTGCTTAGCGCCGCAGTCAATCGAAAAAATATCCATCAGTCGCAAACGCGGGACATTGAGAAACAGGGTATGGAGGATGTCCCGGCATCATAAGGAAATGCTTTGCTATACGCGATGATAGGTGTAATCCTCGCAGGGGTAATCCTCGCAATGGAGAAGACGAGTCATGTGTTTTTCGGCAACCGCGAACTTTGTTGGCAGCGGAGTTCTAGGCGCAATCGGTGTCGTCACATTAACGAAAGTGAAGCACCGGCGCGAACTGCTCTTCGCCGCTCTGCCCACGCTATTCGCCGTGCATCAGTTCATCGAGGGATTCGTCTGGCTGGGATTGGATGGGATTCTATCGCCTGTGGTGGCACACGACATGGGCGCGGCGTTCATGCTGTATGCGCAGGGACTTCTGCCTTTCCTGCTGCCGCTCAGCGTGGTGCTGTTCGAGCCTAACGTAAAGAGCCGCAGGCGCATGCTGCCGTTCCTCGTGCTCGGCGGAGCAACGACGCTCTATATATTGTGGGCGTTGACGGCGTACCCTTTGCAGCTGTACGTCAGGGGAAATAGTATCGTGTACATCAATCAAGCGACCAACAATACAGCGGTTGCCGTGCTGTATGTGATTGCAACTTGTGGCTCGCTGTTTTTCTCGAAGATCAGGATGATGGTAATCTTCGGCGCGGCAAACCTGGCAATTCTCCTGGTTGTAATGGAGGTCAAACGTTACGCTTTCACCTCGCTGTGGTGTGCGTACGCGGCGATCACAAGTGTGATCATCCTCGTCTACTTTTGGAGAAGCAGCGAAACCCGGCCGTTCGTCTACGCGCGGGTTTTGTGAAGGCCAATTCACTCATGATAAGGTCGGCAAACCTAAGGTCGGCAAACCCGGCGCTGGTCGGGCAGTGCGTGGGTTAAACTCTTCGATGCCCGAGACCTCGCTACATTTACCATAGCGGCGTGCGTTTCCAGGTGTAACGGGTCCAAGGAGGCAACATAGATGAAACACGCCGCGATCGCGTGTCTGGCGTTCTTGATGGTCGTTACGGCCGCACCTGCTCAGAATTCCACGCCCGAAACGCAGCACAAAACACCACCAACCATCGATGTGAAAACCGCCGGCATGCAGAAGCTGCCCGGCTTTTTCACCTATTACTGGGACGCACGCGAGGGAAAACTCTGGCTGCAAATCGACAAATTGAACACGCCATTCCTTTATTACGAATCGCTTCCGAATGGCGTGGGGTCCAATGACGTTGGCCTCGATCGCGGCCAGCCCGGCAAGATAGATGTCGTCCATTTCGAACGCATTGGCCCGCGAATTCTGCTCGTCGCCGAAAATGAACGCTATCGCGCGGTCACGGACGACCTCGACCAACAAACGGCGGTGCAGCAGGCCTTCGCCGAATCCGTTCTCTGGGGCTTTGAAGCCGCTGCCCAGAGTGATGATGGTCAATCCGTTCTCGTTGACGCTACGCCCTTCTTCCTGAGTGACGCGCACGAGGTCGCCGCGAGGCTCGCTGCTCTCAAGCAAGGAAGCTACAAAGTCGACCCATCGCGCTCCGCGATCTTCCTTCCTCGCACTAAGAATTTCCCGGAGAACACGGACGTGGAATCCACCCTGACTTTCGTCGGAGAGAATCCCGGCCACTGGGTCGAACAAGTCACGCCCGATCCTCGCGCCATCACCGTGCACGAGCACTTCTCTTTCATTCAAGCGCCGGCGGAGGGATTTCACGAACGGGCCTACGATCCACGTTCCAGCTTCTTCGGCATCAGTTACATGGATTTTGCAACGCCGATTGACCAGCCAATCGTGAAGCGTTACATCGCGCATTTCCGTCTCGCCAAGAGAGACCCCTCAGCCGCGATGAGCGAGCCGGTGAAGCCAATCGTTTACTACGTGGATCGCGCGATTCCAGAACCGATTCGCTCCGCCGTTGTCGAAGGAACCGCGTGGTGGAACACAGCCTTCACAGCCGCCGGATACAAGGACGCATTCCAGGTGAAGCTGCTGCCTGAAGGCGTCGATCCCATGGACGTCCGCTACAACGTCATCGAATGGGTTCCGCGCGCAACACGCGGCTGGGCGTACGGCAACGCGATTTACGATCCGCGCACCGGAGAGATCATCAACGGCCATGTGAATCTCGACGCATTGAGAATCCGCCAGGTATTTCTAATCGCGCAAGGTCTCCTCGACCCATTCGGCAGGCACAAGAACAACGACAGTGACCCCACCGCGCTCCGGCGAGCCAACGAAATGGCGCTCGCCCGCATTCGACAACTGGCCGCGCATGAAACGGGCCACACCCTCGGCCTCATGCACAATTACGCTGCCAGCATCGTGAATCGCAGTTCCGTCATGGATTATCCTCCGCCTACCGTAACTCTCGGCGCGGATGGCCGCCCCGATGTTTCCGATGCCTATGCGGTTGGCATTGGCGAGTGGGACAAAGTTTCAATTGCTTACGGCTACAGCGATTTTTCACAGGCCAAGCTTGCTCAAGAAAAGAATGAGACACCGGCGCTCGACAAGATTCTCGATGACGCCTTCTCCCGAGGGCTCTTATACCTCACCGATCAGGACGCGCGTCCGTTGGGCTCCGCGAGCCCCATCGCGCATCTTTGGGATACGGGCAGCAATGACCTCGACGGCTTGAGTCGCGTGATGGCCATTCGCGCCGCGGCTTTGAAAAATCTGTCGGAGAGTGCGATTCCCGAACACACTCCGATGGCCACCCTCGAAGATGTGCTCGTTCCCATGTATCTCTACCACCGCTATCAAGTGGCTGCGGTGGCGAAGTCGATCGGCGGACTCGACTATGCGTTCAATCTTCGCGGGATTAAAGATAAAACTCCGGAAATTGTTCCTGCCGCCGAGCAGCGAAATTCGATTCGTGCGGTTCTCGACACGCTCTCGTCCGAGGTGCTCGCTCTGCCCGAGCCTCTGCTCAAGCTGATTCCGCCGCGCCCACCGGAGTATCCCAGCGGTCGCGAGAATTTCTCGCGCCGGACGTCACCAGCATTTGATGCGCTTGCTCCCGCCGAAGCAGTGGCGGAAATCGTCACCAACCTGCTTCTCCAGCCCGAACGCGCGCAACGCATGATCGAGTATCACGCGCTCGATGCCGGCAATCCCGGTTTTGACGAACTGGTGTCCGACCTGCTCGCGGCAACGTGGAAGTCTTCTGGCGATAAGAGTGGCTACAAAGGCGCAATTCAGCGTACGGTTAATTCCGTCGTTTTGGATCATCTCATGACGCTGGCAGCAGACGACCAAGCTTCCGCACAGGTGCGTGGCATCGCTGCGCTCAAGCTCGACGAATTGAAAAAATGGATCCGAACGCAAGCGCCGTCGGCAAGAGATGAGAGCGTGCGAGCCCAGTTTTTCTTTGCCGCAAGCCAAATCGATCACTTTCAAAGGAATCCGGCGGAGATCCATCTGACGGCGCCGGCTTCGCCCCCTGATGGCGATCCGATCGGCACTGACGACTGGGAATGAGCCGGCGACAGACTTGGATAAAGATCGAAGACTAAGTTTTCACTTCACTACTCACCACGTAATGGACCGGCCGAGGTCTCCGAGTACACCTCATAGTGCCGGACTCGGGCCTCCTGCTCGATTAGATAGTCGGAGTCGAAGTCGTAGTACTTAGCCATGCCGTGGTCGTCCCCGGCAAAACGCCTGACGGCGTCGGTATCGTCCCAGAACGTCAGCATCTCGAAATGGGTTACGTCTGCTTCGGTGCGGCACAAACACCAGGCGCCACGATTTCCACGCGTCGCCAGATACTCGGGAAGCGCAACTTTCCGCATCAGATCCAGGTATTCGTCACTCTTCGAAACGGGGACCATTCCGTGCCATATTCGAGCGATCATGAGGCTCTCTCCTCAAGCGATCGTGCCAACACAACGTCCTCCAGCGATACCGAGCCTGGCGACACTTGTTCAGCGCCGTGTGTTCAGTTTGTCGAGTGCGCGCTTCAGCTCTCCAAGCTTTTGACCAGCCTCGCCAAGCTTCCCTTCCGCGGTCAGGCGCTGGTAATCGGCAAGATCCTTGGCAGCTTCCGCGATGAGCCCGTTGAGATCTGCTGCGGACGGGGGCGACGCGGCGGATGCCGCCGTGCGTTGC
>JBEKXC010000084.1:0-17971 GCA_049512435.1 Terriglobales bacterium | reverse complement strand
CTCATGAGTTCGTTGAAAAACGACCAGTGATGCGGGTCGTCGTCGATAAAAATGTCCTCGTCAGTTTTCGCCCCAACCACATTCGTACAGAACGTACAGGAAAATCCCTCGATATACGCAGCAGTGGAATCCCACCCTAACGTCGCAAAAGGCGCGACGTTAGGATGGGGCACCCGACGCAAGACTTGGGCACCCACGCCGGAGTGCCACCTCGGCGGCTGAAGCCGGTCCACGCACGGAGGCGGTTGGACGTTTGTCGGCGGGCGATGGTAAGCTTACGATCCGAACTTTCGCACGCGAGCGAGTCGGTATTTCGAAAGAGCGAAATTCCGACGAAATTCCTCGCACGCGGTCCGGATGACACGTGATGGAGCCCGATCTGGAGCCCGATCCAAAGACTGGTCCTGAAGTGGCAGGTGGCTTGCTTCCTCTCGCGCAGCCGGTAGACTCGCCGCTTACTCGCGCGGCGATCTTTCTGGTTGCGACGGTCAATCCGGGGGTTGAGAATCGCGCTACCCTGCGTTCGTTCTGCGGTGACCTTGCCGCGCTGTTCCGCGCGGTGGAATTTCGCGACCTGGAAGGGGGACTTTCCTGCGTCGTGGGATTTGGGTCCGACGCCTGGGACCGACTGTTTGGGGCGCCGCGGCCGGCAGAGTTGCATACGTTCCGGGAGTTTCGCGCGGGAGCGCGCCATGCGATCTCCACGCCGGGCGACTTGCTGTTCCACATCCGCGCCAAGCGCATGGATCTATGCTTCGAGCTGGCCACGCAGTTTATGGCGCGTATTGGCAGCGCGGTTACGACGGTGGACGAAGTGCAGGGCTTCCGCTACTTCGACGAGCGCGATCTGCTCGGTTTCGTCGACGGGACGGAGAATCCGAGAGGCGCGGCAGTGACCGACGCGGTGCTCATCGGCGAAGAGGACGCCCGGTTCGCTGCCGGCAGTTACGTCATCGTGCAGAAATATCTCCACAATCTTGAGGCATGGAATGCGATCTCCACGGAGGCGCAGGAGCGGATCATCGGCCGCACCAAGCTGTCCGACATCGAATTGGACGATTCGGTCAAGCCAACGTCAGCGCACAATGCGCTCACAACGATTGTTGAGAACGGGAAAGAGGTCAAGATCCTGCGCGACAACATGCCCTTCGGCCGGCCCGCGCACGGGGAATTTGGCACGTATTTCATCGGCTACAGCCGTTCGCCTCGCACGACCGAGCAGATGCTTGAGAACATGTTCATCGGGCGGCCGCCCGGTAACTACGACCGGCTGCTCGACTTCAGCCGCGCCGTCACGGGAAACCTTTTCTTCGTGCCGTCGGCGACGTTTCTGGAGAACGTGACCGAAGATCGAACTAACGAAGATCAGCCCGTGGTTGCTGAGTCCCCCGCAGTGCCGGCGGTGGCCGAAACTTCTTCATCCGACCCGTCGGAGCACGCGGGTTCGCTCGGCATCGGTTCTCTCAAAGGAGACAAACGACATGAATAACCTGCATCGCGAACTTGCTCCCATTTCGGATTCGGCGTGGGCTCAGATCGAAGAGGAAACATCGCGCACGCTCAAGCGGTACCTTGCCGGGCGGCGCGTCGTCGACGTGCAGGGGCCGGGCGGCACGGGCCTTTCTGCCGTCGGCACCGGCCACCTGCGGACGATCACTGCTCCGATCTCGGCTCCGGGCACGGCTCCGGGGAAGGGCATGGTCGCGAGGCAGCGCGAGGTGAAGGCGCTGGTCGAGATGCGGGTTCCGTTCGAGCTGGATCGCCAAGCGATCGACGATGTCGATCGAGGCGCGAACGATTCGGACTGGCAACCGGCGAAGGACGCCGCACGACAGATTGCCTTTGCCGAGGACGGCGCCATATTCGAGGGCTATGCCGCCGCCGGCATTGGGGGCATCCGCCAGGGGACCAGCAATCCGATCAAGACGCTTCCCGCCGACGTGCGCGAGTACCCGAATGCCATTGCCCAAGGCTTGAGCCAGTTGCGTCTGGTTGGGGTCAACGGACCCTACTCGGTGCTGCTCGGCGCCGACGCCTACACCGCTCTCGCCGAAACCAGCGACCACGGATATCCGGTGCTGGAGCACATCAAACGGCTGGTCAACGATCAGATCATCTGGGCGCCCGCCATTGCCGGCGCTTTCGTGCTGACCACCCGGGGCGGCGATTTCGACCTGCACATCGGCCAGGACGTCTCCATCGGTTATCTCAGCCACACCGATGCCGCGGTTCGGTTGTATCTGCAGGAGACGTTCACTTTCCTCCTGCTGACGACGGAGGCTGCGGTGGCGCTGGTGCCTCCCGCGAAAGGGAAGAAGGCCTGACGCGAAGGGCAGTGGCCAGTGGTCGGTGGTCGGTGGCCAGAAAATCAAACTCGCGGGTCTTACTGACCCACTGCCTGACCACCGCCCACCGACCACTGACCACTACGCGCTTTCCGAGGATGACGGCGGGCTGGCGCCTGCTCGCAGGAAATCATTCCCTGATCGCGGGTTCTGGCGTAACATTCCTCTTTCGCCTTTTCGTCTTTACCTTTTTCGTCTTGACCAAGGAGGCACGCATGTCCGAGCGGAGTTCACCGATCTGCTGCCGCTTGTCGTTCGCTACGGTTTTTTCCCCAGTCTTCGTCTTACTCATACTCGTACTCATTTCGCAAACGGCAATGACTCAGGAAAGCAAGAGCGTGGTGCTGGAACTTGACCATGCGTCGATCTGCGGATCGAATCTGGACACGCTGCGGCAAGCATTCACGGATGTGGGCCTGACTCCGGATATCGGCGGTCCGCACGGCAATGGCATTACCCAGATGGCGTTGGTTGGCTTTGATGATGGGACTTACCTTGAATTGATTGCGCCGATCAAACCGGGCGTGACTGCGGGTTCCGACTGGGCGAAGTTCATGTCGGAGGATGCGGTCACGTGCGCATGGGCGGTCGGAACGAATGTTTTGCTGCAGGAAGTGGATCGCCTGAAGAAGGCTGGAATTCCCGTCACGGCTCCCGAGCATGGCAGCCGGAAGCGACCCGATGGCATGTCGATCGAGTGGATGACCGCTGGGGTTGGGTCGGGAACGCGGGGCTCCACGCTGCCGTTTGTCATTGAAGACCAGACGCCGCGCGCCTGGCGCGTGCAGACTTCGGCGAGCGTGCAAGGAGCGCCGGTTTACGGCATCGAGAACGTGGTGCTCGGCGTCAACAACCTGGATGCTGCGATTGCGTTATTCCGTAAGGCTTATGGATGGGCTGCGCCGCTTACCGAGACGCAGAAAGACTTTGGCAAGCTGGCGTACTTTCCCGGCGAACCGGTGATTCTGGCAGCTCCTGCCGGAGGAGGCTGGCTCGCGGATCGGCTGGGCAAGTTTGGCGAGACTCCGGTTGCGTATTTGCTTGGCACGCGCGACTTTGCTGGGGCCACTAAGAAATACAAGCTCCCTGGCGCGAAAACCTGGTTTGGGCAGAAGGTGGCATGGTTCGACGAGAGGAAGCTTAGGGGCGTGCGGTTGGGGGTGATTGGGCAGTAGCAAAGAGGATCGAAGAATTATGTAGACCCCGGTTATCCTTTCGTCTGTTTCATGCTGTGATTTGTACCAAGGGTCTCTGGAGGGACGTGTTCAACGATTCGATGAAATCCGCTGCAAATTTCATGCAGTCGCCGCGATCCGGTACCTGGCCAGCGACGCGATTCGGATATTCGTCATAAGTGCGGCCATCGAGCAGCCGTCCATTTTTCGCCTTTCTGACACCACCCCATTGTTTAAAGAAAAAGGGTACGCCTTGCACTCGGCACTGCTTTCGAATGGAAACAACCCACTCCCGTTTCATTGGACGCGCGCCCGGGCCACTTTCGCCACCGACTATAACCCAGGTTATGCCCGACAGGTCGATTTCGCCGAGGTCTTCCAGCAGCGGCTCAATCGATAGGAAGCGGACCTTTGCGGGGGCCTGCCGAAGATGGCCCACTCTTGGCAAACCGTGTTTCCGATCCTCCACGCTAACCCCCCACCAGATGTTTTCCCGCTCTGCTGCGAAACGCAACCTGCCTTTGAGCAAGTGCAGCAGCCGCTCTGACCTTTTTGTCAGCACCTGGTAGGTGTGCCAATTCGCTGCCGTCATCACGCGCGAGACGGCTTCCGCGTAGTCATCCGGGACTCCCAACTGAAAGAGATCGCTCATCGAATTTACGAACACCAACTTGGGTGACCGCCAGGTAAACGGCTCCGGCAGCTTCTCCGGCACCAAACGCAGATCGAACCCCTGCTCATAAGGATGGCCCTTGACTCCGCGAAATCGCTCGGCAAATGTCTCGGCATAGCAGTGCTTGCATCCGGGGCTGATCTTGACGCAGCCGCGGACGGGATTCCAGGTCGCGTCGGTCCACTCGATGTGTGAATTTAGGGACATTCGTGGGCGTATATACTCCTCGTATCTCGAGAACGCAATGGCAGGGAGATAGCAATGAATGATTTTAGCCTTGAAGCCATGTTGAAAGCCTCTGGAAAGCGAATGAGGGACGACCTCGCCGGACGTTTGATACCTCATCCGGGCGAGCTTGGAACGGACAGGGAGGAGGTCATACGTCAATTTCTGCGCACCTATTTGCCGAAACGCTTCGAGGTTTCAAGCGGATTTGTTTTTGACTCGGCGGGCAATGCTAGTAAACAGCTTGATATTGTAATTTCCAATTCTTTGATTTGCCCTCATTTCGAGACAGCCGGCGGTAAGAGATTTTTCCCTTGTGAGTCTGTCGTCGCAGTTGGCCAAGTGAAATCGTCGTTGACAACATCTAGTGATTTCCAAAAGGCTCTGGCAAATCTAGAATCCGCGAAATCGCTAGACCGTTCAGCGAAGGGCATGGCCGTCGACGATGCGTCCGGCGAGGAGATCGATCCTGTTCGCAATCATCTTGATCAGATCTTTACCTTTATGTTCATAACCGGGAAGGCGCTGGCCGGTAGGACAAGCGTCGACGAATTGATAGACCTTGTTCACAAAAAACCTCCTCACGTTTGGCCCAATATCATATTCGCAATGGATAAATACCTCGTTACCTTCTGCTGCGACCAAGGAGTCTGCCTCTGCAGTCGGCCTCCGAGCAAGACGAGATCCTCATGAGATTTTATCTATTGCTTGGTCGTGCCATCGAAGTCACCCGAGTGAGTACGCTTCCATACTGGGAATACCTCTCTAAGTTCACGCAATGGGACGCTGAGACTCGGTATTCGTCTACTAGCAGCCCGCCACC
Source organism: Terriglobales bacterium (assembly GCA_049512435.1). Classification (GTDB taxonomy): domain Bacteria; phylum Acidobacteriota; class Terriglobia; order Terriglobales; family Acidobacteriaceae; genus Acidiflorens. Next base: position 12,730 of record JBEKXC010000084.1, on the reverse strand, counting down.
TCACCTTCACACGCTTCGGATATAAACGACGATCCAAGCGCTGCGTTAAGGTGGCGCAGGGTGCGCCACTCATTCGCGTGATGCCGAAGAGCTGCGATTGTGTTTTCATTTAAGCATCGTAAAAGATGCGATTACGATGCTATAATCGCATCATGATCGATGTCACCCAAGACATTCATTCTCTCACCACCTTCAAGCGCAACTCCTCGGGCCTGATGAAGCACATGAAGAAAACCGGACGTCCGCTGGTGCTCACCGTGAACGGCAAAGCCGAGGCCGTGCTTCTCGATGCCGCAGCCTATCAAGAGGTGGCCACTCAATTGGATGCCGTGGCGAGCATTCGACGCGGCCTGGCGCAAGCCCGCAAGGGCGCGGGCCGTCCGGCAGACGATGTGTTTGACGAACTGGAGCGCGAAGCCGAAGGCAGATGACTTATCGCGTCATCGTCACTCCCGCCGCCGAAAACGATCTCAGATCAGCCTACCGCTATATCCGCAGGCAAGCACCCCGCGCGGCGCGCGACTGGATCCGGCGCGCACGCCAAACTGCTAAGACTCTTGCGCACCACCCCGAGCGATGTCCGCTGGCTCCCGAGAGCGCCTCATTCGATCAACCCATCCGTGAGCTGTTGTTCGGCTCGGGCAACCGCGGCACCTATCGTTTCCTGTTTGTCTCATTTGCGGAAGAGAAATCGGTTTACATACTGCATGTTCGGCACGGGTCGATGCTCCCGCTCTGACCTAGCGCCAATCGCTAGGGAGCACACGTTCCTACCAGCTAGCAGCCCATAATGCAAAACTGCTACCATCGGCTTCAGTGTCTGCTGGCAAAGACAATCCCGCTCTGCACCTGAAAGACCGGCTCGTCTCGGCGGCGCCGGTTGAGGATGATTCTTCTTTTGAGCTTAAGCTTCGGCCTCAGCGTTTGCAGGAATTCATTGGGCAGAACAAGGTCAAAGAAAATCTTGACGTTGCCATTCAGGCGGCTAAGTCTCGCGGCGAAGCGCTGGATCATGTGCTGCTCTACGGGCCGCCTGGGCTCGGCAAGACTACTCTCGCTAACATCATCGCCAACGAATTGGGTGCGGCTTTCCAGCAGACATCCGGGCCGACTTTGCAGATCAAGGGCGACCTGACGGCGATCCTTACTAATCTGCGCGACCGGCAGGTGCTGTTTATTGATGAAGTGCATCGGCTGCAGCCTGCGCTGGAAGAGATCCTGTACTCCGCGCTGGAAGACTACAAGCTGGATATCATGATCGGGCAGGGGCCGTCCGCACGCACGCACACTATGGATGTGAAGCCGTTTACTTTTATCGGCGCCACCACGCGGGCGGGGCTGCTCTCGGCTCCGCTGCGTTCGCGTTTTGGATTGCTGTTGCGGCTGGAGTTCTACACGCATGACGACCTGCGCGTTATTGTCGAGCGGTCGGCTGAGATTCTGGGCGTTGGCATCGATCGCCCCGGCGCTACGGAAATCGCCAGCCGCTCTCGGGGAACGCCGCGCATCGCCAATCGGCTGCTACGGCGCGTGCGGGACTATGCCCAGGTGCGGGCGGCGGGATTGATTGATCTGCCTACGGCGCAGTCGGCGCTCTCCATGCTGGAAGTGGACCGATACGGCTTTGACGAGGTCGACCGCAAACTGCTGCTGACTATTATTGAGAAGTATCAGGGTGGGCCGGTGGGATTGAATACTTTGGGCGCGGCTTTGGCTGAGGAGCCTGACGCCATTGAAGAAATTTATGAGCCTTTTCTGATCCAGATCGGCTTTCTGAATCGTACTCCGCGGGGACGGGTGGCTACACAACTCGCTTATGAGCATTTCGGGATTACGCCGAATCGGCGGCAGAGCTCGTTGTTTTGAACGACGCAATTGGGCTAGCTGCGAGCAGCTGTCGAGCTGCGCTCGGCTGGACGGTCGAGGACGCCCGTCTCTCCACGAGCGGTTTGACTTCTACGGCGGCAATCTGCGTTAATCTTTCTTCATCTTCATCGCCGTCGAATCGTTGCACTGGAGGAATCATGCGCGACGTGATCACGACCGAGCAGGCTCCGCGGGCCATCGGGCCTTACTCGCAGGCTATTCGAGCCGCCGGGCTGATTTTTACTTCTGGACAGATTGCTATCGATCCCACTACCTCGCAGATCGTCGCCGGCGATGTGAGCGCGCAGACTGAACGGGTGCTTGAGAATCTGGCTGCCATTTTGCAGGCCTCGGGCAGTTCGCTGGAGAAGGTTCTCCGCTGCACGGTTTTCCTCAAGAGCATGGGGGATTTCGCGGCCATGAATGAAGTCTACGGGCGCTATTTCAAGCTGGCGCCGCCGGCGCGCTCCACGGTGGAAGTGGCGCGGCTTCCGAAAGACGTACTGGTGGAGATCGATGCCGTTGCTTTGGGGTAAGAGACAGGCAGCTGTGGAATCCCACCCCTTCGGCTTCGCTCAGGGCAGGCTCTAACATCGCAAAAAAGCGCGACGTTAGGATGGGGCACCCGGCACACCGGCAGAATGATCGAAGAAACTTTGTAGACGTTACAGACCTCAGAAAGGGGAATTATGAAAACTCTCATCATCTTTATCGTTATCGTTATCCTTGCCATCTCGCTGCTTGCATTCACGAGCCTGGTGATCGCCCAGACCGCTCCTGCTAAAAAGGCGAGCAGCAGCGGGCCCACGAAGGTCACCGGCGAGCCAACCAAGACCGCCAGCGGACTTGAATACTGGGACATCAAAGGGGGCACGGGCGCGGTCGCACAGACTGGACATCACGTCAAAGTCGACTACACCGGCTGGCTGACCGACGGCACAAAGTTCGACAGTTCGGTCGGTAGCGGGCGGCCGTTTGACTTCCTGCTGGGCGGGGGGCAGGTCATCAAGGGATGGGACGAAGGGGTCGCCGGGATGAAGGTTGGTGGAAAACGCCAGCTGCGCATTCCTCCGGATCTGGCCTATGGAGCGAAGGGGTATCCGGGGGCGATTCCACCCAACGCGACCCTGATTTTCGACGTGCAGTTGGTGGATGTGAAGTAGTTCGGTTGCGAGCGGCGAATCGCTGCCGAGCTGCGCTGGGCTGGACCCTTCGGCTTCGCTCAGGGCAGGCTCCCGAGGGCGGCTGTCCCTACGTGTGCGTTTTGGTGCGGGCTATGCCTTGACTACTTTGCCACTGCGCAGACAGGATGTGCAGACGCGGATGTGTTTGGTGGCCGCTCCCACCTTGGCGTGAACCGGGCGCAGATTGACGTTCCAGCGCCGTTTACTGACGTTGTGGGCGTGGCTGATGGTGTTGCCGAACTGCGGCCCTTTGCCGCAGATATCACAGACTCGTGCCATAACTCTGAAATCCTTCCAGGGCTGCTGCCGAAATTTAATTTTACAGGAAGGCGGCGGATTTCGCCAAGAGCCGCCGCCGACTTCTGGACGGGCGGGGACGCCCGTCGCTCCACAAACTAGGCGGCCTTGCCTATAACCGGCTGCGCGCAGTGGCTGCAGCGGCTCGCATCGATCGGGATCTCGCTCAGGCATTCCGGGCACTTTTTCGTGGTCGGATCGGCGGGGGCTGGGGCTTTGCGCATCCGCGCTACCAGCGCATTTACCGGCGTCACTACGAAGAAATAAACGGCTGCTGCGATCAGCAGAAACGACACGGCAGCGTTGATGAAATCGCCTAGCTTAAACAAACTCCCGTGAATCGTGTAATGAATGGCGGAGAAATCCGGTTTGCCCACGATCGCCGCGATGAAGGGCGTCAACACGTCTTCGGTCAGCGCCTTGACCACGCCGGCGAAGGCCGCTCCAATGACCACGCCCACCGCCATATCCACCACGTTGCCGCGCAGGATGAATTGCTTGAAGCCGGATAGCATTTCGTTTCCCTCCGTTGAACAGAGTGGCAAAAAATGTAAACGCTGCAGGGGGATTGGTCAAGCGGGGCTTGCTGAAGGTGGAAATGGGGGTAGGGGTCCTTCGACTCCGCCAAGACATGCGCTTTGCGCATTTCTTGGCTCCGCTCAGGATGACAGGGGGCTTTGAGACGTGCCCTCTCAGATCCGCATCGGCATCACAATATACCGGTACTTGTAATCTTCGGCTTCGGCGGGACGCAGTTGGCCGGCGGACTGGGCGTCTTTCAACTCCAACTTCACATCGCCTGAGCCGGTGGCTTTGATAAAGTCCATCAGATATTGGGCGTTGAAGCCTATGGCCATTGGTTCGCCGTCGTAGGCTACTTCGATGGTGTCTTCGGACTCGCCGGTTTCGGTCGAGGATGCGGAAATTTTCAGCTCGCCTTTTTCCAGACGCAGGCGAACGGCGCGCGAGCGCTCATCGGCGAACTGGGCTACGCGGGCGATTGCGGCTCCCAGTTCTTCGCCATGCAATGCGATTGACTTGGAGATGTCCTTCGGCAGCACGGCTTCGTAGTTGGGGAATTGGCCGGTGAGTTGGCGGGAGGTCAGCAAACGCGGACCTACACGGAAAAATAGTGTGGACTCGTCTTTGGCGAAGTCAATGGTCTCGACATCGGAATCGAGCAGCGTTTTCAACTCATCCATTGCTTTCTTTGGAATCAGCGTTTTCATTTCGCCGGAGACGCCTTCAAATTTTTCTCCTGTTCGCTCTACGTGGGCCAGGCGGTGGCCGTCGGTTGCTACCATGGTGATCGACTCCGGCTTTAGCACCATTAGGGCGCCATTCAGCGTGTAGCGCGACTCTTCATTGGCAATGGCGAAGCCGGTCTTCGAAATCATCGAGCGCAGCACCGGGGCGGAAATTTTGATTACTCCCGCAGAGGGAAACACCGGCAGGCCCGGGAAATTCGATTTCGCCATGCCCACCATTTTTGTGTTGGAGCGTCCGCAGCGAATGCTGACCCAGTGGTTCTCGAGCAAGCGAATGGTGATATCGGCGTCGGGCAGCAGCTTTACGTAGTCATAAAGTTTGCGCGCGGGGATAGTGCACGCGCCTTCCTTTTTGACTTTGGCATTACACGACGTGCGCAGGCTCAGGTCGAGGTCTGTTGCCGTCAGCGACAATTTGTCTCCAGCGGCTTCGAAAAGATAGTTGGAGAGAATGGGGATCGTAGTCTTGCGTTCGACCACGCCCTGGGTGGCGGTGAGTTCGCGAAGAAGCTCAAATTTGCTGACCGTAATTTCCATGGTTGTTGACGTTGTAGCGACGGCAGGGGCGACTTCTACCGGCATATGGGTTCTCCCGACTCTACTTCTGTTCTCTTCTTATATCAAATGCAAAAGCAATAAAACCAGTAGTAACCGTAGGCGGCTCGGAGAAGTGGAAAACTGGTCCAGTCGCCTGCGGTTCAGTGGCTTTGACATCAACCCTTCGTGTGGAGAATCGCTGCCTGCCTTAGCGGAGGCTATCGCAACCCTTGGACCGTGCTCAGGTTTCTGTCGGGTCTCACACAGCTTCCACAAATAGTTCACAACCGGACGGGAGGAAAACCGGCTGGAATCGTGGAAAAGCCGTTGGGGACCGACGTTTACACGCCCAATTGCTCAGTCAGCTTATTGAGCAACCTGTTCAAATCCTTGTCGTTCTTGCGAGCCTCTTCGATCTTGTCGACCGAGTGCAAGACGGTCGTGTGGTGCTTGCCGCCGAACTGGCGTCCAATTTCAGGTAGCGATGCTTCGGTGAGATGCTTGGCCAGGTACATTGCGATCTGGCGCGGATAGACGATGGAACGCGAATTATTCTTCGCCTTGATCTCCACCAGGCGCAGGCCGAATTGCTCGGCCACCGCCTTCTGGATCGATTCAATCGTCACCTTGCGCGCCTGCGAGTCGATGAAATTCTTTAGCACCTGCTGGGTGTAGGGAAGCGTGATTTCCGCTCCGATCAGCGACGAATGTGCTACCAGGCGAATCAACGCGCCTTCCAGTTCGCGCACGTTCGACCGGATATTCGAGGCTATGAACAACGCCACATCGGTCGGCAGCGTCACCCGCTCCTGCTCAGCCTTTTTTTGCAGGATGGCGACTTTCGTCTCCAGATCCGGAGGCTGGATATCGGCAATCAGGCCCCACTCGAAGCGGCTGCGCAGGCGGTCTTCGAACTCGGCCAGTTCTTTCGGCGGACGGTCGCTGGCTATGACGATCTGCTTCATCGACTCATGCAGCGCATTGAAGGTGTGGAAGAACTCTTCCTGGGTGCGTTCTTTCTGCGCCAGGAACTGGATGTCGTCGATCAGCAGGACGTCCATAGTGCGGAATTTGTCGCGGAAGCTGATCATCTTGTCGTAGCGCAGCGAATTGATCATCTCGTTGGTGAACTTCTCGCTCGACACGTAGCAGATTGCCGCTTGCGGCGTCCGGCGCTTGATCTCGTGGCCGATCGCCTGCATGAGGTGGGTCTTGCCCATGCCTACGCCGCCATAGAGGAACAGCGGGTTGTAGGCTTTGGAAGGCCGCTCGGCCACGGCCTGGCAGGCGGCGTGCGCGAACTGGTTGCCGCTGCCGATCACGAAGGCGTCGAAGGTATAGCGTGGATTGAGTTGCGCGGCGCTATCCCAATCGAAACGACCTTGCGCGGGATGTAATGCCGGCGCCGCCTGCGACCCCGCGCCGGTATTCAGACCGCCACTCAGACCCGAAGCTGCATTCAAACTCGAGGCTGAGAGCCCGCCGTTATGACGGATGGGCGTGTTCGAAGGATCGTCCTCGGCGGTAACGAATTTTACATCCTCGTATCCGAGGCCGAGATTGTCGAGGGCTTCCTGAATCAGGTCGGCATACTTGTCGCCCACCTGGCGAAACTCGGCGGTGGGAACGCGCACGAACAAAACCTTATTGCTGGCATGGCTGTAACGCGTTGGCTTCAACCAGGTGTCGTAGGAGTGCCGGTTGACTTTCTTTTCCAGGGCGTCGAGGATGCGCGCCCAGGGATTCGGGATGATGGTGGAACTAGAGAGAGACATTTTGTACCAGAATGTTGAAAAGCGCCGGACCAAAGGTCCGGGAAAATAATCTTGAAATATGAGTGCTTCGCTTTTAGTGCAGAGCAGCTTCTGTTTTGCCGTACGGGTTGTCTGTGAAATTCATTGGGAGACGAACGGCATACTAGCACAAAAAAATTGACCCGTCGGTGTCTTTGCAATAAAAACTTTTGGCGCGCGCGCTTATCGAATCGCGATTTTCTCGCGCTGTCAAGTGTCGAGAAGCTAACTGCCGCGCAAAGTGTGCAACCGAGGTCAGAGGTGAGATTGCAGAGGTTAGAACTCAAAGGCACGTGACGGTTTCACCTCTGACCTCTCACCTCTGACCTCTGCAATCTGACCTACCTCAGTTCGTTTGCCGTTCCCGTCTCGCCGGCGCTGCCGTCTTATAACTTCCGGGATAGACCACCACCGAGCGTCTTCCGCCCTCGCCGTCACTTTCGGTGCGCAAGTCTTTTTCCTCGCGCAGCGCCAGGTGCACGATCCGCCGCTCTCGCGACGACATGGGGCCGAAGCGGTAAGGCTCGCTCGTCCGCCGCACCTGCTCGGCCGCCACCCGCGCCGCCAGTTGCAGTTCGTCGATCCGCATCGCCCGGAAATTCTTGCAATCGAACCAGATCTTCTCGTGTTCGTTGCCCTGCAGGTGCAGGATCTCGGAGGCGAGCAACTCAAACGACCGCAGCAACTCGCCACCGCGTTCGAGCAACAGCGCCGAATCGGGCCCGGCAAACTCTACCAGAATTTCGGGATGTTCCCACTCGCGATTCTGGGCGATCGGCGGATCCACGGTGATTCTGTACTTCAGCTTGAAACCGCCGTTCGAGATAACGGCTTGCAGGAATTCTCCAATCTGTTTCGCGGCGGCAACTTTGTCGGTGATTGGCATAGGTAAGCTCTCAGCTGTCAGCTCTCAGCTATCAGTAAATGCTTAAGAGCGCAAAAGGTTTCACTGACAGCTGATAGCTGGAAGCTGACAGCTATTTCTCTTTCTTCCTTGCTCGCTTCTCCATCATCTCGCGCATTTCTCGGCCGAGCGAGGTGCGATTCATTACCGACTGCTGCACGATTCCGATCAGCTGTCCCGCCGACCAATACAGGCCCAGGCCCGCCGGTAGATTCCAGCTCATGAGGCCCAGCATGCCGGGCATCATGATGTTCATCATCTTCTGCTGCGCCGGATCGACCCCGGCCTGCGGCGTCATCCGCTGCATGAAGAACATCGTGATGATGATCGCAACCGGCAGAATGTGCCACGGATCGGGCGCCGAAAGGTCGTGAATCCACAACCAGGGCGCATGCCGCAGATCCATCGCGACGTTGAGCATCCGGTAATAGGCAAAAAGAAACGGCATCTGGATCAGCAGCGGCAGGCATCCGCCCGCCGGATTCACGCCTTCCTTCTTATACAGCGCCGATATTTCTTCGTTCATTTCGGCTTTTTTCGGGTCCCGCAAACTGTACTTTTTGTATTTTTCCTGAATCGATTTGATCTGCGGCGCCACGCGCTGCATCTTCAGCATCGACTTCATCTGCGAGAGCCGGAGCGGCAGCAACGCCAGATTGATGATGAGCGTCTGCAGCAGGATGGCCCAGCCCCAGTTTCGGACGATGTGGCTGTACATCCATTTCAACCACAAAAACAGCGGCCGCGCGATGATTCCGAGCCAGCCGAAATCAACCACCGCACGCAGATCCGGTTCCGCACCGGTGATTCCGGGCACGGCCACCGATTGCAGATCGGCGAGCGCTTTCGGGCCCACATACAGCCGGGCATCAGTCGAACCCTTCAGGCTGCCTACGGCCGCGCCCAGCACGTCCACCTTGTCCATTTGCTTGTTGGTGGGGTCGGAGGAGTTGTGCGGAATTTCAATGGCGTTGCGCAGCGTCACCATAGCCGCGTTCTTCGGATCCTGCGGCATGAACACCGCCGCGAAATACTGGTCCGACAATCCGGCCCACTGGAACGGTCCCGGTACTGTCCCGTTCCCGCTGATCTTCTTGATCGCCAGCCGCTCAACCTTATTGTCGTACTGATACAGGATCTGGCCAGTCGCGTATTGCGGCCCAGTCATATCCGCGCCGAAACCGGCCGGCCACATCGGAAACGCCGTGACTTCGGTCCCCTGCACTTCGACCGCAGTCTGCACCCCGACCACATAGGTGTTGAGATCGAACTTGTAGGTCTTCTGCACCGAGACATCGCCATTGGCATAGTTAAACTTAATCTCTGGAGGTGTTGGCCCGCTGCTGGTCGCCACATACAGCGCCGAGTTGAGCTGGTTCCGCAGCGCTTCGTCATAGGTCCACAAAGTCAGCGGATATCCGTATTTCTCCGCTGCGACGGCATTTACCAGTTCGAGCGGGCCGCCTTTGTCGTCGGTGTACTTCTTCAGCACCCACGATTTAACCCGGCCGCCGCGATTGGTGAACACGATCCGGTAAACGTCATTTTCAATCACCGTCTCGGACTCGCTGGCAGCCTGCAGCGGAACCGTTGCCCTTGCCGCCTTCACGCTCCTCGCCGCTGGGGGTTGCGTGCCGAGTCGCGTGGGAGGTTCGGTGGGAGTCTGTGCGGGGAGTTGCGCCTGGTTTTGCGGCGCCTGGGAAGTCTCCGGTTTGGCCGGAGGCTGCGGACCATATTTTTTCAAAAGCGGTTGGAACAGCATGATGACCAGGAAAGTCAGCGCGAAGACGATTAACAGCCTGCGCTCCATTCCGGGTTCTTGCTGAGGATTGTGAAATTCTGCCAAATCAGTCGCTCGCCTTAGTTGTTGTCGTGCTTCTGGTTTTAGTTCGTCGCTGTCGAAACGGCGCTTGCTCCATCTTGGGAGACGCGGCGAGCCGCGTCTCTACGGCAGACGTTGGGACCAACCGCGGCGGCCTTGACCACCGGATCCAGCCCACCTTTAGCCAACGGATGGCACCGCAATACTCGCAACGCCGTCATCATTCCGCCGCGCAGCGCGCCATAGCGCTCTACCGCTTCCATGGCGTATTCCGAGCACGTTGGCAGGTAGCGGCAAGACGGCGGAAATGCCGGCGAAATCCACCGCTTGTAAAGTCGCAACAGTTGGAGCGTGAGAGAATTCATTTCTGCACCAGCTTTTTCGCGATCCCAGCCAACGCCAGTCCCACTTCTTCGAGCAGCGCCGAAAATTCCAACGTCAGGACCGATTTCTTCGGATTGATCACGACATCAACCGCGCCCGCGTCCTCGAGCAGCGCACGCCGCAGCCGGACGGCTTCGCGGAGCCGCCGCTTGATCCGGTTGCGCTCGACTGCGCCGCCCAGCATGCGTCCCACGGTGAAGCCGACACGCGCGCTTTTCGCCAGAGAATCGGTCTCCGCCTGCCGCAGATAGAACACGGTCATGTGAGAGGAAAAATGCCGCTGCCCCTGCTTGTAGACGCGATCGAAATCGGAGTGCTTCAGCAGCCGCGCCGCGCGCGAAAAGCCACGCGGAAAGCTTCCGCCTGCTTTCGCCGCGGGCTGCTCTACACTCCGCTTCGGAGCGTCGGCGCTCACCAGTTCACAATCCTGCACAATAGTAAAGACGACAAGTAAAGACGACAGTTAGTAATAACGACGGCCTTTGCTGTCCGTTGTGGGGAAAACTATTCGCGGAAACCCGGCTTGACGGATACACGTTTGCGCCCCTTGGCTCGGCGGCGCGACAGCACTGCGGCCCCGCTCTTGGTCTTCATGCGAGTCCGGAACCCGTGCTTCTTCGAGCGCTTGCGCCGGTTGGGTTGAAATGTACGTTTCGGCATCGAAAATCCCTGCTCCTGATTGCATCAGATGGCTTAAGGCAAACCGTAAGTATAAATGACGCGCGGCGGATGCAGCAAACCGGTTTATCGCGTGGTAAGCTGCTTCGTCCGATGCTGATCTTGCCCATCTCGCGGACCTGGATGGTTTCCCGCCCCGCTCGACGTGTATATCTCGTTTGCGCCCTGCTGGCTCTTGCATTGAGTGGGACACTCATGGGAACGCGTGCCGCTCAATCCGTTATTGGATCGCGTACCTTGCCACCAGCAACCGCCATCGTGTTGCGATTGGCTCTGATTCCGGAGGTCATTGGGTCGGCATTGTTATGGGTGGCGATGCTTTACTTTTGGTTCAACTTCGACCAATCGTCCTGGCTGAAACGTGCACTCTGGTTTCCTTTTCTTTTCTTCTTTATTCCCTTCGCCCTAGCCCTCTACTACTTCTTTGTTTATCGAAAATGGGCACGCAGCGACGCGCAAACGTCTAGCGTGATCGCAGCGTCACACGACTAGAATGTTCGTGTGAATCTGGATGACACCATCGTCGCTATTGCTACCCCGCCCGGTCGCGGCGGCATCGGCATCGTCCGCCTGGCCGGCTCTGAAGCACGAGCCATAGCCGAGCCAATGCTCCGGCTAACTCGTGAGCTGGAACCGGGCCGAGCCGTCCACTGCGATCTGATAGAGCCGAGCAGCTTGGATTTGTCTCGACGAGACGCGGCCGAGCCCCGTCACCACACGACCACAACTCCTACCCGCATTGACGAGGTCGTCGCTACTTTCTTTCGGAAGCCGCACTCCTATACCACTGACGACATCGTTGAGATCTCGGCGCACGGATCGCCGGTCGTGCTGCGCCACATCGTTGAACTCGCTCTCGCCCGCGGCGCTCGTCTTGCCGAGCCGGGGGAATTCACGATGCGCGCCTTTCTCAACGGACGCCTCGACCTGACCCAGGCCGAAGCCGTCCGCGACCTGATCGACTCGCAAACCCTATTTCAGGCCCAGGTCGCCGCGCGGCAACTCGAAGGCGCGCTCTCCAATCGCCTCAAACCCATCAAGCAGAAATTAGTTGACCTGATCGCCCTGCTCGAGGCCGGCATCGACTTCGCCGAGGACGATGTTTCCATCGCGCCCGACGCTGTCGTTATTGATCGCATCGAGCAAGTCAGAGCGCCGCTCGTGCAACTTGCCGCCACTTTCACTTACGGCAAAATCATTCATGAAGGACTGACGCTTGCCATCGTGGGTCGTCCCAACGTCGGGAAGTCGAGCCTGTTTAACCGGCTGGTGGAACGCGAGCGCGCCATCGTTACGGCCCAGCCCGGAACCACTCGCGACCTGGTCAGCGAAACTGTGGCCATTGGTGGAATTCCTGTGGAACTGGTGGACACCGCCGGTATCCGCCGCGCCCTCGACGAAGCCGAAAGCATCGGCATCAGGAAATCGATGGAGGCTCTGGCCGACGCCGACTTAGTTCTGGTAGTAATTGACCAGACGCAACTGTTATCCGACGAAGACCGCGAGTTACTAACTCTGGTTAAAGGCCGGCCGGCAATTGTCGTGGAAAACAAGTCCGACCTGCCGAGATGGTGTGGGGACGGGCGCCTCGCCCGTGAAAGCTGGGCGGAGCCCGGCGTGCTTTCGTCGGCAGAGGCCATGTCTTCCTCTTGCACTTTCTCTTGCACTTTGCAACACATCTCCACTTCCGCGCTAACTGGCGAAGGCATTCCCGACCTGCGCGCCGCCATTCTGCGCCACGTCGCCGGAGACTCCAGCATGCAGGCAGAGACTGGCTTTCTCACCAGCGTTCGCCACCAAACATTAGTCAATGGCGCCCTCACTTCGCTCGACGCCGCCAGCAACGCGGTCGCCGTCCGCGTCCCCCACGAGATGCTGCTGCTCGATCTCTACGGAGCGCTACGCCCGCTCGACGAAATCACCGGCGCGACCACTACCGACGACATCCTCAATCTAATATTCGGCACCTTCTGCATTGGAAAATGAGGTGGCGTCCA
>JBEKXC010000083.1:0-18415 GCA_049512435.1 Terriglobales bacterium | reverse complement strand
ACAGCAAGGACAATCCGATCCGTCCCTACAACTTCTCGGCGGGCGGAAACGATTCACGTTTCAAGTGCGGCAGTACCAACCAGGATATCTACAAGATCTTCATGACCGGTGTGGATGGCACGCCCATGCCTTCCTTCGCGGATGTGATTCAGCCGAACGATGCCTGGGATCTCGTCCATTTTCTGCGTACCTTGCAGGTCCACCGTCACGGCAAGGAGAACGAAGTCCTTGCGGCTGCGCACGGAGTGATTCCCCCGTACGTGGAGAAAAAGACCAGTGACCTGGCTCCGGCCGCTCCGGCTGACAACAAGTCAACCGGCGGTGGCCAATAAATGAATACCAAGACCCGAGGAGGGGTTATTCAAATGCGCACGAAGCAAATGTTGCCAGCTCTCCTGACGTTACTCGTCTGTTCATCCCTGATGTTCGCTGGAACGGTCAGCGGAAAGGTGACCTACACAGGCACGCCCGCCCACCAAAAACCCATCGACATGTCCAAAGAACCCACCTGCGCCAAGCAGCATGCCACGCCCATAGTCACTGAAACGGTTGTGACCGGGGCAAACAACGCGTTGGATAACGTGGTGGTATATGTCTCCTCCGGAGCTCCTGACGATGGCCAGGTTCCGACGCAAGCCATCACCTATACTCAGAAAGGGTGCCAGTATATTCCGCACGTTCTGGCCATGCACGTCGATCAGGAATTCGACATCGTCAACGACGACCAAACTTCGCACAACATTCACCCGCTGCCTAAGGTGAACATTGAGTGGAACAAGTCCCAGCCCCCCGGCACGGCGCCGATCAAAGAGAAATACGACAAGCCCGAATTCATCGAGGTGAAGTGCAACATCCATCCCTGGATGCACGGCTACTTCGCCGTGTTGAAGACGTCGCACTATGACGTAAGCAAGGACGGGGGGGACTTCAAGCTGCCGAACCTTCCTCCCGGTAAGTACACCATCACCGCCTGGCACGAGAAGTACGGCACGCAGACTGCCGACGTAACCATCACCGGCAACGAGACCAAAGAACAGAACTTTACCTTCAAGGCAACGCCATACTGACCGAGCGGCGGGCGGAGATGAATCTCTGCCAAGTGCGTGCGCAAATTGGGGAAGCGGAGATAAGTAATGTGAAAGTAATGATGCAGGCCAGGCCCCGCACTCTGCGGCATCACGAATATTGAACTTGACAAATCTTCACCCTTGGCACAAAGTTCTGCGCCAGCAAGACTGGTCAGCGCAGATAGCGCGCCCAGCTTGGCGTGCAGCGGGTTGACCGTAGACCAAGCTTGCGCGCCAAATCCCAGCTGGGGACAGGGAGAGTATATGGAAACTGCGATTGGGGTATTCGCTTCACGTGATCACGCGGAGGGAGCAGTCAAGGAGTTACGAGAGCGGGGCGTACCCGAGGAATCCATCGTTTTCCTGACTCGGTCCGAAAGCGACGCCAAGAATATCGCAAAAGAGTTCGGCGCATATGTGGGCGGCTTCGTGGGGGGAGCCGCCGGGATGACAACCGGGGTGGTGGCTGCATCGCTCCTTCTCCCCGGCATCGGGACGGTATTCGCGCTGGGGTTCGGCGCCGCCGCGCTGCTCGGGGTGGCGGGTGCAGGCGCGGGAGCCGCCGCCAGTTCGGCGGCAGTGCACGACCCGGCCGCGCCGCACCCGACATCGGCTGAAAAGTCGGCGGAGGATGTCGCGTTCTTCCGGGAAGTGCTCAAAGAAGGACGTTCGTTGATTGTAGTTCGCACAGACTCAAAGGAACTTTCGACTTCAGCGTGCGCGGTTCTTGACCGGCTGGGAATTGGAATGCAAGGCAAGACCCCGGTCAAGATGCAAACCTCCACGCGGAAGGTGGGTGGAGTAACCATTGTTGACGTCAGCGGCCGAATTACGTTAGGCGAGGGAAATGTCATCCTCCGCGAGATTGTTCGAGATCTGGCGGAAAAGGGCGCCAGGGCGATCGTGCTGAACCTGGGCGAAGTTCAGTACATAGACAGTTCTGGAGTCGGGGAATTGGTCAAGGCTCACACCACGATTCGGAACCAGGGTGGGCAATTGAAACTCGCCAATCTGAATAAGCGAGTGCATGATCTGCTCGAGCTGACCCGGCTGTCGGCTGTTTTCGATATTCAAAAGGATGAGACGAGCGCGATCAAGTCCTTTGGCGGCTCATCACAAGCGGTGGCTTAACGTATCGGCGTTCAATGCTGGGTTTGTTTTCGAGGCTTGGGTTGGCCAGTGCTGGTCAGCCCAATCTTTTACCTATTGTCCTCCGCATGGAGGACGAGCATTGAAGCCGACTCATGAACCCGGGCTGTAAACCGGTCGAGGAATATGAACAAATGTTCATGAAGAATTCAGGTAGCGTTCAGGTTCGTCAGTTACGATACGCAGGCCGCACTCGTTAGTCGGCATCAAGGCAGCAGGTTTTGAGGAAGGCGAATAAGGCCGGATCTGGAAGCCGGCGGGAAGCGGGAACATCATGGCGAAATTCTTTGCGGCGACCATCATCGTAATCGCGATCCTTTCCGCGATTCCCATCCTGCGACATACGTGGGATGCGCCCGAGGACATCTCGACGCATGGCGCTCTGATCGATGAGCAGATGTCAGAAACCATGGCGGAAGCTGGCATCTCCTTTCTTGCTGCACAGTTTGTTTTAGCGTTTTTCATCTGGAAGTTCTCGGGCCGTGGTCCGGAGGCGAAGATTCAGACTTTTCCCGGCGGTGCCAAGGGCTTGGTGATTGCTGCTTTGCTGGTCGTAGGCATCGAGGTCATGGCCCTCGGAATCTTCGGAGTGAAGGCGTGGGCCAACGTATATCTCACTGCGCCGTCGGCCGACGCCATGCCGATCCAGGTCCAAGCCGGACAGTTCGCTTTCTATTTCCGCTACCCCGGTCCGGATGGAACGTTCGGCCCCATTCACCCGGAGCTCGTGAATGAGGGATCGCAGAATTTCTTTGGTCTCGACCCCGAGCACGATGTCGATGCCAGAGACGATATCGTGACCGCCGAAATGGCGATCCCCGTGAACAAGGAAATCCATTTGCTCATGCATTCGAAGGATGTTGGACATTCCTTTTTTGTAAGGGAGTTGCGGGTTCAACAGGATTTTGTTCCCGGCCTGGATGTTTCTCTGCACTTTACTGCGACGAAGGTTGGCAAGTACGAAATCGTCTGCACCCAGCTTTGCGGCCTGGGACATTACAACATGAAGGCATATCTCTACGTATATTCCCAGGAAGATTACGACAACTGGCTGAAGAAGGAACAGGCAATGCAGTAGCTCATGCCGTCCACGCTTACGCGCGGGTGGATGGACACATCTGTTTTGGGGAGAGCATAATGCACGACATATCTGCGCAAGCGGTGCACCATCACGGTCCTCCGACCAGTTTCATTCGGAAGCACGTCTTCAGTCTGGACCATAAGGTGATCGGCAAGCAGTATTACGCGTTGGCTCTGCTCGCCGCTTTCATCGGAATGGCTCTTTCCTGGATGATGCGCATCCACCTGGCTTGGACCAATGCCCCAATCCCCGGCCTGCAATTGCTTTCGAAAAGTGGCGCTCCCGGCGGGGTGATGACGCCAGAGTATTACCTGCAATTGATGACCATGCATGGCACGATCATGGTCTTTTTTGTCCTTACCACCGCGCCTTTCGCGGCCTTCGGTAATTTCTTCCTGCCCATCCAGGTGGGCGCCGAAGATATGCCCTTCCCGCACTTCAACATGATGTCGTTCTGGGTCACCTTCGCTGCCTTCGTCGTCCTCGTGTCGTCATTCTTCATCGGCGACGGACCGACTCTGGGCGGCTGGACCCAATACGCGCCGCTCAATGCGGTAGGTGCGGTCGCCGGTCCCGGCCAAGGTCTGGGTGTCGTCCTTTGGATGGCTTCTATCGCGCTGTTTTGCGTCGGCCAGTTATTGGGCTCATTGAACTTCATTAGCACCACGCTCGATCTCCGAGTCAAAGGCATGAGTCTGATGCGCCTGCCACTCACCGCCTGGGCATGGTTCATTACCTCCTGCATGGGCCTGACGGCGTTTGCCGTGCTCATGCCGGCATGCATACTCGCCATTCTCGACCACGTGGCCGGCACCAGCTTCTTTGTCGCATCGAATCTAGTGATCAATGACCAACTGATACCGAAATCCGGAGGATCAACTCTCCTATGGCAGCACCTGTTCTGGTTCTTCGGACATCCCGAAGTCTACATCGCGATCGTGCCCGGTATTGGCATCGTTTCCCATATCCTGATCACCAACATGCGCAAGCCGATGCTGAGCCATCGAACGCTGATCTATTCTATGGGCGCCCTGGCTGTCCTCAGCTACATGGTCTATGGGCATCACATGTTTGTCAGTGGGATGAATCCGTATTCCTCGCTGGCATTCTCTTTCCCCACGCTCGTCATCACTATCCCGTCCACGATCATCGTGCTGATCGCGACCTTTAGTCTTTATGGCTCCAGACTGCGCATCAACTCGGCTTCTCTGTTTTCTTTGGGTTTTATTTCGATGTTCGTCAGCGGCGGCGTGAGTGGTTTCTTCCTGGCTCAGCCATCGATCGATATCATGCTCCATGCAACCTACTTTGTCGTGGGTCACTTCCACCTGGTGATGGGTGTTGCCGCGATGTTTGGCATCTTCGCGGGAACTTACTTCTGGTTCCCCAAGATGACCGGACGAATGATGAACGAGACTTTGGGGAAAATTCATTTCTGGCTCAGCTTCGTGGGCGCGTATTGCATTTTTATGCCGTTCCATTACCTGGGAATGGCCGGAAATGTGCGCCGCTATTCGTCGTTCCCGGATGACTTCCTGCAGCCGCTGATCCCGGTGCACCGCTTCATCACCGTTGCTGCTCTCCTTACCGGTGCAGCCCAGTTGATTTTTCTCTACAACCTGATTCACAGCCGGTTCTGGGGCAAGCCGGCGCCAGATAATCCGTGGGAGGCCACTTCGCTGGAGTGGAGCACGGCGACGCCGCCACCTTGGGATAATTTTGGCGGTAAGCTTCCCGTCGTTTACCACGACCCTTATCAATACGGCGTACAGAGTTCGGTTGGCGACTACGTCATGCAGGCTTCGCCGGAGCAAGTAAAGACGGAGCACGAAGAGAAATAGGGTAGGACGCGGCTTCAGCCGCGCCGCCCGGAGCCAACATTTATGGCAACGACAATACACGAACCGCCAAAAATCGACCCGCACCGTTTACCGGACCAAATGCGCTCGGGCAACGGCGGCTGGCGGAACCTGGTTCCCGCGGACGGTGATCTGCGTGTGACGCAGGAGTACTCGCCGCCACCATCTTCGACGGGCATCTGGGTAGCGCTTTTCGCAATCACGATGATGTTCGCCGCGTTCAGCAGCGCTCTAATCGTTCGCAAAGGTTCATCGCTGGACTGGCAGACCTTCTCCTTGCCGTCGATCCTCTATTTCAACACCCTGATCCTCTTGGCCAGCGGCGTAACTCTCGAAGTCGCGCGTCGCCGCGTCGCTACTTTCATGGGAGGCATGAAGACTGGGATTGCGAGCCCTGCGCGCTGGCTCTACATAACTTTGTTTCTCGGCCTCCTTTTTGTCGCCGGCCAGTGCGCCGCGTGGTCGCAACTGAGGGCCGAGGGGCTTTATCTAGCGACGAATCCAAGCAGCTCTTTTTTCTATGTCCTGACGGTCACGCATGCGTTACACGTACTGGGAGGTCTGGGCGGGCTGATCTATGTCATTCGCAAGCTGAGTAAATCGGCCCTGCGCCGGAACCAGTTGGTTGCGACCGCGCGCTATTGGCATTTCATGGGCATTCTTTGGCTGTACTTGCTTTTGCTTCTGTGGATGAAGCTTTAACCGACTCGACGATACAGGAGGCGCCGTGAGCCAAGCGGATTTGACCATGGAAGGACACTCGACAGGCCTGACGGTAGGACCGGCATTTTCGGTTCCTACAAAAAAGCTGGCGATGTGGCTGTTCATTATCGCGGACACCATGACTTTTGCCGCGTGCCTGGTGGCGTATGGATTCCTGCGCAATGGAACTCCCAACTGGCCCAGACCGTTCCACAGCATCACCAATGTCGCGCTGATGACCTTCATTCTTCTGACCAGCAGCTTGACCATGCTGATCGGACTGCGCTCAGCGCGGGCGGGCGACAAAGCCGGAGCCTTCCGCTGGATCATGATTACCGCGACTCTGGGTGTTGTTTTCGCCCTGCTGCATGTCCGTGAATGGCTGGGGCTTATCGATGAAGGCATGACGCTCTTTAAGAATCCGTGGGGAACCGGACTGTTCGGGGCCTCATTTTTCAGCATCACGGGTTTGCACCTCACCCACGTTACCTGTGGCATAATCGCTTTAATCGCTGTGGGTGTGCGCTACAAGGGCGGCCGCTACAACGCGGATGACATCGAGGTCTTGGGCCTTTATTGGCACTTCGTGGATCTGGTTTGGATGTTCGTCGTTCCGCTGGTATATCTTTTGAATCTCGCCCACTAGATCAGAAGAAGTTTGGGAGCAGAATGCTATGACAACCGTGGAAGAACACAAGAGCGACGGAATCGGAAAAGATTTGATCGTCTATATTTGCCTGCTCGCTCTCGCAGGCGTGCAATTCGTCATTGCCTATCAGAACATTGACGCTTCACAAATGTTCACGCGCATGCTGGTGGTCGCCATCGTCGAGGCGGGGCTGGCAATGTTGTTCTTCATGCATCTTTGGTCAGAAAAGCGGACCTTTCTTTGGTTTGTCGTGATCTTTACGGTTTCTGTCCTGCTGGGGATGCAATATGGGTGGACCGACAGCTCCCGTATGGTCACCGGCGTGCCTTATTCAAAGGTACACTGAAGGGCGTTTGTTGTGAGGAGGCAGATGTTGAGACGCAAGATGTTGAGACCGAAGATGTTGAGACCGAAGATGAGCGTCGACAAGCCGTTCCTGCTTATTGGAATTGTGCTGGTTGCCGTGCTCATGCTCGCCGCCCCGCTCCCCGCCTTCTCTCAGAGTTGCGCGCTCTGTTATACGCAGGCGGCGTCGGCCGGCGCTCGAATGATTCAGGCCTTGCGCAGTGGGATTCTGATTCTTATCGTCCCCCCCACGTTGATGTCGGTTGGCATGATTTTCATTGTTTATCGCAAACGCAATCAGTTCAGACCCGATGGCGCGCCTGACTCTGACCGGACTTGGTAGGGCGGAGACGACAAACGTGATGGCAAACACCACCTCTCTTCAAACGCTAAGGTCCAAAGTCAGGGACTACTACACGCTCACTAAGCCTGAGGTCAACCTCTTGATTCTCATGACTACGTCTGCGGGTTACTATCTTGCGTGTCCTGGGCCCGTGCGGATCCTGGGCTTGGTCAACACACTCGTCGGCACCCTATTGGTTGCCAGCGGAACGGCAACTCTAAATCAGTGGATGGAACGAGTGTGGGACGGTCAGATGCGCCGAACTGCCTCTCGTCCGCTGCCTTCGGGCAGGCTCACCGGACGGGAGGCGCTTATATTCGGCATCCTGCTGAGCATCGCGGGAGGACTCTATCTGCTGCTAGCGGTCAATGCATTGTCCGCCTTGCTGGCGGTTTCGACTTTGCTCTCCTATCTACTCGTCTATACCCCACTCAAGCGGAAGACGGCCCTCTGCACTCTGCTAGGCGCCGTTCCGGGTGCTATGCCTACGCTGATCGGCTGGGCGGGAGCTTCAGCGAACATCAACCGGCAAGCCTGGTTTCTCTTTGCCATTCTCTTTCTTTGGCAGTTTCCCCATTTTCTTGCAATCGCGCTGATGTATCGGGACGACTATAGCCGCGCTGGCTATCACATGCTGCCCGATTTTGATCGCGACGCGCGCTTTACTCGCATGGAGATTGCAGGATTTGCCGTGATCCTTGTGCTTGCTACGATGTTGCCGGTAGTGGATCGGGCTGGTTTGATGTATTGGGCTGGTATGTGCGTAGCAGGAGCATTCCTGCTCTATCACGTGGGTAAGCTTGCGGCATCAAGCTCGAAGATCCTGGCCAGCCGTCTTCTGCATGCATCGGTTCTCTACCTGCCTGTGGTTCTCGGGATCATGGTTGCCGGGAAGGCGTGACGACCGTTCGGTGGATGGCTGGTGGTGTGACCGTGGTAATACTTCGCATACGGTCCCCGCTTCTTTCACTACTTTGAGGAAATCGTAAAGTTAACTGTCGTGGTCTCGTTGGTCCTCGCCTCAACTGTCTTCTCCCAGGTTTTGGGCTCGCTGAAGATTGGCCGCTGCACCCTCCGCTGAGTTAGAACGTCGAAGGTGATCTCATGACTCACAACTCCCCACCCCTCATGCCAGGCCACAATCTGATATTCGCCGGGCGGGACGTCGGTGAGTTCAAACCTGCCACTCTCGTCGGTTACGGCATAATAAGGATGCGGGACCACCATCATCTCGGCATTCATCCACACGTGGCCGCCGTTGCACTTGAGGTTGACCAAGCCCGGAGTCTGCATCGTCCTGGAGATTACCTGGTTGGTGAACGGAAAGGGCAGATTGAAGGTGGCTGCTCCGTCCATATGAATAGTGTGCAACGTGGCGTCGGAACTCATCATCTGAAGAACAGCGCTCTGGGGCACTAACAAGATGTGGGGCTCGTAGCGACAGCGCTTCTGGTTCAGGGAACGTCGCGGCTCGGGCAGATCCATCGCCTTGCCACTGGAGACGTCCTTCAGAAAGACGATGGTGTTGGCCACACCACCCTGTGAGCCCACGACCAGTCGCTCTAGATCAACCTTCTTATGCGATTCGGGATCGCAAATCTGCGGATCTTTGGTTACCGGGAATTCTTCTGGATGAGGCCGAGGCCCAAGCCACGTTACCGTTCCTCTAATCGTTCCGCCGTTGACTACCGGTACAACTTTGTACTGGCTCTGCGCCCAGGCTCCTCCGCCCACAACTGAGAGCAACACGAACAAAACTGCTGGTTTCACCCATGTGAACATTACGCGCTTCTCCTGATAGTTGCTCCTTTGGTACGACCGCCGGCTCGGCTGCACTTGGGGAAGGCGCTAGTCTGACTTCATGTCACATTAGTAGGAAAGCTGTCAGTGTCAAAGATCACCAAAAGTGCGGGACTTTAGTCATGGGCTGATTCTTCAGCCGCTGCTTCAACCTGGACTCTACTCACTTTTGCGGGAATCGTTGTGACAAGGCGTGAGCAAGGAAGAAGAGGGCTCGGGGCTGATCTGTCGCCGAACGCCCCAATTGGAATTGGAGCCTCGCATCGCGCGTCAGCTTTCCGTTAGGCTGCGTTCTGGAGTTGGGCTACCTGTGCAATCTCCCCGGCAAAAGCTTGCCAGGAAGAGGCGCGGCGCACCAGAACTATCAGTACTTCCTTGAGCAAGTGCGGCCTCAACGGCTGCCCGGAAACGAGACATTCCAGCAGTCGATCCGCTTCAACACTGCATCGCAAAGCCTTCCACCCGGGACCGGAGCTGATCATAAACCCATCGCCCGGAAGTTCGTCCGATAGTACTCTCAACCTTTGCTCCTCATAGGACAACAACCCGTGCACCAGCTCCAGTTGCCAATCGTCGAGGCCAGGCAAATCGGCGACCCATGCTTTGAGGAGCCCAGATAGTGCCTCCCAGTTCTTAACCAGGGCGCTCGTTCCCCATTCAAAGTGTTCTCGACGCAGCGAACCGTGCGTGTCCAATGCTTCGTAGAACGAAGGTATGAGCTCGTCGCCTAGCAGTCGAGCCAGGAGACAGATCGACAGAGGCACCAGCGCGATGGCGTGATGGAAGAAGATCTCCACCTGCGCAATTTGATCGCGAGAGCCAGCCGCGGTTGTAGGAGCAAAATAACCGGAGAAAAAATCCGGGTCGGCGCGAATCGCAGCAATATCTTCTCTGGGCACATCCAGGAAAGGGTATTCAATCTTCAGAGCTTCCTCGTCAAATTCCTTAGGCATTTGTTCGAGAGCCAGCGGCGAAGGCGGCCACAGGCGGACGCGATGAACCTGCACCGTTTCTGCGCCCATTACTTTCAATCTTGCTGCCAGGCCGATGCTTGCGGATAACTCAGCTTGAGATTCCTTCGGCAAACCAACGACAAATGAGCAGGTGGCAGTTATGCCATTGTCGCTCAACTCCGTGATGGTAGAAAGAACTTGGTCGGGCTTTAAGTTTTTATGGATATCTTTTTGAACCTTTGGCGAGGCCGACTCGACTCCGAAGAAAAGCTTCCAACAACCCGCTGCCCGCATCTTCGGAAGCAGGCCTCGAAGAGCAATGTCGGTTCGCGAATTTGCCATCCATTCTACCGGCAGTTTTGCGGCCAGCATGGCATCGCAGAAATCAAAAATAAACGCCTGGTCCAGCGTCAGCAGATCGTGTACCAGGTTAAAACTGTCATAACCATAGTCGCCGTACAAGAACGATATCTCTTCGACAATTTGTGGAATCGATTTCACCCGGTAACGCCGCTTCCAGAACGGAGCTGTGGCACAAAAAGTACAAGCGTAAGGGCATCCCCTTCCAGCCTCGATGTACATAAATCGCCGCTCCCAGGTTCGAGGTATGGTCGCAGCGTACCTCCCGAGCGATATACATTTACCCAGCCGCGGAAAGACCGAAGGAACCGTATCCAGATCCATGAGCTTTGCCGGCGGATTCTCGTGAATCGCACCATCGCTTCGATAGCAGAGTGACGGAACTTCCGCGAGCTTACCGCCTTTGTCCAAAACATCTAGCAGTGCGACCAACCCAGGCTCGGCTTCGCCCAGCAAAACGTAATCCAACTCCGGAATTCGGCGTAGCGACTGCGATCCGAGTGCACCGAAATGCGGCCCTCCAGCAAGAATGGGTGCGGAGGGATGTTCTTGTCTGGTTCGTGCAATGAGCCTTTCCGCTTGCAAGCTATTGCTGTACATCGAGGTGAACCCAACGGCGTCAGGATGAAGTCGAGCCAGTGTTTTGCCAAGAAGCTGTTCTCCAGAAATTTCCTGACCGGGGATCTTGAGTTCCAGGTCAAGGTCGAGAATTTCTACCTCGTGATCGGCGTCCATCAGCGCGGACGCCAATACACAAAGCCCAAGGGGTGGGGAGACAGGCGTCTCCGGAAGAAGAGGAGGTTGCACAAGGAGCACTCTCACGCGACACCCCGCTGTACTTAGACAGCAATGGATTTGGCAGTTGCCAGGGCAGTAAGACGCTGGACGACGGGATCGTTAAAACGGCGAAGACCCTGCAAATTGGCTTCCGTGCTGACGACAGTCTCGACTTGCGCTTTCTCGGCAAGAATAATTTGAACCAGAGTCTCGCCTTTGGCTGAAGGACCCATTCGAACCTCCGATATCTCAGTCATCTTCACTCTCATGACCACGAGATCGGAACCTGACTCGGCACGTAGATCCACGGACGCACCGCCAATTTTCCCACTCCCCAGTTGCTCGGCGATTTCCTTTGGAAGATAACCCGTGACGGCGAACGCTTCTTTCATCCCGCGCTTAATATTCATTGGCTTTTTCTCCCCGATTCCTGGCAGCCCAACCTCGGTGCGAACAGGACAGTCAATGCTGTCCACGGTATTCCTGCGTAGCCTCTCTGTCAACAATAACCGGCGGCTTTCCTCTTTTCCAGCTGTGCATTGAAAAATGTGCGGATCGTTGGCATCTTTGCACCGTGACTTTCGAATCGACTTACTCACACTGCAGTTGTGGCGCTCAAAGCAACCACTACTGCGGATTCGGGGTTGCGGCCGTCGAAGTCTGAACCGGTTGGGTTGACGCGGTTTTGGATAAGCTACCGGCCGGCGTTTGCTTGCCGGGCGGAATCTCTGTTCCAGCTGGATAAATAAGGATCTGGACCGTTCCCCAGCCGGATTCTGAACCCGCATCCGTCTGCTTGCCCAGTCCCAGAGTCTTGAGCTGACTATCGTCGAATCCGAAGTTCTCGACCAAATACTCGCGCACCACCATGGCTCGGGCTTCGGTAAGCACCAAGTCCTTCTGAGTATCGCCTTCCATGCCTGCGGAAGCGGCGATCACCGCAAACCCGAATTGGTTGTTCGCTAAGAACTCGCCGCTGGCGTTCAGAGATTTCTGGTTCTTCAGCTTCGCCGAATCCTGCTTATCGAAGAGCTGTTTCGCTGAGTATGTAAACTCCTTTGTTGCTGCGCCTGGCGGCAGCCGCTCGATCTCATTTTGTGCCAGCTCGGCGGAATCTTCGTAGCCACGGTTCTTGAAATACCCGCGCAGGAAGAAATTGTGCTTCATGGCCTCCATGTTCTCCTGGAAGTCCGTGACACCCGCTTGCGCCTGAACCATCGTGTTCTGCATCGTGCTTGTCGTCTGTTCGAGATTGGTGTAGAGCTGTTTGTCGTTCACGAGCGCTCCTACGGTTCCCTGACCCGTATTGATCTTGGCGCTTATCGAGTCTAGATTGGCCGTCGCCCGAGTGGCGTTCTGGATGGCTTGTTGGCTGCTGTCTAGAATCCCGCTTGTCTTTTGGAGCAGCTCTGCCATTTCAAGCGGCGGCTGGCTCGCGATGGTATCGCCGTTCCGCACGTCGGCTGTCCCAGTGGATCCAAACGAGATCGCCAGATACTGGTTGCCCAACAAGCCTTCGGTTTCGATAGTGGCCACGGAATCCTGTTTGATGATCTCGTGCGTCGACTTTGCAAGATCCATGATTACCGTGACCTTTTCGCCCGGCTTGTGCGGCAACACGATGCTGCTCACGGTTCCACTGTGAACACCGCCCACCCGCACATCGGCTCCAGCATCCAGGCCCACTACATTGTCGAATTGCGCCTTCAATTGGTAGGTGGAGCTGAAAAGATACTGCTTGCTTCCAATGATGAAGACACCGGCCACCAGAATTGCCAGTGTCACAACGATGAAAGCTCCCAACCGCGCCGCTCTCGACATATGTCCTCCATACTTCTTGCTACGAATGCCCTAGAAATTCCCGAACAAATTCGATGTCACTTTTTTGAAGTTCTTCAAAGCTGCCTTCGATCACCACATTTCCCTCATTGAGCAAGGCCAGACGGTCCGCAATCGTCTTCGCGCTGTGCAGATCGTGAGTTACTACAATGGATGCCATGTGGTGTTCCTTCTGAAGTTTGAGCACCAAATCATCGATCTCTCCGGCGCTGATCGGGTCGAGGCCTGCGGTGGGCTCGTCGAGCAGTAGAATATCCGGCTCCAAAGCCAGAGCACGCGCCAGCCCGACTCGTTTTTGCATGCCTCCCGAGAGATCCGAAGGCATCTTATCGAGGTGTCCTTCCATCCCTACTTCCGCCAGGAGTTGCTTCACCCGGTCGGTCTGCTCGGATTTCGACATTTCCTTCTTATGGTGCTGCAGGGGAAAAGCCACGTTCTGCTCGACGGTGAGCGAATCGTAAAGCGCCGCGTGCTGAAACAGAAAACCCATCTTCATTCTTATTTCGCCGAGTCGGTCGAGATTGAGGCCAGTGATGTCCTGATCGTGGATATGAACCGATCCCGAGTCAGGCTTCTCCAGACCAATGATGAGCCTCAACAAAACGCTCTTACCGGTCCCACTGCGCCCCAGAACGGCCAAAGTCTCGCCGCGGGCCACGGTCAGGCTAATCCCGTTTAACACCTTTTGAGTCCCGAAGGATTTATGCAGGTCGTCGACGGCAATAGCCGGCGCGCTGTCCCCCTCTTCGGATTCTCCGCGCTTGATCACAATTTGATCGATGGTGCCCATACTTCCTTCGTGAGCTGTTGGATCCACGGTCTGTTTAATCATGTTCATGGGAAACAATTCATGGGAAAAATATGAGAATGAGTTTTACCAGCACGACATCGGCCAGGATCACAAACAGCGAGGACAGAACGACCGAACTTGTGGCTGCACGGCCCACGCCGGCAGCGCCTCCCCGTGTACGCATTCCCTGGAAACACGCGATCAGCCCGATGATCAGGCCAAACACCATGGTCTTAAAGGTGGGTGGCAGGAAGTCGTTGAAATCGGCGCCCTTGAAACCGGCACTGATGAACTGATGGAACGAGAGCGGTTCAACCAGGGCCTGCGCAACCCAGCCCATCAGCAGGCCGCTTGCATCGGCAGCGAGAGTCAGAAGAGGCAGCACGAGGATGCAAGCCAGGATGCGGGGCGCGGCCAGTAACCGATAAGGACTAACGGCAGATGTCTCGATGGCATCGATCTGCTCGGTCACTTTCATCGAAGCCAATTCCGCACCGATGCCAGCGCCCACTCGACCGCTCACTACCAGACCGGTAATGATGGGGCCGGTCTCGTGAATAACGGAGAACACGATAGCGGCGGGAAGCAGCGACTTAGCCCCAAAACGAGTCAGGCTGTAGCGTGCTTCCATGGAAAGTACAACCCCGGTGGCGGCGCCAGCCAAAGCGACCAGCGGCAGGGACATGGATCCGATCTCGTCGAGTTGCCGAAATAATTCGCGGAATTCAAACGGCGGCGTCACGGCAGAGCAGACAACTCGCCAGAAAAATATGCCCAGATCGCCGAACCACTCGAAAAACTTGTTGATCAGGCCCGGAGAGGACCTCACAACGGGAGGCACAGGAGATGCCCGCGGCCCCGGAAGGGGAGGTTCTACGCCTGCGACGGTGCTGAATTTCTGGTCGATCATGATTGGCCGATCATGGATTTTTGGGGCTAGGGTTTGAGCTCGAATCGGGCGCTCCGTGCGAATCGTTGAGGTGCATGCGAGTCATCAATGAGTGCGGCCCGCTATAAAGAAATTCAAGGGAGATGTTTGCGACTACATACCCCAGCAAGCTGTAGTTGCCCATGCGGAATGCGTCCTTGTAATCGTAGCGGTTGGGATACCAGCCATAGACAGCCGTCATGGTCCCGGCATAGGGAGAAACCAGATCAGGAACAGAGAAGACACGATGGCCATCGACGCCGCGGCGGGCGGTAAAGGTGGAAATCACGGCATGCTTGAGCCGGGGGAACATACCTTTACACTCACAACGGTAATATAGCGTGTCTTCGCGCAAGGCTTCCGAGAGCGCATAGCGCACCGTCGTAGTTGTCGCCGCGATGCCGAAGTCGGACCCAAATCGCTTGCCATAACCCTCCGCGCCTTGCTTCCATTCCGGCGGAGTATTCTGAAACTGGTTAATGCCAGCAGCGATTCCGGCGCCGACGATGGGATAGGGGCCGAACGCGTCGAACGCGTAGTTGCGGAGCTTCGTTGTCTCAGGCGGGCGCATATAACTCAGATCCGGTGACGGGTTCGGCGTACTGACTGACACGTTGGCAGCGCTGCCGGAGGAGTCTGCCGCATCGACCAGCGCTTGCCCCTTTGCCAGCACGGGCAGAGCCGCGAAGTCGGCGACTACCAACAGCAGGAAAATAAGTCTTCGCATTCTCATATCGAGATTCTCCTTGGCCAATCCTTATCGAATCTAAGGTCCAGCCTGTCTAAGATCCAGCCTGCACACCTATAACATCTACCTGTTCTTCAGACGGTAAGTGGGCAAGTTCCGTGGTCGCACTGACACGCAATCTCAACCTCTTTGGATCCCGCTTCCTTACAGGCTTGACCGCAGTATTTATCGCCAGGTTGCACCGAGCACCGGCACGGCAGGTGCGCGCACTTAATCCGCTCATTTGTCATCGTCATTAGTTCTCCTTTTCATTAGTTTTCCTTTTCATTTCTCGTCTTAAAACGGCGCCAAACTATAGAGTCGTTTGCCCGGTCAAACCCGGTCTTTTCAGAAATCGATCTTCCGAACCCACCAGAATTGTCGTTGGGAGCCGTAGCGTGCGTATCTCTGGATCGTTTCCGCTGATAGCGTGAACTGCTATGCAATCACCATCACTGAAAGGGTCTGATACTATCTCGAAACGCTCGCCGTACATTTTTATGTGCCTGGAGGCTGTGAAACCAAGGTCCTTTATCTTTGCACAACTCTCAGAGCGTGTCCGCCCACGCAGATCAGCCGCTCTTTCCCTTCCGGTTTGTGACATGGACCCCTCCGGTATTTTTTGCTAGCCAGGGCTGATACGTTCTTATTCTCCAATAGCTTTTTCAGCGCGGCCGATCCATTTTTGAACTTTGCCGGCGTTCTTTTCTGCGTTGCCCGCGACTTCTAAATCTGGGTCGTTCGTCGCCTTTCCGACCGCTTCCTTAACTTTCCCTTTCACTTCGTGGAGTTTGCCCTCAGCTTTGTCTTCCGTGCTTGGTTTCATGTTTTTATCCTGTCTTCGTGTAATCGTTCCGATTGTGTCTCACAGTCGATTGCCAGAGCGTAGTTGCCCGCGTGCTCTTACGCCACTTCTTTTCTGCCAACACTCGCTGGCATCTGCACCAGTTCGTCAAACAGAGAGCGGTAATGAATCATTGCCGTTCGCAGATCTTCCGTCGTTGCTGCATCTTTCCCAACCCGCAGCGCAATCTCATGCGCGGACCGATAGTTCTCCACCACCCGGGGATGGTCCACAGAAATGTCGGCGGCGCGCTGATCGAAATCAGATACGGGATAACCACGAGCTTTCATTACAGAGGACACCAGGTCGTCGGCTTCCGTGACCGCGCCCTTAGGGGAATCAACAAAACGAGACTGCACGGACTCCCACCGTTTCGAAAAACGTTCGTGTTCGATCGGATCAAGATCGCGAATGTTGAGCTTTTCAACCCGCTTCTCGCGATCCTCCAGCTTCGCTTCTGCTTTCCGTCCCGCCCCATGCACCAGCACCGCCCGATCGTACTCGGGCCCAAATTTCTTTCGCAGGTCTGAAGTTGTGTTCCTGCGTTTTCGCACGTAGAGCCAAGCAAGTACTGCGATGATTAGAATCGCCACGGCGGCGAGCGCGATCAGTTTAGGGTCCATCAGATTCAGATTCATCGAAACCCTCCATGCATCAAAATGTCGCAAGAACCGACGCCGTCCAAGGACCTTCCTTTGGCGCCAGAACCTGGTCAGTTGCCAGTATCTAACTCCTGGCCCCGGAAGACTGGTCAGAATTGATCGTTTTATAAATCAGCGTCTGGCATTCCGGAGATGCGGTAGGGCGCGCTTTTTCAGAAAGTGAGCGATTGTGCACAGCATTGCGGAAGCAAGTGAGCGAATCTATAGGCTGTTTCAACGACAGAAATATCTCCATTCTCTCGGATTCAATCTAGAGACCGATCACAAGGAAAACACATGAAAACTACGAAATTGTCCTTTACAATCCTCGCGCTGCTCAGCGCCGGAATTATGACCGGATGCTCAACGACGTCCGCGAAGTCCCCTGATGTTTCCGACAGTATTCGCAAATCGCTCGATCAAGCAGGCTTTAAGAATGTCTCCGTCAGCGAAGATCGTGACAGGGGCATCGTAACCCTCGACGGGCAAGTCGCCAGCGCGAACGCCAAGTCAGACGCCGAATCTCTGGCAAAGTCCCTCGCGGGCGTCCAGGTGGTCGCGGATCAGATTGCCGTGATTCCGGTGGCCGGAGAAAAAGATGCCAAGGCCGTGAACTCCGATCTGGATAGAGGCATCGAGCAAAATCTGGACGCTGCTCTGATCCAGAACCAGATGCACGCAACCGTGAAATATGTAGTGAAGAGCGGCGTGGTGACGCTGAGCGGAGAGGTGAACTCAGAAGACAAGCGAACGCGTGCCGGACAGGTAGCGAGCGGAGTGCCGAACGTTCAGCAAGTGGTAAATGACCTGCAGGTTAAAGATCAGAAAGCCAGTTCGTCGCCATCACTTTAGGAGCAACTTCGAGTTGATGCGTGCTGAAAGACGAAGCGCATTTGGATTCCGGGCTGCCCTCCCGCATAAGGGAGTAAGTTGAGTTGTCGGGAGCCAACCACCATCGTCAACTCGATTAAGGAGACAATTATGTCGTTTGGACTTTATTCGATTGGGTTTGCGATCTTAATCGGCGGATTGATTTACGCCGCGCACCTGATGCACATGCCCGCGCACTGGATTGTCGTGGGCGCGATCGTCCTCTTAGGCATTGGGATTCTGTCGGGCGTTAAGGCCACGCGTCAGAAGGATCCTGCGGAATAGCCATGGTTTGATGGCGATGCTGACTCCACTTCAACCCGAAGAATGCGAAGGCAATCTCCTTCGTCGGTTGATGAACAAGCGTAAACTAGTCGTGGAGAACGATATTTAGAAGCGAACTATGAACTTGCAGCCCACCGCCGCCATAGTCAACGAAGCCTAACTCTCTGAACCGATTCATGAAAAAACTGACGCGGGACCGGGTTGTGCCGATCATATCGGCGAGCGTCTCCTGGCTGATCTTGGGGATGACCGTTTCGGGCGCACCTTCCTTGCCGAAATGAGCCAGCAAGAGCAGAATCCGAGCGAGTCTCTTTTCGCTGGAATTGAAGAGCTGGTCAACTAAGTCCTCTTCATAGCGGATGTTCCGTGCCAGCAAATAGGCCACGAACATGTCGGAAAATTCGTG
>JBEKXC010000082.1:0-18499 GCA_049512435.1 Terriglobales bacterium | reverse complement strand
ACAGAGAGCACGCGGAAGACAGTCACCGCTGGCCCGTTTTTCTGCCTGACGGAAACCACTTTCTATATTTGGCTATGGACCTTTCCGGCCGGAGCACTCTCTCTTCCATTTATGTGGGTGCCCTGAATTCGAGCAAGAAGCGCCTGATTACACAAGCCAGAGCGAACGTCGCTTATGCCGCGCCTGGTTATTTGCTTTTCTACCGCGATCAAACCCTTTTTGCGCAACGGTTCGACGCGAAGAAACTTGCACTAAGCGGAGAACCCACTCCGTTTCTCACAGGAATTGAATACTTGCCGCGAATTCAGAGGGCGGTGTTCGCCAGTTCCGAGGGCGGCGTTCTGGTCACTCAGAGATCATCCGGCGATACAGGAGCGTCGCAACTGCTTTGGTTCGACCGCAAGGGGCAGCAAGTTGGAGTCGCAACGAAGCCGGGCGTTTACGGCAACATCTCTCTGTCGCCGAACGGGAAGTTCGTTGCCGCCGACGCCATGGATCTTGCCACTACCAATACCGATCTCTGGACCTACGATCTCGCAAACCAGAGCGCCAAGCGGCTGACCTTCGATCCCGCCATCGATTCCACGCCTCTTTGGAGTCCGGACGAGACCAGGCTGGTGTTTACTTCGGACCGCGCCAAGAGATTCAACTTGTACGTGAAAAATGCGGACGGGTCGCAAGAAGAGCAGTTGATCCCGCAGGAAGGTCCCGATCGCTATCCACTCGATTGGTCGCACGACGGGAAATAC
Organism: Terriglobales bacterium; assembly: GCA_049512435.1. Lineage (GTDB taxonomy): Bacteria > Acidobacteriota > Terriglobia > Terriglobales > Acidobacteriaceae > Acidiflorens. The sequence continues at coordinate 17,750 of JBEKXC010000082.1, read as the reverse complement.
GTGATCTATCAACGCGGCACCGACTTGTGGTACCTGACTTTTCCGGAACTCACGGCCACTCTTTTTCTGAAATCAGCGTCTGCCCCTAATGTGGCCCGCTTTTCACCGGATGGCAAGTGGGTCGCCTATGCTTCGAATGAAAGTGGACGATGGGAGATTTACGTAACCTCCTTTCCTGCAGCGCATGGAAAGTGGCAAGTGTCGAGCGCGGGCGGGGAACAGCCCAAATGGCGGAGCGACGGAAAAGAGTTGTTCTACCTCGCGCCGGACGGCAAGATCATGGCCACGCCCGTTACGATCGGTGCCAACTTCGATGTGGGAAGCCCGGTGGCGCTCTTCCAGGCGAATCCCCGCGAAATGGTCGCCACGTCCGAACGGTTCGCCTACGATGTAAGCAAAGACGGTCAGCGATTCTTGATCAACACGCAGCTGAAATCGGCCTTGACGCCGATGTCGGTAGTGATGGATTGGACTGCCAGCCTGAACAAATAGTTGGAAAGGGCCAGGTTTGCCGCACGAAGCCGTTTTCTCGCGGTAACCGTCGTGGCCAAAGTTCGCAGGTCCCTTCGCTGGGTTAAACGTAATACTCGCTGCCCAGCCACTGGTCGGATCGTCGGCCACTCGGAAGTGATCCTTCCTGAAGGAAGGCACGCCGTACATTCTATAATTTAGCCCGGAGGTTTCATGCCAGGCTGGGGAAGCGGCAGCTTCGACAACGAAGAGGCGCAGAATTTTCTGAGCCGGCTCAAGTCGGTGGGCGCTGACGATCTGAAGCAGATGCTGGTCGACGCCTCCGATCGGGACTATCTGGGCGCGCCCGAAAGTAGTGTCGCGATCGCAGTTGCCGAAATCGTTGCCACGGCCAGGGGCAACCCTCCGCAGGCGGTGCCGAGCCAGATTGCAGAATGGGTCAGCAAGATCGAGGGCGCCCCGAGCTCCGAAATGTCTGAACTGGCGCGCCGCGCAGTTTATAAGGTGCGAACCAACTCCGAACTCAAGGATCTGTGGCTTGAGGCGGAGGGGTTGAACGAGTGGAGCGCGGCGCTTCGCGACCTGGAAGAAAGACTCAGCGGGTAAGGCCAAGTCAGAGGTATGAGGTCAGATTGCAGAGGTAATCTCCAACCGGCCCGCAAGCGAGCTTTACCTCTTCAATCTGACCTCATACCTCTGACCTCTTGATTCAGTCGGCTGCGGCACCGGTGGTTGACGTGCCGTCGACGGCGTTCTTCTCCGCCTGCCGCAGGCGCAGAGCACGGTTCGAGGGCAAGCCGGCATCGCGGATCTTGTAAAGCAGGGCGCGGTAACTGATCCCCAGCGTGCGGGCCGACTGTTTGCGGTTCCAGTGGTGCTGTTGCAGCACTTTGAGGATGACTTTGCGCTCCAGTTCGCGCACGCACTGGCGGGTAAGCTTCTTCAGAGAAATCGGGCCGTCCAGCGAAATCTCCTGATTGAAAAAGTCCGGCTCGCGTGCCACCAGGTCGTTAGTGATCACTTCTTCGTGGCCCAGGATCACGTAGCGCTTGATCAGATTTTCCAGTTCGCGGATGTTTCCCGGCCAATGATATTTCTGCAGCACCGCCAGCACTTCATTCGACAGAGGCCGCGCCCGGCAGTTGAATTTACGGTTGTAGTATTCGAGAAAGTAAGCGCACAGATCGTCTATGTCGCCACGGCGTTCCCGCAGTGCCGGCATCCGTATATTCACCACATTGATGCGGTAGTAAAGATCCTGGCGGAAAGTCCCAGCTTCAATCTCCGCTTCCAGGTTGCGGTTGGTGGCGCAAACCACCCGCACCTCGACCTTCTTATCTTCCTGGGCGCCGATCCGGCAGAACTGTCCATCCTGCAGAAGCTGCAAAAGCTTCGATTGCAGCGAGGGGTCAAGTTCGGAAATCTCATCGAGAAACAAAGTGCCACGATGGGCCAGTTCGACTCGTCCCGGCTTCGATCCAACGGCGCCGGTGAACGCCCCTTTTTCGTAGCCGAACAGTTCGCTTTCGAGCAAGGTTCCGGGGATCGCCGGGCAGTTCACCTTTACATAGGGCCCGATTTTCCACGGAGACAGACCATGGATGAGCCGGGCGATAATGTCTTTCCCAGTGCCGCTCTCTCCGGTGATCAGAACCGGGACGTTGGCGGCGGCCACTTTGCCCAGCCGCAAACGAACGGACTGCATCACTTCAGAGTGGCCAAAAATGATATTGTCAGGGGGAACCTCGCCTAGCGACTGCGCCAAAGTAGTTACCGAAAGTGTGGTCATAAGAGTGAAATCCCCATGCGATGAGTGTTGTTCATCCGCATGCACTAAAAGTGCATCTCAAGCACCAAACTGGGGAAGGGCGCCGAGCGCTGCGGAAGCTTTCCGTTAACGCTCAACTTGTGAGTGGCTTAGAGTGATCATAGCCCACAAGTGCCAATAACCGGCATGGCACCAACGTGCCATTCCGGGAGAGGTATAGGAAGGGAAAAACATTTCACACTACAGACCCTGCTTTCCTCAAACGCCTACCGGAGACAGCCGCCGCATCGGTGCTTAGGGGGCGGTCGAACTTCAGCCCCAGCAGATGATAATCATCCAGGTGCGTAATCCACACCGCCTTCGCCTGGATGGCCCGAGAAGAGGTCTTCAAACCGTGAGCGGGCCCGACTGGAGCACAGGGAATTTCCAGTGAAATCGCCGCCGATTGTGGCAAAGAACGGCGAACTACGACCAAAGCACCCCCCGCAGAGACGTTAACGGCCGTGGCAAACTCGAGGGAATCCTTGCCGCTGCCATCGCGCGCACGGACAAAAACCGGAATGGCAAGTTGGAGCCGCGCCCACTTGCGTTCTTCCTTCTTCGATAAGCTACGAGGCACGTGTGTGGTCCGACCTTAAGGGGAATTTCTTGGCCTAAGAACCGCACCTCACGGGCCAAACCTCTGAAGGAAGCCGAGGCGGCCCGGAATCACCCCAAACCTCGCCTTTGACACGGAGATTACCGAAGTAATGTCGCAGCCTCAGAATCTTACAATGACTTTTGGTCATGTCAAAAAGGTGCAATCTTTTTCACTTTGAGTTTGGAGCGGTTTGCAATTGACAGTCTGTTATAGGTGACATATAGTCGCTTTATCCCTCGTCCTGATGGAAGCAGATTTCCTCCCCTGAATTTGCATAATTTGGTTCTCCATGTCTTCGCTATTCGAGAAGGGTTCATTCGCCACGCCTGCTGACGAGAGTGCGAAAGATAGCTTGCCGTCAACCGGCACGGCTCCGGCTTTCGCTTCCAGTTCCGGGGAAGAAGTCCTGCGCGAGCTGGAGCAATTGCGCGATCGTTTCCGCAAGACCACGAACGCTCTGGCCTCTGCCGCCCACGACCTTAAGACGCCCCTGGCGATCCTCAACGGCTATATTGAATTGCTGCGCAGTCAGAAGCTCGGACCGCTGAATGACCGGCAACGCGAAGTGATGGCCGACATGTTTTCCAGCGGACAACGCTTGCAACAATTTATTCACGACTTTCTGACCTTCAGCGTCCTCGAAACCGGCGAACTGCGCATGCAGTTTGTGGAAGGCGACTTGAACGCCTGCCTTTCTGAGGTTTGCCGGCTCTGGTCGGGCCGGTTTCAGGAGCGTGGGCTCGCACTGTATTTCCTGGCCAATGACAAACTGGCGCCCTTCGCCTTCGATGCCCCGAAAATCCAGCGTGTGATTTCGAATCTGCTGGAGAACGCCTGCAAGTACACTCCTCAGGGCGGCACCGTCTGGCTGCACGCCGAGCCGCATATGTGGGAGCGTCGCGGGGTGAGCAATTCACGAATCAATGCAGATCGCCGGCGTCAATCGACCGACGTACCTAATGCTGTCAAAGTCAGCGTTGCCGATACCGGCCCTGGCATTCGGCCGGAGTTTCACCTGGAAGTCTTCGATGATTTCTTCCGCCTGCCGGGCAGCGAATCGGCCGAGGGCATGGGTCTCGGACTCGCCATTGCCCGCCGTCTTCTGCAAGGCATGGGCGGCAAAATCTGGGTCGAAAGCGAACCGGGCGCAGGCTGCAAGTTTTCTTTTCTTATCCCCCTGAAACCAATTCTGAGCACCCAGCCACGAGGACCTAAATGAGCGAAGCCGCCAACATCTTGCTGGTGGATGACGAACCGGGAATGCTGCGTTATATCCGCACCCTGCTGGAAGTGGATGAGCACAAAGTGCAAACCGCCAGCACCGGCGAAGAGGCGGTTGAGCACATCCAGAAGGGACTGCGGCCCGACCTGGTGCTGCTCGATCTGATCATGCCCGGCATCGACGGATTACAGACTCTCGAACAACTTCGCCATCTCCGGCCGGGATTGAAAGTGGTCATGCTCTCGTGCGTGAATGACACCCGCAAAGTGGTGCAGGCGATGCGCCTCGGCGCGATCGATTATCTGACCAAGCCGTTCCAGAAAGCCGAACTCGATGCGGTCATTGGACAGTGCGTGGGTACGGCCAAGGCGGAGAGCTATGCCGGCGAAATCGAAGAACTTTGCGACGACGTGTTCTTCGTCGCGGCCAGTCCGGCGATGAAAAAAATTCGCTCGCAGGCGGCGCTGGTCGCCAACGTCGACATCCCGGTCCTGCTGCTCGGCGAAAGTGGTACGGGCAAGGAAGTGCTCGCCCGCCTGATCCATAAGCTTTCGCCGCGTGCTCACCGCACCTTCCTCAAAGTGAACTGTGCGGCGGTGCCCGCCGACCTGCTCGAAAGTGAGCTGTTCGGGTATGAGGCAGGAGCCTTCACCGGCGCCAATCATGCCAAGCCGGGCAAGTTCGAGCTGTGCAACAAAGGCACCATCCTGCTCGACGAAATCGGCGAGATGCCGCCGGGGCTGCAGGCCAAGTTGCTGCACGTCCTGCAGGACCAGCAGTTCTCGCGCCTGGGCAGCCGAACCCTGGTCAAAGTCGACGTCCGTATCCTGGCCGCCACCAACATCAACATTCCCGAAGCACTCGCCAACAAGCGACTGCGTGAGGATCTTTACTACCGCCTCAACGCCTTCACGATGTCGTTGCCTCCGCTGCGTGAGCGCAAGGAAGAAATTCCAATCCTGCTGAAGCATTTCATGTCGCGCATGTCAGAATCCTACGCGCGTTCGCCGTTGCCTCTTTCGCCCCCCTTGATGGAGGCATGCCTGCAGCATTCGTGGCCGGGCAACCTGCGCGAACTGAGCAACTTCATCAAGCGCTACCTGGTTCTGGGAGACGAAACGCTGGCTGCATCCGAATTGCAGCCCCGGCCCGATGGCGGTGCGGGAATGCACGCGGATATTCCCGGGAGAACCGCAGCAGCGGCCGCCGAGTCCGGCAGCGGCGGTCTGAAGTCTCTGTCGCGCAACGCCAAAGATGGAGCGGAGGCGGAAGCTATCGCCCGCGCGCTGGAAGAAACGAACTGGAATCGTAAACAAGCCGCGGTGCTGCTCAAGATCAGCTACAAAGCACTGCTCTATAAAATCCGCCAGTACGGGATCGCGCAAAGCCGCAGCACACACCGGTTGTCTGCGGGCGCTTGATTTGGTTCTGACAACTGAGAGCTGAGAGCTGTTTTTGGTGCGGATAAGAGGACTCGAACCTCCACGACCTTGCGATCACTAGGACCTGAACCTAGCGCGTCTGCCAGTTCCGCCATATCCGCATAAAAAGAAAAAATCGGCAGGGCCTTCTTTACGGGCGACTACACTAATATCTACTGGCTGGCGTCGGGCTGTCAAACGGGCTCAGAGTCCGAATCTTCGGTGGGGTCCGCCATTTGCAAGCCGCTAAGCGCCACGCAAGATCATGTCAAATGACTCCGATAAAATTCCTGCAGAGCTAGCGAAGGAACTCCGCGCCCTGGCGCACGATCTCAGCAACGCGCTCGAAACCATTGTGCAAGCGACGTATCTGATTTCGCAGGCCGGCCCGCCCGAGAATACCCGCCGCTGGGTCGAACTGATCGATCAGGCCTCTCAGGAAGCGGTAAGAATCAATCAAAAGCTGCGCCGCGTCCTGCGCTCGCAAAGCTAAGTTCTTTTACAGGAATTGTCATCCCGAACGAAGTGAGGGATCTGCAGCCCGCCGCAAAATGCAGATCCCTCACTTCGTTGAAGTTGACAAAATCCAACGGGACCACAAAATTACCGGAAAGCAGATACCCTTAGCCCAGCTTCGCATCCATCGTAATCTTAGCGTTCAGAACCTTGGAGACCGGGCAGCCCGCTTTTGCATTTTGCGCCGCCGTGCTGAATGCTTCCGCGCTCGCGCCCGGCACTTTCGCGACCACATCCAAATGCACGGCTGTGATGGTCCAACCCGCATCGAGTTTTTCCATGGTCAGCGTAGCCGCCGTGCTGATGCTCTCCGGGGTCAGGTTCGCGCCGCCGAGTTGCGCGGACAAGGCCATCGAAAAACACGCCGCATGCGCCGCCGCAATCAGTTCCTCGGGATTCGTCCCCGGGGTGTTTTCAAACCGCGTCGCAAACGAATACGGCGTATTCGAAAGAACGCCGCTGGTGGACGAAACTGTCCCTTTTCCATCCTTAAGACCGCCCTTCCAAACTGCACTCGCTTTTCGTTGCATGTCAATCTCCTGAGATGAGGATAAAAACGAACTCGTGCTCTATTGTAGGAGTTCGAAGAGGAAATTGTGCGGGCACCGTGGCCTGCCTCAGTAAAAATCGGAACAGCTCAAATAGAAGCCGCATTTCTTGCAGATCACCTTGCAGCGGTGTACGCGCAACTCGGTCGAGCAATTGGGACAGATCGAGGACGCGTCCTGCTTAGGATTCGCAGGCGCGCCAGTCGCACTCTCAACCTTGCCCGCAGTCGCGAAAGCGGACGAATTCCGCGTTGAACTGGATGTGGAACTCATGTCCGGTGTTGTAGCACATATCTGGCCGCGAGAAAATAGTCGTTGACATCCCAACGTGTTCTGGACAAATCCGCGCTCAAGGTTCTACTGTGAACTGACCGGGCGCGGTACCCAAGTGGTAAGGGAGAGGTCTGCAAAACCTTTATACGTCGGTTCGATTCCGACCCGCGCCTCCAGACTTTGTCGCAATTGCTTGGGTTGCAGTCAGGCTGGATTTTTTTGCTATCGATCACTTGCAGACAAAGCTGACCGCATCGTTGGGATTGCCACCCTTATACACGGCTTCGCTTGGATAGGAGCACAAGGGACGCGTGAACGCGACACCTTGATCTGGATCGTTGTTGAGATAATGCGTCGCAAGAACTCTGTCTGGCGCAAGGTCGCGCTCAACCCAATCGACGAGCGGGGTGAGCATGTCGAATACATTTGCGCCGGGGCCGCCTTTGCAGTGGTTCATGCCAGGTACCATGAAGAGTCGATAAAACTCCTGAGTCTCGTCCAGGGTGCGGTCCATGCTGCCCGAAAATGACCCGCCTGGAAAGTTTACGACGCTCTCGAAGTAGTTGATACTCGTCAATGGCGGCACTTCGGGGTCGCTGAATCCATGGTACTGGACGAGCTTGCCGCCTTGCGCCCGGAACAGCCTCAGGTCGGCATCGATCGAATTCAGAACCGACGACAAGGTCTGACCGGGAACCACCACTTTGTTTTCCACATAAGCTGGTCCGGAAATCCAGTTGAAAGTCTGAAAGTCCCAGTTCGTATTGTCGAAGACGAAATACTCGAAGAAAGGAATTCCGATCTCCGCGTGGTCGTCCGTTTGCGCCGCCGGCGGCGGTGGTGGAGAGATGGTTGACGGCCAGCCATCGGCTTCTCCGCCCCGCTCAAAAGGTGGGTAATAGCCCGGCTGGTGCACCATCTGATCAGGGCCAGTCCACAAATTCCTAACTGCCTCGACCTGCTCAGCCGTAAGACAGTTCGGAGGCATTTGCGAACCTTCGCACAGGAGCTCTGCGGGATCAAAGTGGCAGCGTCGGGGATTGTTCAGGACGCCATCCACTACCCCATCAAGGGCGTCGCAGGCTGCATTGACCGCGTTGCCGAGAAGCGTATCCTGCGTCGTGAACACAGTGCTGGCAGGGTTGTTGAACATCTGCCACACGACCCACAGATTGCCACCGACATGATGGTGCGTGTAGTAGGCCACCGGATCACCGGCAACGATACCGTCGTAATCGCTCGAGAAGCGTTGCGCCTCCATCAGGGCTTGTCGTCCGCCGGTTGAACAGCCGGTGAAGTAGGAGCGCTTCGGATCCTTGCCGTAGAAGGCAGATGCAATCTGCTTGCCGATGACGGTCATCAGATGGATCGAGCGATATCCGAAGTCGATAATCTTATCCGGGTGTCCGAGCGCAAAGGATGCATCATAACTGGACGATCCAACGTGGCCAGTGTCCGTACCGACGGTGGCGTACCCGAGTGACAGCCCTGGCGCAATTGCACTGTAAGGGATCGATCCCGCGTAACCGCCGTTTCCGACGCCCTCGAACCTCCCGTTCCAGATGGAGGATGGCATCCACACTTCGATTCCGATCTCGGAATCGCTGGTCGGCGTCAGCGTGGCTGCCACACGACAGAATGCGGGCATGTTTGCAAAGACCTCACCGTCAGGCGCGGTATAGGTGCCCGCGGGTATCGACTGGGCTGCCGTGATCGTAGTGTATGTCAGCTTAAGGTAGGCCAGACTCTCGCATGTCACTGCCGCAGCCTGAGCGACGGCGAATGCCGCAAAAATAAGCGCCACGCATGTCTTAGGCAGGGACATACTGCGTCCTTTCCTTCGTGGCATCATTATATCGTCAGTGCAAATGTGGCCGGCACAGCTGCAATTTATTGCAGACGCGATGCAAGAAGGACTTTTTTGCAGGAAGTGGCGAGTCTTTTATTCGGTTGATGGGTTATGACGAGTTGGAAGATAGTAGGTGCGTCGCGACCTGCGTCAGAGTAGCTCACCTCGTCTACCCGCCAATTCCGTAAGAAGGAGAATCGTTATGAAAGCCACCCCCAGGATTTTGTTTCTTCTCGCCGCCGCGCTCGCGGCCACTGCCGCTCACGCCCAATACGGAAGCACTCCAATCAAGCACGTTATCGTGATCTTTCAGGAAAACCGAACGCCCGACAATCTCTTTCAGGGGTTATGCACCGCCAACGGTGGCGTACCTGGATGTAGCGCGTCAGGCATTGGGGGAAAATATGAGATCGTATCGAGCTATGTGAATGCCGATGGCCAGACAGTGCCATTAACCCCGGTCGGACTGGCTACCAATTTTGATCTGGACCACAGCCACGGCGGACCGAAGCTCAACGGAACTATCAGCGGGTGGAATTTCGAGTTCCAAAACCAGGGCATCAGCGGCAAACCCGGAGTCATCGTTCCGCAAGTCTGCGGGGCGAACATCTTTGGCTGCGTGGTTCCGGCCGACAACTATTCGCAGTTCATGTATGTGTACAACACCCCGGTAACGAATAGCAACGGGAGCAACGGTGGCCTTCTCGATCCCTATATCACATTAGCAACGACCTATGGTTGGGCCAACCGAATGTTTCAGACTAACCAGGGCCCAAGTTATCCAGCGCATCAATTTATTTTCGGTGCTACTTCGGCGCCAAACGCAGAAGACGATCCGCTAGGCATCTTTGTCTCCGAGAACGCTCCCAATACAGACTATGGCTGTGGCTCGGGCAACTCGGTGCAACTGATCAGGCCGAACGGGAACGGCGCGCCGCCCTATGGCACGGAGACCCCCGGCGACGAAACCGTGCAATGCTTTACGCGCAATGCCATGGACTACCTGTTTAGTCAGCCCAGTCCTCAAATCACCTGGACCTACTATGCTCAAGGGCAGACTAGTCTGTGGGTAGCGCCGAACTCGCTTTCGAATATCTGCATACCCCAGTCGGGCGTGTGCACCGGGCCAGACTGGACGAAAGGCGAGTCAAACGGTTTTGTCGACCCTCTGCCGCCGGATGTATTGAACGACATCTCTAACTGCGCGCTTTCGCAAGTAAGTTGGATCACTCCAGCCGGACAGTATTCCGACCATCCGATCAATAGTGGCCAAGGACCGTCGTGGGTGGCGGCCATTGTCAACGCCATTGGAACGAATACATCTTGCGACGACGGTACTGGCTACTGGAAAGACACGGTCATATTCATTACCTGGGACGATTGGGGAGGTTGGTACGACCACGCGCGGCCCATTTTCCAGACCGGCACGAATCAAAACGACTATCAACTCGGCTTTCGCGTCCCGCTGGTCGTGGTTTCAGCCTACTCGACCAAGCCCGGGTATATCAGCAACTCGGAATACGATTTTGGCAGCATCCTAAAGGGCATTGAGGGTATTTTTGGCCTTGGCAATCTCGGCTTTGCCGATTTGCGAGCGACCAACGATCTCCACGACTTCTTCAACTTCCATCAGTCTCCAACTGCGTACAAAACGATTCCGGCCCCACTGGAGGGAAGCTTCTTTATCAAGAATGACGAAGTTGAAATAGATCCGCCGGATAGCGACTAGGAGGCCGCGGAAAAAAGTCGAAACTCGACTCCCAGGCCCTGAAGGGGCGATTGCACGGGCGGCTTACCAGGACTTCCTCGCGCTGTGGAAGGACGCCGACCCGGATGTTCCCATCCTGAAGGAAGCCAAGGCGGAGTACGCGAAACTGCAGTAGCTGGGCAACGTTTTTTCTTCGCCGCTTGCTGTTTATCGCCTTCGGTAAACCCTCTCAGAAGGATTGATATAAACTTGCTCGGGTGATTTTGGTTGATCGCCAGTAACGATCGCCAAATGTGATCGCCAATCGAACCTGGCATAAACTTTCAGCGTGCCGCACAGTTTCACTGCAAGTACAGACGGCGGAACGGCCTATGTCGTCCGCGCGGCGCCACCACCTAGGAGCAGAACAGATGAGGCTGATTCGCCCATTTCTTGCCGTGATTTTCGTCGCGCTTTGTCCGCTGGTCGTCAGCGCTCAGGCTTCGCACCCTTTGCTGCAGCGGCCAACGTTCAACGGCAATCTGATTGTTTTTTCTTACGCTGGCGATTTGTGGACCGTAGGCCGTAATGGCGGCCACGCCTCTCGTCTGACGACGGGCACGGGCATTGAGACCGACCCGGTCTTCTCGCCCGACGGCAGCCTGATCGCCTTCACGGGCGAATACGACGGCAATACGGATGTCTTTGTCGTCCCGGCAACCGGCGGAGTTCCGAAGCGCCTCACCTACCATCCGGCTGCGGATTCTGCGGTGGCATGGACGCCGGACGGTAAGTTCGTGATCTTCCGTTCGAACCGCGAAAGTGGCAGCCCGCGTTATACGCGGCTGTTCAAGGTTTCGCTGAACGGCGGGCTAGCCACCGCGCTGCCGCTGCCGATGGCTTTCTCCGGCAAGTTTTCTGCGGACGGAAAATACTTTGCCTACTCGCCGGTGGGCGGCGCGTCACCCTTCAATTATTCCACCTATGTGGCATGGAGAAACTATCGCGGCGGATTGGCAAGCTCGGTTTGGATCGCCGACATGGCGACGCTGGACGTGGTGAAAGTCCCGCGGGAACGGTCGAATGACTTCAATCCTGTCTGGGTAGACAAGCAGGTCTATTTTCTTTCCGACCGCAACGGGCCGATATCGCTGTTTCGCTTCGACCCGGCGACGAAAGCTGTAACCGAGGTGGTGAAGAACGACGGCGCGGATATTCGTTCGGCGAGCGCGGGGCCGGGAGGCATCGTCTACGACCGTTTCGGCGAGCTGTTCCTGTATGACACGGCGAGTGGCCAGACCCACGCGATCAGCGTGGACGTGAGCGCCGACCTGCCCGAGGTGCGGGCGCGTATTTCGCCGGCAGATCGCGATATTCAGAACTATGGCATCTCGCCCACCGGGCTGCGCGCGGTGTTTGAGGCGCACGGCGACATCCTCACCGTCCCCGCTAAAGAAAGCACGACACGGGATATCACCAGTACTCCGGGGGTGATGGAGCGCGAGCCGGCGTGGTCGCCCGATGGACAGAGCATTGCGTATTTCTCCGATGAGTCGGGCCAGTATGCATTGCACATCAGCAGCCAGACCGGTGCTGGCGAGGTGAAGAAGTTTCCGCTGGCGAACGAAGCGACATATTATTTCCAGCCGACATGGTCGCCGGACTCAAAGCTGATTGCTTTTCACGACAACAAGATGGAGGTCTGGCTGCTGGACACGGTGACGGGCAAGGCCACGGTCATCGACAAGGCCGTGGTCGACGATGGGGACTACGACGCCGCCTGGTCGCCGGACTCAAAGTGGCTCGCGTATACGCAAAGCGTGTCGAACCGGTTTCATGCGCTCTTCCTGTGCTCCGTCGCCTCGGGCAAGAGCACGCGTGTCACCGATGGCATGAGCGATGTTCGCTTCCCCGCATTTGACCGCGGCGGGCAGTATCTCTACTTCACGGAAAGCACGAATTACGGAACGTCCACGAGCGGGTTGGACATGAGCAGCGACGCCTTTAGCGTGACGCGCAGCGTATACGGGCTGGCGCTCGGGGCGGACACGGTTTCTCCCGTGGCTCCGCAAAGCGAAGACGAGAAGGCGCCCGGCGCAAAGGATGACAAAGATAAAGATAAAGATAAAGACAAAGACAAAGATAAGGACGCAAAGGACAAGAAGGACTCCGGCGATGAGCACGCCGATAAAGACGAACCCGATGCGGCAAAGAAATCGGATGAGGCAGGCAAGCGAGGGAAACCGGAAAAGCCCGAGAAGCCAAAGCCGGTGAAGATCGATCTCGAACATCTGGAGGATCGCGCCGCGACGCTTCCGTTGCCTCCAACCAGCTATACCGGTCTGGCGGCGGGCAAGGAAGGCGTGCTTTATCTGCTCGAAGGTGGAGGAAGATTCCAGGCAGAACGCGGCCAGACGCTGACCCGCTTCGTGCTGAAGACGAAGAAATCGGAAAAGCTGGCCGAGCACATTGCGGGATTTGATCTTTCATTCGACGGGGAGAAGATGCTGCTGGAGATAGGACGCGAGGAGGCAGACGGCGCGCCGCCGGGCTCCGGTCCAGCGCCAACGTTTGTTATCGCTCCCGCCGATGCGCCCGTCAAACCAGGCGAGGGAAAGCTGGACTTGTCGAAGATGGAAGTGCGCGTGGATCCGCGCGCCGAGTGGCGGCAGATGTTTCACGAGATATGGCAGATCGAGCGCAGCTTCTTTTACGATCCGCACTATCACGGTGTGGACACGGTTGCGGCAGAAGCAAAGTACAGGCCCTATCTGGACGAGGTGGGCTCGCGCGGCGATCTGAATTATCTTTTCCAGGAAATGCTTGGCGACTTCTCGATCGGCCATCTGCGCGGCTTGGGAGGAACGATTCCCCACCCGAATCGCGTACCCGGCGGTCTGCTCGGCGCCGAGTATGAGATCGTCAACGGTCGGTACCGGATAGAGAAAATCTATACGGGCGAGCACTGGAATCCGCGGGCGCATGCCCCGCTAGCGGAGCCGGGAGTGAAAGTCAAAGAAGGGGATTTCATCCTTGCCATCGGTGGCAAGGACCTGAGCGCCTCGGATGACATTCAGCGTCTGCTGGAGGGCACGGCGGGAACGCAGGTGGTGCTGAAGATCTCGAGCGATGCGAGCGGCAACAACAAAGATGCGCACGAGGTTACGGTGACGCCGATCCCCGATGAGCTCAGTCTGCGCAACCTGGCGTGGATCGAGGCAAACCGGCGCAAGGTGCAGGAGCTGAGCGGCGGAAAGCTGGCCTACATCTATCTGCCGGACACGGCTCTGGGCGGTCTGACAAACTTCAACCGTTATTACTTCGCGCAGCTCGACAAGCAGGGGGCGGTGATTGACGAGCGCTTCAACAGCGGTGGGCAGGCGGCGGACTATATCATCCACGCCATGCAGCGCACCCTGATGAGCTGGTGGGCTCCCCGCTACGGAGCGATCTACCGCACTCCGCAGGCCTCAATCCTGGGACCAAAGGTGATGATCACCAATGAATTCTCCGGATCTGGCGGCGACGCGATGCCGTGGTACTTCCGTGAAGCGCAACTGGGTCCGCTGGTGGGCAAGCGCACCTGGGGTGGACTGGTCGGAATCGGCGGCATCCCGGTACTGATGGATGGCGGCCAGGTCACCTCACCCAGCTTTGGATTCTTCAATCCGCAGGGTCAATGGGATGTGGAGAACCACGGCGTGCAACCGGATTACGAAGTGGACATGGAACCAAAAGCGGTCAGCGAAGGGCATGATCCGCAGCTTGAAAAAGCCGTGAGTCTGGCGCTCGACGAACTGGCCAAGCACCCTGCGCCGGAACCGCATAAGCCCGACTATCCAAACTACAACCGGCATGGGGCGCAGTAATTCGAGAATGTGGGTTGGAGGTACAGAATCGGGCGAAGCAGACCGAAAACCCGGTGTATAATTCCGTCCGCTTCGGTAACGACCCAAGCCCCCCCAGAAGCTGACATTCGGGTACCCGAAGCGGCGAGATTGCGAGAGTCAAAGGGCATGCCTTGTTTTCGAGGGCACTCGATTGCCAACGCCACGAGATCTCAAGATTGGAAGATAGGCCGTATCTGTAACGAAGGGTGCGGGAGTACAAGAATCAACCTAAGATCCCGGTAGGTGGATGTTATGTCTGACGAGAGTGAATTTGGTGATGCGGATTACCCGGTGGCATGGCGCGACGCGGATCGCCGGTCCCTGAGTGGTCAGGGATGGTATTTGTGTTTCATCCGCATCGAACTGGTGCTGGCCTGTGCAGTAGCGTTGGCTAGCGATCTCTGGGAGCCACCGGAAAGTGGGCGGATCGCGTGGGTGGTATTCGGGTGGCTCCTGACCATGATGTTCGTGCAAGTTTTCTCACGCATAAAGCATCATGACGCCAAATGGTTTGGGAAACGCGCTCTGGCCGAAAGCCTAAAAACTCTAACATGGCGATACATGATGAAGGTACACCCGTTTGATCAGGACGAACAGGACGACGACCCGGCCGACAAGCTGGCCAACAATGAATGGAACAAAATCGCCGCCCAACTGCTGAAGGAGTCCGATAAGAGACATGGCAGAGATGAAAAGATAACCGATATCGAGAAGGCAGGAGATAGCACAGACGTAACGATAACCCCGCGTATGGTTGCGGTTAGGAAGCTGGAATGGAAAAAGCGCCGGGCTGTGTACATAGTCGACCGTCTGGTCAACCAGATTGTCTGGTATGCACTCAAATCCAACTCCAACGACAACTGGGCCGAGATATGCTTGTGTTTATCATTTATCGTTGAGGTTATCGCCGCAGCGATCGCATTGAGACTCGCCCACGTCACCTGGATGATGTGGCTATTTCCGAATCGGCATATTAACTTTGTTCCGTTTCTCACCACGATCGCTGCTTCGATCATCGCCTTCGCGCAGGCGAAAAGATTTGATGAGCTTAAGGAAAGCTACCGCATGGCGTGCGAGGAACTTGTTCAGATCGTGCGGGACTGGGTGATCCCAGCCGATGCGCAGGATGACTTCATTGAAGGCGTGCTGATTGCAGAAAACGCCATCTCGCGTGAGCACACTATGTGGGCAGCGAAGAGTCCTTCGTCTCTGTTGTGGCGGGCACCCTTGGGTCCGGAGATTCGGGAACGGGCTCAGGCTCCCCATGATCAGTAGCGGATATGCTCTTTGAGTACTACGAAATTCCAAGACCGACCGCGTCCGCCTTATTGAGGGTCTGGTGATACCCTCTGCTTCAGGGGAAAGGAGAAGCTACCCAGATGGCCTACGACGTGTTTATCAGTTACGCGTCCAAGGACAAGGCGGCAGCCAATGCCGCCTGCGCCGTCCTAGAGGCCAGAAATATCCGTTGCTGGATCGCTCCGCGCGACGTCCAGCCCGGTCAACCCTACGGTGAAGCGATCATCGATGCCATCCATGGCTGCCGGCTAATGGTGCTGGTCTTTTCTTCAAACGCCAACGCTTCCGGGCACATCCCGAAAGAAGTCGAGCGGGCTGTCAGTTGTGGCGTGCCGATTATCCCGTTACGCATTGAGGACGTGATCCCGGCGAAGTCTCTTGATTACTTCATCGGGTCCGTGCACTGGCTGGACGCCATGACACTCCCGCTCGAACAACACCTCGCCGATCTGGCCGACACGATTGACAAGATTATGCCGGGTCGACCCGCCGGGCACTCCGCTGTGCCCGATTCAGGTATAACCGCAGCGTCCTCCAGGACGTCGTTTAAGGCGAAGCCGCTTGCTCCCCCGGCCGAAAAGCGAGTGTTGCTGGAAAACATAGATGTCGTGCCGGAGAAATATCGAGAGAGAGCCCAGGCTCCTGTAGTCGCGGTTAACCCTCTGCAGAAAACCGTGGTCGAGGCCGCGTGCGAGAAGCCACAGGCGGTACAACTGGCCGGGCAGCAGGGCGGATCGAAGGATTATCCGATACCAGCGTCCTTCATGGCGAGGGTGCGGGATCCTAAGTTCTGGTCATCCCGCAATGGCATCATTGCCGCAGGTGTGACGATCGCCGTCCTGGCGGTTGGCATGGCTATTGCGATCTGGCCGAAGTCGAACTCAGGAAATGCGCCTGTTGCAAGTATGGAATCGCAGACGGGCTCCGGAGGTGCATCGTCATCACCTGTGCAGGACGCCCAAAAGCAACCGACGCAAGAATCGGGGCAATCGGGCAATCAAGCAGCCCCGGCCACCCAGGGACAATCGGCGGCAGTGGACTCCGGAACAGTCGCACAGAGGACGACTCGCAAAGCGGCGTCTCCGCGAGCGCTACACTCCGGTCCGAAGGCAGGGTTTAGTATTTTTGTCCGGCATCGCCATTTGAATGTCTTTGGGGGAGTGGGATCCGTCTTCGGGCATCCCAGTAACAACGTGATTTTTTCCAGTGGACAGTTGACCGTACTCTCGTCGGGCTCGATCACCTATCAATGCGTTGCCTCTCCGAGTCCCAGGGGGTGTGAACCTCCGATCTCAGTGCCAAGGAGCAACATTAAATCAGCCAATCTGACTTCTGATGGAGCGCTTCGTATCACGACGTTCGGCCAGGGCAGTTACGATTTTTTTGGCGAGCATTCTGCGCTGGTCCACGCCCGGGACACAATTCTCTCTGCCGCGCGGTAAAAACTTGGTGCCGGTCGCTTTGCTTTCCAGAAGCTTCCACTATAATTGCGCGAACGCATGGCCCTTACCTCTGGCACGAAACTAGGTCCCTACGAAATCCTTGCTCCGCTCGGCGCGGGCGGCATGGGGGAAGTTTATCGCACCCGCGATACCCGGCTCGGCCGCGAGGTCGCGCTGAAAGTTCTGCCGGAATCTTTTTCGCGCGATGCCGACCGGCTGCGGCGCTTTGAGCAAGAGGCGCGCGCGGTGGCTGCACTCAATCATCCCAACATTCTCGCCATACACGATATTGGGGAGCAAGGTGGATCGCCCTTCATTGTCTCTGAACTTCTGGAGGGCACGAGCCTGCGCGCTGAGCTGGAACACGGCCCACTGCCGCCGCGCAAGGCTTCCGATTATGCGGCGCAGATCGCCCAGGGACTGGCGGCGGCCCACGACAAGGGCATCGTCCACCGCGACCTGAAGCCGGAGAACATTTTTCTCACCAAAGAAGGCCGGGTTAAGATTCTCGATTTCGGCCTGGCGAAACTGGCGCCGAGCCCTCGTGGAGCAAAGAATGAATCGGATGGCCTCACCCTCACCAGTTCGCCGACGGAAGCGGGCATGGTCATGGGCACTGCGGGCTATATGGCGCCGGAGCAGGTGCGCGGTTCTGCCGTCGACTCTCGCACCGACATTTTCGCTTTTGGAGCAGTGCTCTACGAGATGATCTCCGGCAAGCGCG
>JBEKXC010000081.1:0-18629 GCA_049512435.1 Terriglobales bacterium | reverse complement strand
AGCTAGCGGCGGTGGGGCGGGCTCTGGAGGGGGCGGGCGAAGCGTTGGAGTTGCGGGACAACGAGCGGCTGACGATTTGGTTGCCGACGCAGGCGGGGCGGGAGTACGTGATCGGAGCCGATCCGGCGGGAGGCGGGACTGAGGGCGATTACTCCTGCGCGGAAGTGATTGACCGCGAGTTGGGAACGCAATGCGCGGAATTGCATGGACATTGGCCTCCGCGGGAGTTTGCTCTGAAACTGGTGCAACTGGGAAAGGAATACAACACGGCGCTTTTGGCAGTGGAGCGGAATAATCACGGGTCTGGCGTGCTGGCGCATCTGCAGACGGCGGGGTATCCAAAGGTATACAAGCAGCAAGGGCAGGATGGGTGGTGGACTTCGGCAGTCAGCCGTCCGAGGATGATTGAGAATCTGGGGGACGCGTTGATCGAGGAGCCGGGGCTGTTCCGGAGCAGGCTATTGTTGAACGAGTGCCGGACGTTTGTACGGTTTGCGGACGGGAATACAGGGGCGGCGGCGGGAACGCATGACGATTGCGTGATGGCGATGGCTATAGCGTGGGCGGTGCGGAAGGGGGAGGCAGGGCGCACGGAGCGTCCTGTGGGATGAGAGATCCTATGGAAAAAATGAACATTTTCGATGTGGTGGCGGTCACAGGCAGGAACCCGGCGCAGGGGGTAGAGTGCAAGGCTGTCAGAGTTTCGGCTTTTCCATAAAGCGGCTTTTCCCAGGTTTGATGCAACTCATGCCGACCATCGCAGTCCAACACGTCAAGAGGATGCGAGGCGGAGCGCAGGGCCATTTGATGCGCTGCGACGACGGAAATTACTACGTTGTGAAGTTTCGAAATAATCCGCAGCATGAGCGGGTGTTGGCGAATGAGTTTCTGGCGACGCGGCTTGCGGAGCGAGTGGGACTGCCGGTGCCGACGGCGGAGGTGGTGGAGGTTCGGCCGTGGCTGGTGGAGCACACGGCGGAACTGACGATTGTGTTGGGAAGCCGCGCCATTCAGGTGGAGGCAGGACTGCAGTTCGGGTCGCGCTACGTCGTGAGTCCGGTGGAAGGGCAGGTGCTTGATTACTTGCCTCCGGAGATGTTGGACCGGGTACGGAATCTGGGTACGTTTGCAGGAATCCTGGCTTTGGATAAATGGACGTGCAATGCCGATGGACGGCAGGCGGCTTTCTGGCGGAAGCTGCGGGAGAAGAAGTACTCGGCATCGTTCATCGATCAGGGGTACTGCTTTAATGCGGGAGAGTGGACGTTTCCGGATTTTCCGCTGCGAGGCGTGTATCCGAGGAATGAAGTGTATGCGCGGGTGAGCGGGTGGGAGTCTTTCGAGCCCTGGTTGTCGCGGATCGAGAAGCTGGACGAGGATGCGATCTGGAGAGTGGCGGGAGAGATACCTCCGGCTTGGTACGGCGGGTCTTGGGATGAGTTGGAGGCGCTGGTGCAGCGGCTGATCGAGAGGAAGGCTATAGTGCGGGAGTTGATTCTGGCGTTTCGAGGGTCGCCGCGGAGGCCGTTTCCGGAGTGGGGAAGTGAGGCTTGAGCTGCCGAGCTGCGCTCGGCTGGACGGACGAATGCGTCCGTCCCTGCGTGAGTGTTGATGGGTGAAAAGCGACAACTCGAACTTTACCTGCTGCGATTCTTGCCGCATGCTCTGCGCGACGATTTCGTTACGGTGGGCCTGTTATTGCTGGAGAGCGATGGCGGATTTGCCGAGCTGCGGTTTACACACGATTGGAGGATGCTACAGTGCGTGGCTCCGGATCTGGAGTTGGAGTTATTCGATCTGGTGGAGAGCGAGATCCGTGGAAGGCTGGGGAGTTTGCGGCGGCGGGAAGATCTGATGCAGCTTATGAACGAACGATTTGGGACGATGATCGATGTGGCTCCGGCTAAGGCGGTGTTGACGGAGGATCCAGCGAAGGAGATGGAGGTGCTGAGTTCGATGTATCTGGTACCAATAGAGCGCGGTGAGCGAGCTCAGCAACGCACGGGGCGGGCGGCGATTGTGGAGAAGATGAGAGAAGCTTTCGCCAATGCCGGTGTGTTGGAGCTGATGAAAAGAAATTTGGATGTAGACAAGTACACGGGAATGGGCGATCCGTCCCGTATTGATTTTGGATATCGAGTCGGAAACGACGTGAGAATGTTCCACGCGGTTTCCGTGGCGACGAACGCGGACCAGGCACTGGCGTTGGCATATCGATATTCGCGGATTGAGGTGGGGATGCGAAGGGAACAAATGCAGGCTTCGTTGACGGCGGTGCTGGACCGAGAGATTACCGTGCAGGAGGAAACGGCGCGGTTCGCGATCGGAATGCTGGAGCAGAATTCGGTGCGGGTGAGGACGGTGGAAGAGATGGCCGAGATCGCGGGCGAGGTGCGGCGGGAGCTGCGGGCGTAAGACTGGATGTTAGAAGTTAGATAACAACGCGATATCCACAGAGAAGTGAGCACACGGCACGGCGAAAGCTGTGCCGTTCTGTTTTAGCGGACGAACTACCGCAGACGCCCTGAGCAGAACGAGGGACCTGAGCAACACTTATAGCAAGTCCAAAGTTGTTGTGGCCGCGAGCAACTGCCGAGCTGCGCTTCGGCTTGGACCCTTCGGCTTCGCTCAGGGCAGGCTCGCGAGGGCGCCCGTCCCCACACAACCACACGAGACGAGGAGACCATGAACATTCGAGAAAGGGTTCGCGGCGCGATGCGCCGGGTGGGAGAAGTGTCTTTGCGGGAATTACTTCCCACGAATTTGTTTGCCGGGCGCGACGGACGGCGGACGGCGGGAGCGGGGTCGAACCTGGCTCCGTTCTCTTACCCGAGTTTCTCGCGAGCTGGCATGCCGGCAGCCCACACTCTGGTGCCGAAGCCGACGCCGGCGAATCTGCGGCGGTTCGCGGAGACGCCGGTGGCGCGGCGGGCGATTAACGCGATCAAGGACCGGATTGTTGGGATGCGATGGCGCATCCAGCCGCGGCGTGGGCGAGCGCTGGATCAGATTCCGGATGGCACGCAGCGAATACAAGTGCTGACCGAAAATTTTGAGGCTCCCAATCCGGATGACTCGTTCCGCTCGCTGCTGGAGCAGGTGCTGGAGGATGTGATTGTTGGTGGATTCGGCGCGATTGAACTCGATTTGGTTGACGGATGGACCCTAGACTCTGCCGACAAGCTGCCTCTGGTGATGTGGCCGGTGGACGGGGCGACCATACGGATTATGACGGATTGGGACGGGCGTCCGGACTCGCCGAGGTATGCGCAGGTGACAGGGTTGTATGGGGCGGATGGACAGATCGTCCTGGACGATAACGAGCTGAGTTACATACGGCTGAATCCACGGACGCACACTCCATTCGGATTGGGCCGTTTGGAAGTGGCGTTCGAAACCATTAATTCATTCTTGAGCGCATACCGGTATGCGGGGCGGCTGGCTTCAAATTCGGTGGTGCAGTATGCGCTTTGGGTGCAGGGTCTAACTCCGACACATCATGAGCGGCTGATCCGGTGGTGGCAGGACGAGATTGAGGGCACGGGGCGCGTGCCGATCATTGCGGCCGAGTCGAAGCCGGAGGTGCTGCGGTTCGCGGCCGGGACGGACGCAGACCTCCGGCTGGCTTGGCAGGAATTCTTGTTGCGGATAATCGCGGATGCATTCGACCTGCCGGCGCAGTTTCTGGGATTAGAGCAAGATGTGAACCAATCGACAGCAGGAGAGATGAGTGAGTTGGCGTTCCGGTCGGCGATTGTTCCTACGGCTCGGCTAGTGTCCGAGTATCTGACGCGGGATGCGATTTCCAAGAGGCTCGGGTGGACGGACCTGGAGTTTGTATTCGTCGACCTCGATGTCCAAGACGAAATGGAGCAGGCGCAGATCGACGAGATCCTTCTGCGCAATGGAGTCGTCACGGTGAACGAAGTAAGACGGGCTCGAGGGTTGGCCGAGATTGTTTGAAACAGGTCTCAGGTCGCAGGTGTCAGGTCTCAGGAACAAAACTGAGCGGCAATTGGTTTTCCCGAAACCCGAGACCTAACACCTGGGACTCCTAATCTGATTGCTGGATGGACGCCGAGGTTGGAGCGGGTAAAGCGCGCAGGTACGAGGAGATCAAGGATGGGATTGTCACTGGAGTCGATGGCGATTGAGATGCCGGCGGTATATGGGCATCCGAACCGGGCAGCGTTCCGAGGAGTATTGACGATCGTGGATGTTGCATCGGACAAGGCACCGTCGGGCGCGCGGGGGCATCGAGTGCTGCTGACCCGGCGGGCAGCGGAGGCGGCAATCCCATCGCTGATGGGGATGGGGCTGGATTACTCGCCGGCGCTGGATCGTCACGATGCTCGGCGGAAGATTGGGGTGATCACGCGAGCTGAAATTGTGGGGCGCCTGATTGAGGTCGGTGGATTTTTGTATGCGCGGGATTTTCCTGAGATCGTAGCGGAGATCGGCAGACCGCCGCGGCCAGGTGGATCGGTATCCGCGGGGCCGGATAGCGCAGACAGACATGTTCGTGCCACACGTCAGGGGCTCGGAATGTCGTACGAGATTACGGATGCACTGGTGGAAGACATCGCGGCAAGCGTGTGGGTACTGAACCGGGTGACCTTTACGGGGGCAGCGGTGCTGCGGAGGGATAAAGCGGCGTATCGCGCGACGTGGATCGAACTAGGGTAGAGCAGCAGTAGCCTCAGCGGCTAAACTGTCAATCATTTTACGGAACTTACGGCGCGGCTGAAGCCGCGACCGTTCGCGAAGCAAAGTCGGGCTGGGTCACAAATAAAGTGCGAGTCAAACCAGGGAGGAAAAACGAATGAACGAAGAGATGGTGCAGCAGATGATGGCGGCAGCGGCGCGACTGGCCGCAGCCACGGAGACACTTGATCGCGTATTAGGAAAGCTGGACGCGCAGCAGGAGATGCTGAACGCGAAAGTGGACCGGATCGTCGCAGCGGTCGAGGAGAACATTACACAAACAACCGAGCGGCACCAGGCGGAAGCGACTGGAACCGACTTGCAGCAGCGCGTTGTGCAACTGGAGAAGTCAAATGCAGATCTGAAAGCGCAGGCGTCGCGGATGGCGCGGAAGACGTTGTCACCGGTGGTGTCGGCGCTGATCGGAAAGAACGAAATCGAAGGCGAACGGATGGATCCAGGGCTGCTTAATAAAACGCTTGCGGCGCTGAGCGTAGAACAGCGAATCGCTGTGAAAGCTGAACTAGCGCGGGCGGGGATGATCGATTAAGTCGAAGTCAGTCATTTGTCGTTTGTCGTTGGTTGCTAGTCACAAGGGCGCGAGTTAACTCGCGTCTTTTTTATTTGGGCGAACAAGACCCGCCCCAAGAAGGAGATACCACCATGGCCAATAGCACGGAGCTTATCACCGACCTTCACACCCTGGCTGGATCCACTTTCACCGCAGCCAGCCTCGCCAAGGCGCACGCCACCGACAACACCGACCTTGCCGGCATGGCCAGCACGGCGGCGGCGACCGGGGCCGACCTGAAGCGAGCGCTGCGACTCATGGCCGCCAACCTCGACGCGGCTGATCCGGCACTCACCCTCACCAACAACATCCTGGGCACGCTTTCCTAAAGTCGAGCGAGGGATAAATCCTGCGCGTCGCTCACGACGACAAGCTGAAACAAATGCCGGCAAGAACGGCAATGAAACTCAATTGAGGAGAAGACATGAAAGCGAATTTTCTGGACTTGCATGCAGCAGCGGACTTTCTGGGGCCGGGCGCGATCGAGATTAATCGGTATCAGACCGAGATCTTCGACATTGTGCGGCGGCGCGGCGTGTTTGGACAACGGATAAAACAGGTCCCGGCGACGGGCCAACCATCGCGGTTCTTTGAGGAAACGGCAATTCCTTCGCCCACCGCGACGCAGGCATTCGTCGATCCGCGGAACATTCAGCCGACGCTGCAGGTGCCGACGCGACTGGAGCGCACGGTTCCGCTGAAGGCGCTGGTCTCGCAGATCAACTACAACCTGTTTGACATGGAGGTGGGTACACAGCAGAGCCAGTTCGCATATCTGCAGGCGAAGGACCTGGCGGACTCAGTGGATGGGCTATTGCGTACGCACGACGTGGCGCTGTGGAACGGCAACGACACCTCGCTGAGCAATCCGACGACGCCGCAGTATTTCGGAGCCATCGGACAGATCGAGGCAGGTGGAAACACCGTCACCATCGGAACCACGGCGAGCATCGTAGACGGGCTGAAAAGCACGATCGCGGATATGGTCTCAAGTTCGTCGTTCGACGTGCGGCCAACGGCGATCTATGCGAACCCGGTATTGCTCGACCTGATCGACCGCGAGATGAAGGCGGAGTTCAACGTCGTACTCTCGACGGTGCAGATCACGGGCGGACTAACCGTGAAGGCCTTGAGCACGCAAGCCGGCGAGTTGCCGCTGATTCCGGAGTGGGCCCTTCCCTATACGGGCATACCGGGAAGTGGCAGTGCTGTGCTGCCGGCTTACATCGTGACCGAGGATCTGATCGAGTACCACTGGCTGACGGAACCGAATCCGCGGATCTTCAAGCTGGGACTGCCGAGCACACTGATGACGCAAAGTGTCGTCGTGAAGTTTGGCGGCATAGTGGTGAAAGGCGCGAACTATGCGCACTACGAAGTGCTAGTAGACCGGTAGTCGAACGCTCGGGTGGCCCACTCATCGCAAAGCGCGCGATGAGTGGGCCACCCGACTCCCTACTATCTAGAACTGAGAACCCATCATGAATTATTTGCAACCATCGGAATATGAGACGTATGGGCTGGAAGCAACGACTGGCCTAGCGTGGGTCACGGCGGCATCGGCGATTATCGATGCGCATTGCCGAAGGATCACGCTGGCGATCAATCAGTACACGGAGCGGTTGCGAACGGAGAATGGACAGCGGCCGGTACAACTTACGTATCTGCCGTTGTCTACGGTGGCGCCGGCAACATCGCCGATTGTTTCGGCGCGGGGCCGGTATGCGACGCCACGACGGGGAGAGTTGGATTACGAAGCCGATTTGTGGGACATCGCTCTCGCGTTTGGAATTCCGGGAACATGGGTGAACTTAGACGTTTCGGCCCTGGATGCATTTCCGGAGACAGGAGAAGTTACGCTTCCGGTCAATGTCATGGGGTGGGCGTTCACCGAAATAGAAATTGTTTATACGGCGGGGTTTGCAACATTTCCGGACAAGGTCAAGGTGGCTTGCGCGCAATTGGTAAAGAATGCGCAGGCTACTCCAGCGCTGAATGTGAAGAAGAATGTTGCCCCGGACGGAATGCAATTCTGGTATTTCGCTGATTCGCTGGTCGATGACATGGTGCGAGAGCTGCTAGCGGCCTTTGTGGCGCAGAGAGTGGGATGACGATGACTGGAATTTCTGGAGCGGCGGCAATACGAGCAGCGGATGCCATGTTACGAACCCTGGGCGGCACGGGGGTGACCC
The DNA here is from genome assembly GCA_049512435.1 of Terriglobales bacterium. Lineage (GTDB taxonomy): Bacteria > Acidobacteriota > Terriglobia > Terriglobales > Acidobacteriaceae > Acidiflorens. Next base: position 11,162 of record JBEKXC010000081.1, on the reverse strand, counting down.
TGCTGTTTGCGGCAGCGGGACTGCCGGCAGGTGGCTTAACCGAGCTCGGCCTGGTGGATCCGGGAGTTGAGCAGGCGTTGATCGCGCCGGTCATTGTCCGTGAGCTAACTACTGAGACCAACGGTCCACGGCGGAGAATCGAGATGCTGGCCGGACAGGCGGCGATGGCGGAGCAGGTAAGTCAGCGGAACGTGGCTTCGGCGGAAGTGTTGTTTGAGACGGCGCTGGGCTTGGTATATGACGGAGAAGTTTTCCATATCCAAGGGTTTGTCGTCGAGCGACTGGCGGGAGCGGCGTATCTCTACCGGGTTGCGGCGATGTCTTAATAGGTTGAGGATGAATTAACTACCAAGTTGGAGCTGACGAAGTGGCTAAGGCAGTTCTGCAAACGAGCTACTGATCGCAGCGATGAAGCGCTGCACCACTCACAATCCAGTGCAACGCGGAGTTTTTCCGCAGGTTACTGCGAGGGCGCAGACTCAGCAACTACAAACAGGAGAAGTATGCAGGCAGCGAAAGACAGTTTTTACATGGCGCTGCGAGCGCGGCTAGCGGCCTTGAATCCGGCGCGAACCATGGTGATCGACGGGGTTACCGTGCCAGCGATAGTCGTCCGCGAAAATATGGAGCCTCGATTTGGGGAAGCGCAGCCGGGGGCGTTCTACGTAGACTTTGGCGACATCCTGATTGCGGAGAGCACGCGTCCGATGCTGGGAGTGGATTGCCATATCTGGTATGCGAGCGAAGGTGGCGGCGGCACCGGAGTGGATCGAGGGCGCGTGCTGGCGGAGATGGATGTGGAGCTACTTGGAATCTGCGATCCGCCACATACTGAGATGCTCGATTACAGCCAGACACCGAGCGCTGATTTGGGATCGGGAGTTTTCTGGACGGTACCGGTGATGGGGAATGCGCCGGGAGATCTCTCGATCCAGAAACTGCAGTGGAGTGCTGGCACCGCGCGGGTGGATCGGTACGCGCAGTTGAGGATTTATTTCTTTCTGCCCGAGGTAGTAGCGTGACGCGGGCAGGATTACGGCCAATATCACGGCAGACGCGAGCTTATTTCGCGCCAGTGGACAGACTGACCGGGCCGACGGCAGTTTTTGACCCATCGCAAAATATCGGCTTCCAATTGGATGCCCCGCCTGCACCGTGGATTGACTTGGGATGGATTGAAAAGTTTCAGCGCACGAGTACATCCCAGATTGAGGCCTTGATCGGTGGGACAGCGGGCGCGGTATCGGCACAAGCTCGGCGCGCCTTGGGAACACGAGTTGATTTCGAATTTCGCGACTGGGGAAAGTTGCAGATGGCCCTCGCGGGAGGCGCAGAGCACATGAATGTACTGGCAACGGACCCGAGCGCGTCGCCCGAAGGGTCAGGTGGAATTCCTCTGACGGCAGTGCCTTTGCTGGCAGGGTCAACCGCCGGGGAACTGGTGTTGGGAGCGGGCGCCATCGCCGGCTTCCAGCCTGGAAACCTGGTGGCGTGCGATGTGGATTACGCACAGCAAGTCGGCTATGTGGGTACCGGCATCTCGGGCGCATATGTACAGAATCCAGAGGACGTGCAGCAGGATGCCAACTATGTGCGGCGGGTTACGTTTAACGTCGGCCGAGTCGCGCTGGTGACGGCGACTTCGTTGCTGTTGACACAGTCATTGCCGGGGGGAGTGCCAGCGGCTGGGGCGTCGGTACAGCAGGTAATAGCTTTTGTGGACCGCGAAGGCGGTTCGTTTCTGCAACAGTGGTCCGGGTTATTCGTGGCGGAAGACGAATCTGGTGGACGCGTGTGTTTTTTCTATCCGATTTTGAGTCCGTGTACGGCGAAGTCGGAATGGGCACGGGAGACTCTGATCGAGGTTCAAAAGCCGATCGGAGAGTTGGCGTTGCAGGCGTCGTTTGCCGCGCTGCCAACAGTGGACATCAACGATGGAGCCGTGGTGCTTTGCTACCGCAGTTATTTCCCGCCGAATACGGCAGCGGTTTACTAGTATAGCGACCGCTTGCAGAGTCGGTGAGCAATTCGAGAGCTTTAACCACAGAGGTCACAGGGGAACACGGGGAACGGCGGAGCTTTGCGATAAGCCATGAAATTAACGATCGATAATCTCGGTGGTCTGGGGCCGCAGGACTACACGGCGTTTGTGGATTCCAGCAAGAGTCCGAGCTTGGTACGCAAGCTGAATAGCCCGGCCGAATTGAAGTTCGGACTGGTAGCCGGAACGGGAGACCTGGTGGTGCCGGCAATCGGCGGTCGCGTAATGCTGACCTTGAGCAACGGCAATGATCTGTTCACCGGCTATATTGTCGAGACGCCGGCATATCAATATGTGGGCGGGGCAGATTGCGGGTCGATTTACCGCTACGAGATAGACGCACTTAGCGACGTGATGCTGATGGATAAGAAAGCGCCTCCCCCGCATCCCCCGTTTGTTGACCGGAGCGCTGGTAGCGCGTTCGAACAGTTGACGGCGGAGGCGCTGCCGGGATGGTTTGATGTGAGCGGCGTTCAGGCTGGAGATCCGATACCGTATTACAGCGTTGACCCGGCCAAAAAGTGGACCGCGTCGGCGGCGGAGATTGCGCTCTCAGCGCGCTGCGCCTATCGGGACGACAACGGCAACCTGTTCTTTACGCCGGTGACGGCAAACACATACGCGCTTGCGGAAGATGCGCCTACGTTTTCCCCGGGCGATCTTCAGTTGTTGAGCGTGAACCGACTGGTCAATGACTTGACGATTCTGGGGCCACTGGAGCCGAGTGCGCACGTGAAGGATTACTTCTGCGGTGACGGATACACGACCTATTTCTACATGTCACAGGTACCGTTCACGCGCAGCAGTCAGGTTGCACTCTATAACCGCACAATTCTCGAGGAGATTTATACGGAGCTGGATCCGACCCATTGGACGGTGACCGACCCGCTGGGCGTGATTACGGTCAGAAACGGACAGTTACAGGTCGCGGGCGGAACAGGGGTGGATGGGAAAACGCTGCTGAACTTCATCGAAAAAGTCGAACTGGGCGGCGCCACGATGATTGAGCACGGGGACGTCGTTTTCAATGCGGCGTCGGATGGAGTTATCGGCGGACTGTACGCCGGTCCGGTTTCGATGGCGGGCTGTCTGGCGGGCTTTCTCATAACGCCCTTGGGCGACTACTGCAACATTCAGGCGCTGGTCGAAGGCTCGGCCACAGGCACAGCTCTCGCCACACAGGCTGGGCACCACTACGTGTTCACGACGATGCTGTATCCGACGGAAGCGTACCGAATGCAGCAGGTATTTCATTCTTCGCTGCACCCATCCGGATCTCCGCGAGGAGGCGGCGCAGTCGCCTGCGATGTGCGAATCGTACTGGAGGTGCAAGATATCGATCCAACGAATCCCGCGACCCAGATCGCACCGGCAACCGTGCTGTTCGACGACATCATTCCGGACGCACCCGGGTTCTGTACCTATGCTCTTATCAATGCGGGCAGGATCCAGTGCTCGCTCGCGTTCACGTACATATGGCTGCCCGTCGATGCCTTGGTCCGCGGTACATTGCCTGGGGAAGACACGGTAACGATACTGACGGGATCGCTGCTGGACGGCGCCGAATGTGAGGTTACGACCGCGCCCGCACTGGAATTCTATCCAGAGTACATACCGGCGGCCAATGAGTTGATCGAGGTGAGTTATCGTGGCCAAGGCCATGCCGTGGCGCGAATCATCAACTCGGCGAGCATTGGGGCTCATCAGCGCGGCGCCGATGATGGAGTGCGTGGGAGCGTGCGTGAGATTGGGCTGCCGGTTCCGCGCACTGATGCGGATTGCGAAATCGCGGCGCTGGCCTTGCTGGATGACGCCGGACAGGGATGGAGCGGCGAGTACCAGGCTTGGAGCCAGTTCCTGCCGGGCGGGGCGGCGGACATTTTTCCGGGGGACGGGTTAGCGGTAAATGCTCCATCGCGGATGGCGTCGTTCACAGCAGTCGTCAGCGAAGTGAACGTGCAGATTCTGGACATTGCAGGTGAAAACAGCCGCTACACGCTAAAGTTTGTGGATGCGGGAAATCCCTCTCTGGATTTTGCTTTTGTTGCAGCCCTGATGAAGCAGACACAGGTGCTCACGCCGATCGATGTGACCGAGGTGGGAAATTATTATCTTGCCGATCTCACCGATGCGGAGGTCACGAATGTGACTTCGACGACGGTGACTATTGACGTGGGATTTGTTCCCGTGGCTGGCGGAGGCATCGAAGTGCGGTACTCGGATGAGGGGTGGGGGGTCGGTTACAACGGCAACCTGGTAGGACGCTTCACCAGCGAGAGCTTTACGCTCACGCGGTATGCGCGGGCACAAACTTATTTCCTGAGAAGCTATGACGGCAGCGGGCCGCCTAAGTATTCGCGGTATTCTGCGGCGCTGCATGTTGACTATCCATTGTGAAACCTTCAAGTGTTGAGATCATTCAAATGTTCAGATCGAGGAAAAGGTGCAGCCCATGAGCGCAAGCGAATCGCGTCGACTCCCGTCTGTCTCATTGCCGTTGTTTCAGTTCATTGATCAAACCCTTGAAACCGCGCGAAAGGCGACGGAGGCTGAGTTCCGACGCTGCGATGCCGCGCTGGAGGCACAAGCCCGAACGGAGGATCTGCGTCATGAGGCCGCAGCTGCCAAAATCCAAAAGGCGAATGAGGTCCTCGATTACCGCCTGGCAGAGATGAACAATTTCCGTGAGCAAATCAACCAGGAGCGTCAGGAATATGTTCGGCGTGAAATGTATGACCGCGATCACACTGCCTTGGCGGATCGGGTGAAGAACCTGGAAATTGTGCGCGGGGAACAGTCGGGAAAGACCGCAGCCTATGCTTCGATGGCCGTATTTGTGGTGGTAATGGTGCAGATCGTGCTGCACTTCTGGAAATAAGAATTGCAGAGATCAGGTCAGGAAACACGCTCCAGCGAAGTAGCTGGCGACACAAGATCGAGAGGAAGCGCTGTGACTTTCAAGCATCCAAACGTGCATCGCGAGTTCGTGGAGTACTCCGAGACTCAGGAGTTGCACGTTGTTTCGGTTTATTCAAACCCATACCGCTGGCAGCGCAGACGAGAAGCCTTCCATGATTTTCGGTTTCACCTGGAGAGCAGTCCGAACGTCGTGCTGCATGTCGTTGAGGTCGCTTTTGGAGATCGGCCGCACGAAGTGACCAGCGCCGAGAATCCTCTCGATTTGCAACTGCGGACCGATTCGAGCCTTTGGATCAAGGAATGCGCGATCAATGAAGGTGTGCGCCGCTTCCCGCCAGACTGGAAATATGGCGGCTATGTTGACGGCGATTTCCATTTTACGCGACATGACTGGGCTCTGGAGGCAATCCACATGCTCCAGCACTACAGCTTCGTCCAGCTCTTCAGCACATATGCCGATTTGACTGGCGAAACGGCAAGCAGCTATCTCGGTCACCGCCCTTACCGCATGAGCGCAAGTTTTGCGTGGAATCATATGCACCAAACTGAATTCCTGAGTTCCCGGCGAGCTCGGCGCGGAGGAAGCGATACTTACTATGCTCCGCTTCAATCGTCGGAAGCGTTCCCCTTCGGTCATCCACCAGGAGCAACCGGAGGCGCTTGGTCGTGGCGTCGGGATGCATTCGATATGGTGGGGGGAATGTTGGACACATGTATCTTGGGCAGCGCGGATTGGCATCAAGCTTTCGGGCTGGTGCAAGCGACGAACGTGGCGGCCGAGATGAAGCGCTGCACGGGATCCTATGTGGAATCGGTGCTGAATTGGCAGGCGCGGGCCGCGAAATTGAACTGTATCGAAGGGCGCTCGCCGATGGGGTGTATCGACAACTTCGCCACTCACGCTTTTCATGGCAGCAAAGCGCTGCGCGCTTATGGCGAGCGGTGGGCGCTGCTGCAGAAGTGGGATTTCAATCCGGCAACCGATATCGCGCGAGATTGCCAGGGATTATGGCGCTGGACAGGAAACAAACCTGGCCTCCGCGATGATGTGGCTCGATACTTCATCGAACGATCAGAGGATGGGCCGTTACTGCTGGGGGAAGCGCCTTTGGTCTGACGTGAGAAATCAGGTCATCCGGTGATGAAGGTCGAAGGCGTTGGCCTTTGATCTTAAATGACTCCTATAGCCCGATCTCAGATGACCCGATTTCTGCTAGCCGACTTCTTCACTCCAGTTTTCAAGAGTCTTCTTCACCAAGGCCACGAACTGGTCGGCTACGGCACCGTCGATGATGCGATGGTCGTAGCCAAGCGTAAGGTGAACGACAGAACGGATGGCGATAGAATCCGCGCCGTCTTTGTCAGTGATCACCATGGGCTGCTTGGTGATACCGCCGACGCCCATGATGGCTACGTTCGGCTGGTTGATGATGGGCAAGCCGAAGACTGCGCCAAACTGGCCAGGATTGGTGATGGTGAATGTTGAACCTTCGACGTCCGCCGGCATGAGCTTCTTGGTGCGGGCGCGATCACCGAGGTCGGTGATGCCGCGCTGCAATCCGAGGAAGTTGAGTTCGTCGGCGTTCTTGAGAACGGGGACGATGAGTCCCCAATCGAGCGCGACGGCAATGCCGGCATTTACGTGCTTGTGATAGCGGACGCTGTCGCCTTCGAGCGAGCTGTTGACAATCGGATATTGCTGCAGGGCAATGATAGCAGCGCGCACAAAGAACGGCATGAAGGTAAGCCGCGCGCCGTAGCGTTGCTCGAAACCGTTCTTCAGCTTGTTGCGCAAATTGACGATCCGAGTCATATCCACCTCGAACATGCAGTGGACGTGGGCGCTGGTGCGGCGCGATTCGATCATGCGCTGCGCGATGATCTTGCGCATCTGGGACATCGGCACCAGGTCGCCGGGAACGACGGCTGGTGCTGGTGCTGAGGCTTGACGGGGAGCAGAAGCCGCGACTGGAGCGGCGGTGCGACGCTCGACGAAGTCGAGAATGTCTTGCTTGGTGACGCGACCGCCGGTGCCGGTGCCGCTTACTTTTGCGAGATCTACATTGTGCTCGCGGGCGAGCTTGCGGACGAGGGGGGAAGACCGGACGTCGCATTCTTCTTCGTCCTCGGGAGCGCTGGCGGCGGGTGCGGCCTGTGGAACCGCAGCTTCCTGCTTTGCGGATGCCGGAGCGGCAGGAACAGCCGCAGCAGCCTTGGCGGGGGCGGAAGTGGAAGCGCCACTGCCGTCGCCAATTACACCGACGACCGTGTTGACTTGAACGGTGTTGCCTTCGGAAACCTTAATTTCCTGAAGGACTCCGCTAGCGGGCGCGGGGATTTCGGCGTCGACCTTGTCGGTGGAAATCTCAAACAAAGGTTCGTCGCGCTGGACCTTTTCACCGGGCTTCTTTAGCCACTTGGTGATAGTCCCTTCGAAGATTGATTCGCCCATCTGGGGCATGACTACATCAGTCTGCATAGCTCCCTTTCCATGATGCCCTGCGCAAATGGCGGGGTTAGAGCAAACAAACATTATAGCGAATGCGAAACGGCGCAGGTGGGATTCAGGGCTGCCGCGTGAGTTGCCTGAAAGGCGGTGAAAGTTGTCCCCACAAACGCCCTAGACCCACGAGCAGTATCGGGGAACCTCTCGGATTCGCTCTGCGGAGCAGAGTTTTTAGCCGCAGAGCTAGATCTAATCGCATCGTGGACGTAGGCAAGACGGTGTTTCTGTGGCAATCGGAGAGCGCATGAGTAAATTGATCCATACATGTGTAGAAGGGCCTAACCCGCAACGTCTTAGGTGTGAGGCGGACCATGCTCAGGAGACCGAGCTGTTGGCTGAAATTTCAGTTAGCGACAAAGAAGAGTATCTTGCAAAGCACTGTGGTCGCTGCGGGGAACCGTTAGATAAGAGCGGGCCGTGTCCGCTGTGTGAACAGGAACAGCCAAACGAGGTTCGCAGTGGCAATTGGCTTGGAGTTACTTGCGCAATCATACTGTTGTGTCTACCAGTCTTCGGGCAAGCGGCGTATTCGGGTCGCGGTTTGTACTCGGGATCGGCGGCATGGAGCGCGATTGCTGGAGGAGCACCTACGTTGGCGGCTCTGCCGCAGCTATGGGTGGACAACAACGAGCTTACCTGTGCGATCACATCGTCGTGTTATACGGGATCTCCGGGACTATTACTAACGGCACCCGCTTACGAACTGGCGATCGGATCGGACAATTGGACCACTGGCCCTCCGCCTGGCTACTGCACTTTCAGCCTTCCCTATGCGGCGACGGGCGCCGGCTTGCAGAATGCGATTACCGCTATCGAAGCTTGTCGAACGGCCGGAATCGCGAATAGCACGGCCATTGGAATCATCCTGGACATTCCACCGAACGGTGGGACTCCGTACAGCTTGAATAACGGCCTGACGATCCCACAGACCAGCACCGTGGCGGCATCTGCACCATTGATCATTCGTTCCACTTCTGACGCCACTCTAGCTGGAATGTCAGAGCCGGTGTGCGCGGGCGGCATTCAAGACAACATTCCAGGATCCACCAACATCGGTTTGCAGAACGCGGATTGCACCGGCACCAATATGTACTACCAGAACGGGGTGCAGAATCCATGCACAACGACGTGCTCCACTACGGGCACGATCACCGGAATCACCACGGTCAGCGTCAATACCACGACGCTCTGCCCAATTCCGAATTCGACGCCGACCACGCTTTGTCCGGCGGCCTCTGGAGGCAATCTTTTGGTTGCGCTGGCGAACGGATATGTTTCGGCGACGACCGCCCCGACCACGACAGGCTCAAATAACGGATGCACGGCTGGCGAGATTTATATTGACGATCCCGGGAATACGGAATGCCTGCCACTCGTAAGCGGCGTAAACCAGACGGGCATGCTCGTGACACCTACGCTCAAGACCCACGCCGCAGGGGTCACGGTGATCTACATTCCCGACTCAGGCGCGGGCAGCGGCAGTTTCACCCTAGCGAACGGGACGGCCAAAACCATCTCGGCCTACAACTATCTCCAGTACATGCCGCAGCTTCAATGCAGCGCGAGCGGCTGCGTGCCGTTTAGCCTGTGCGGAGCCGACCCCGGAGACACTACTCCATGCGGCAACGGCAGCAATAGCGGAGGCACCTCGATTGCTCCCGACCACTGGCAGTTTGAAGACCTCGCCGTCAGCATGTCCGTTGGCAATAAAGGCGACCAGGACATCATCCACAGCGGGGCCAGCCATTCCCAAACCGCCTTAACGCAATTTGCCCAGCACATTCATTACCGCAGAATCTGGGCACATGGGGACTGGACAAGCCTCGCCACGGGGTCGAATTCAACTTCTTCCGCAATCACCTTGGATGCCATCAACTACGGGTCTCTGCTCGGCTCGCAGGTCAGCCAGGTCGTGCGTCCCGGTTCGGAGGGACATGACTTAACGATCCAAGGCTACACCTACAAAATCAACAACAACTGGATCGAAGGCGAATCCTCTTCTGTGTTTGCCGGCGGATTTTCGACTCCTCCGCTGATTCTCAACTACCTGCCGAACACAGATACCGAAGAGCGCAGAAATCATTTTGGCTATCCCTATTCCTGGTTGGGCTTGACCTTCGCCCAAGGCGGCAATCAGAACGGATGGACGGGCAGCCGCGTAAGAAAAAACTGCTGGGAACTGAAAAACGGCCAGCGGGTTCTGTATCTTGGCAACATCTGCGATGGCAATGACAACTCCGGAGCACAGAACGGCACGGTCACCACTCTCGACGTATCGGGCGCCGCGGCTCCGTTGGCTGGCGCCGCACCTAGCGGGTACTATGCGGGAACGATTTCCGACCTTACGGTTCAGTCCAGCATTTTCCGCAATGCCTGCGAGGGCATGGAGCACCGCGCACGCACCAACGGCATCGGGGGAGTGACCTACACGTCCACAAGAGAACTGTGGCTGGATGTCCTGGAATATGCGATCAGCGGCTCTGGCCCCGGTTGCGCCAATGAAACCCCCGGCGACATCTTTCAGAACGGAGAGGCCCAGTTCTGGAACGCCAGCATAGTTGAGAACAGCGACGGCACCGCGACGGCGACAGCTTTTGCCTCGATTCTTGGCAACGTCCAGCTTACGGCGGCGGCCACTCCTGACGCTTGTCCATCTCCGTTTTCTGGAAACTGCACTACCTATGAGACAACCGGCAACACGTTGGCCCAGAATCAGGCACTTTGCGGTCCGTCCGGCTCTTCCCCCGCGTATACCGGCTCTTATCTTTGGGTCGCAGGGTTCACGACAAACGGGGGGAACAACTCTTCGACTCCAGCCGGGTTTCAGTGCGCGGGAGCAACGTCTGTTTCTGGGAATTTCTATCTAATACTGGCGAATCCAAGCGGAGTCTCAGAGGGGCCGGAGTCGGGCACGCTGCTGATCTGCGGCGGCACTTCGCCATGCGCGAACGCGGTCATCGGCGGGAACGGACAGGGGGTCGGCTACCAAGCCATTGACATGTTCGCCGGACAGCCGGTGCAGGTCAGCTCTGGGTTATATAACGCCACCAGTCCATACGCTCCGCAAAACTGCACCGCATTCGGCTATACGGGCGTGCAACTCATCAGCGGCAACTATTTCCCTACAGCCATCGGGCCTCTGGCGACAATCGGCTCTACCATCTGGAACGGGACATGGGCGCAATCAAACGCGCAGGTAACCTACCCGTGGACCGGCCCGTCTTCCGGTACCACAGACTCGACCGGAAACTGCATCTTGTCGAACACTCAGGGTGGCCCGTACTATACGACGATCGATCATCACACCTTTATCGGGGACGGGCTTCAGGTAATCGGCGGCGGTCCCGGAAATCCTCAATACGTCCAGAATCACGCGATGCTGAATAGTATCTGGCTGAGCAAGTCAGGAGCATCGCAGGCCGGAATCTACAATTCCGCAGCGCCTTCTCCACACGAAGGGACGCCTACTGAACAATGGACCTACGACGTGAGCAGTGCGACGTTCGCTTGTCTTGTTTTTCCGGGGCGTACAGCGGCGAATTACACGGAGTACCAGAACAACCCATCTTACCCGAATCTCTCTTGCTTTAGTGCCTCGTGCAGCAGTTCGGCTGGATGCAGTCCACCAGCGACGTGGGCCTTTCCAGCGGATCAATGCGGGGCCATCAATTTCTATTACCCAACCTGTTCTGGCTC
>JBEKXC010000080.1:0-18716 GCA_049512435.1 Terriglobales bacterium | reverse complement strand
GGCAGGCGCTGCGCAAGTGGAGGAAGCCGCTGATCGTGTTCACGCCCAAGAGCATGCTGCGCCATCCCGACGCGCTGTCTCCGCTGGAAGATCTGACGCATGAGCGGTTCTTGCCGGTGATCCCGGACACGGAAGTGCAGGATGCCAAACGGATTCTGCTCTGCACCGGGAAAATCGGACACGAACTGCGCACCGAACGCCAGAAACGAAAAGCCATGAGCACCGCGATCGTTTTCCTGGAGCAGATGTACCCCTTCCCGGAAACTGAGCTGACCGCGGAACTGGAGCGCCATAGTGCGGCACGCGACATTGTGTGGGTGCAGGAAGAGCCCGCCAATATGGGTGCGCTTTCCTACATGCTGCCGCGGCTAAAGCACATCACCGATGACCGGCCCGTGCATTCGGTGAAACGTTCCGCGAGTGCGAGTCCAGCCACCGGATCGGCAAAGGCGCACGAGGTTGAACAGAAGACGCTGCTGGCATTAGCGTTCCAATCACTGGGCTGAAAACACTGGGCGGAGAATGTTGGACTGAAAACCCGCCACGCTGTAGAGACGGGGCTTGCCCCATCTCAGCGGCGAACGAATAGCCTACGGCCAGCGCTTGGCCGCATCTTCCCATCCGGCAACCCGTGCCGGGGCGGCCGCACCCTGAGCGGCAACCACCGCAGGAACCCGGACCGGCTGCGGCGGCGCAGCGGCAGTTGCAGCGGGAGTTAAGGTCGGCCTGGGCGCCTCGGCGATCTGCTCCTTTTCATCCGAAAGCAGGGGGGCGGCGACGCGCAGGGCTTCAACCTCTTTTTCCAGCCGGGTCAGTTCAAGTTCCTTCTGCCGTAAGACTTCGTACACATTTTTCATGCTTGGGCACCTTTGTGTCGGAAACTAGAGATTATGCGCAGAGTATGGTTCCACCGCCAATTTGTCAAGGAAAACAGGCAGTCGCGAGTGCATGGGTGGTTATCCCAGCTGGTTTATCGGAAGACGAGTTATCGAAGCCCGAGTTATCGAAACACAACCACCGCGACCAGAATTCCCAAAATCAAAACGAAGATCGCAAGCAGATTGACGTGGTTCGCCAGCCACGATTCTTGCACGGGTACGGCGTTTGCAAGAAAGGCCGGCACAAATTCGTCTTCCTTCTGCGCTGGCGCCGTGAAGGCAGCGGATTCGGAGGCAGTGCTAGCGGGAGCTGCCGCTTGCTCCTGCTCCCCTTGCTCGATCCGGTGTTGCTCCTGCGCGCGCTGCTTCTTCTCGAAGTCCTTCTTCTCCCGAACCTTCCTTTCACAATCGAGACACAGCGTTCTCCCGTCAGAAACGGGAAATCCGCAGGAATCGCATTTCTGCACGCGGAGCATGGCTTCGGGAACCGGAGCGGGCGTTGTCACTGGCGACATTACAAAAGACGAAGACGAAATTCCCGGCGGCTCGGCGGGCGCGATTGAGGCCTCAGCGAACTCTGGGTTAACCGGAGTGTTAATGGGAATGTTGACGGGAATGTCGAGAGGAACGTTAACCGGATTCGCGGCAGCCTGTGGCGCGCTGCTTGCCGTGGAGATTTCCGGCAAAAGTCCGGGCACGAGTTCGGGAGAAGTTTCAGCTAAAGGTTCGGGTGAGACTTCGGATAAGAGTTCGGGGTAAGGTTCGACAGGCTTCTGCGGTTCTCGCCTCGCAGCCGGCGGGGGTGCAGCGCTCTGGCGCTGTTCCGCCAAGTCGAGAGCCGTCAATGTAAGAGCGGCCATGCGCTCAAGCGCAATCAGATCGCGCTCCTCAAAAGCGTAGGGGTGATCGGAAAATAGTTCGAACAGGCCGCGAACCTCGCCATTCCGCCGCAGCAACGGCAAAACCACGATGGATGCAATGCCCAACGCCCGGCAAGCTTCCAGGTTCACCCGCGGATCAGCTTCGGCGTTGTCACAGCGCAGTAACTGCCGCCGGGCAATGCTTTCGCCCGTCAATCCGGAGCGAACCTGCAGCCGCGCCCCGACTGCCGGCGCCGAAGAACCAGCGCTAGCGCGGCAAACCATCTCCTCACCCTGCGGCAAAGCGAGGGCAGTCCCGGTGGCGCCGGTAATGTACTGCGCGCGCTCCACCAATAACTGGAGCGCCGAGTCCAGTTCCGTTTCTGCGAGGGTGCTGCTCCCGTTCGAAGGATCGCCAACGACACCAGCGGAGCCCACTGAGGAAGGTCGATCCCTCCCAACGCTCACGTTCTCGGCGCTCGCGGGCGGAAATCGATCTTCGGGATGGGCGGCTCCCTGCATGGCGAAAGGACTGAACCGAGTCTCGCCTTGGAGGCTCTGGCTGTCAAGAGCAGGGCGGAAATTGCAAGTGGAGAGCCGGGCGTGGCGTCCAACTGCTGGACACGCACTTACTGCGATTTTTCGTCTTTGTGCCGCAGCCAGTCGATAAACATCTGTTCTTTTGGTTTGTCGTATGCCATGAGCAGGTGGCGAATGCTGCGTCCGCTGACAAAGTGGCAAACTTCTTCCGCCAGGTTCTTGGCATGGTCGCCGGCGCGTTCGAGAGATTGCGTCATGAAGATCACCTGCAGGCTCGCGTGGTGCGCGATGTTCTCCGGATTCTCGATGTGGCGCAGGAAAATGATATTGCGCAGGCGGTCCATCTCCGCATCGGCGCGGAGCACGTCGATGGCTTTCTTGACATCCTTTTGCGAGAAAGACTGGCCGACATCGGCCAGCATCTTTTCGAGGATCGTAGCCATCTGCGTCAAGTCGCGGGCATCCTGCGAATCGACCCGGCCTCCCGCAGCCTGCGCGCTGGTGGCAAAGCTAAGCAGCAGATCCCCTATGCGCTCCAGTCCGATCATGACTTTCATGCAGGCCAGCAGTTGCCGGGTTTCGGCCTCCGGAACGCGAGTAATGGTCGAGGTCACTCCCGAATCTACTTCCAGGTCAATCGCGTCGAGTTCTTTTTCGCACTCCCGGATGGCGTTAAGCCGGGACATGGATCCAGTGGCGATTCCCTCGGCTGCAATGGCCGCGGCTTGGCGCGCCAACTCGCAGGCTTCCACCGTCCGCTGTATCAAGCCGGAATGCGAGGGCTCAGGCAAAGGTGTTTTTATGCTGGCCGTGCTCATAGACAAGATCGTCCCACCTCATTGGATGCCCGATCCCCTCAACTGGACGCGAGCCGTATGAACCCGGAATGTGCCCCAAACACACTCCCAATAAAAGCATAATTCCCGCCGTCCCAAGGCAGGTTACAACCCAGTGAATTTCTTGTCACCGGATGTAAAACCATCACAAATTCAGACAATAGCTGGTAGTGGGTTAGTTTGAATCGGTTTTGAAAAGGAACGGTTTTCAGAGCTTGCGGAAAAACTCGATTTTGCACTTGATTTTGGGTGGCGCAGCGGTTTACCGCTGCGGTAACTGCATTGTCTTGAATGCGGCTTGAGCCGCTGAGGGACGGCAATTTTCAAACTACACCAAGACTTTTTTCGATAACATGGTGTCCCCGTGCGGAAATAATCCCATGATCGAGCGCTTCGACTTCTCCGACCTCCGCGAACTGTTTGCCAAAGCCAACGAAGAAAAGTCTGGCGACCAGTTGGCCGGAATTGCCGCACGATCCGAACGAGAGAGAGTCGCCGCAAAGCGAAAACTTGCTGACTTGTCACTCCAGGAAATTGTCCGCCGCCCCCTGATCGATCAATCCGACGACGACGTCACCCGTCTAATTCTGGAAACCTTCGACCAGGAAGCCTTCCGCACCATCGCCAGTATGACCGTAGGCGAGTTTCGCGAGTTTCTCCTCGACGACGGAACCACCGACACTCAGATCCAGCAGGTGCAGCGGGCCATCATCCCTGAAATCGCCGCCGCCGTGACCAAGTTGATGAGCAACAAGGATCTGGTGCTCGCGGCCGCCAGGATTCGCAACGTCACCCGCTGCCGCAACACCATGGGAGAGCGTGGAGTGCTCGGCATCCGCGTGCAACCCAATCACCCCGCCGACGACATCGGCGGTATCCTTCTGGCCGCGTTCGAAGGGCTGCTGTACGGCTGTGGAGATGCCGTCATTGGTGTAAATCCCGCCACCGACTCAGTCGCGACAGTCAGCGCGATTCTCGTCGCTTTGCATCGACTGATCGAAGCCTACGAAATCCCCACGCAATCCTGTTGCCTGGCGCACATCACCACTCAACTGGAAGCGTTAAATCGCGGAGCGCCGATCGATCTTCTTTTCCAGTCCGTCGCCGGCACGGAAGCAGCCAACCGCAGCTTCGGAATCACGTTGAACATGCTGCGCGAGGGCCGCGAACAAGTTCTCGAGCATCGTCGCCAGCGAAATTCCAATTCCAAAGTCCACTGGGCAGGCGATCACGTGACGTACTTCGAAACCGGCCAGGGCAGCGCGCTCTCTGCCGAGGCGCATCATGGAGTCGATCAACTCACACTCGAAGCGCGGGCTTACGGAGTCGCACGCGCCTTCCAGCCTTTTCTCGTCAACAGCGTCGTCGGCTTTATCGGGCCTGAATATTTGTCCGACGAGCGCCAGATCATCCGCGCTGGACTCGAAGACCACTTCATGGGCAAATTGCTCGGTCTGCCGATGGGTTGCGACGTCTGTTACACCAATCACGCAGCCGCCGACCAGAACTCGGCCGATAACCTGCTGCTGCTTCTAACGGCTGCGGGCTGCAACTATTTCATGGGCGTTCCGTGTTCGGACGACGTGATGCTGAACTACCAATCCACAAGCTATCACGACGCGTTGGCCGCGCGGCGTCTCTTCCATCTGCGTCCAGCGCCGGAGTTCCTCGCGTGGCTGCAGAATATGGGCATCTATAGCGGCACCGAGCCGGCATCGCTCGATTCATCCGCAAGGCGACAACTGATGCAGGGTTTGGAATCGTCGCTGGAGAGGACCCTATGAATCTTAGATTGTCATCCTGAGCGAAGCGAAGGACCTATGTACTTGGCAGCGCCAATGCGTCCATATTCCACTTTGCTCAAAACGCTCACCTAGTTGGAAATTTGTGGGACACGACGCCAGAAGGAATGTTTTGAATGCCTCCGGAAGATAACAAACTCGCGCCGCCCTCCGACTTGCCGGAGATCCTAAGGAAAGCGCGCGCCCAAACTCCAGCCCGCTTGCTAAAGGGCCGGAGCGGCGCAGCCTATCGAACCAGCACTCAACTGGAGTTGCGCGAGGCACATGCCGCCGCCCGCGATGCCGTCCGCGCCGAATTAAATCTCCGCACGGATTTCGGCGAAGACTTCGTGCGGAAGTGGAATCTGATCGAAGTCTCCTCCCGGGCAGCCAACAAAGATGAGTATCTCCTGCGTCCGGACTTGGGCCGTCACCTGAACGACGCGTCCCGCGCGGAGGTGACCCGGCGTTGCACCACGCAACAAGATTTACAAATTGATTTACAGATTATGATCGGCGACGGCCTATCCGTAACCGCCGTTGCCACGCAAATTCCCAGACTGTTGCCGCTCCTCTGTGAAGGAGCACGCACGCGAGGCTGGAGCATCGGTTCGATATTTGTGATTCGTCACTGCCGCGTAGGCATTCTCAACCAGATTGGCGAATTGCTAAGGCCGAGAGTTGCCATCCTCCTGATCGGAGAACGCCCCGGCTTAGCCACAGCCGAAAGCCTGTCAGCCTACATGGCATACCGGCCGAAAGCCTCAGATACCGATGCCAACCGGAACCTCATCTCGAACATCCACGCTCGCGGCGTAAGCACAGAGCACGCCGCCCAGCGGATTCTGAATCTGGCAGCGTTGATGATGACAACTCACCACAGCGGTTACCAACTTCGAGAAGAACTGCCCACTGAGGTCGCTCCTGCGCGCCTGTTGTAGATCGACCTTGATCCATCGCCCGACCGATCCGGCTGCCGCAGCATCTACGCCGACTCCACCTCGGAACCGGTCAAGGTGAACAAAAACGTCGAGCCATGGTTAAGCTCGCTCTCGGCGCGAATCGTTCCCCCGTGCGCCAGAACGATATGCTTGGCGATGGCCAGTCCCAGTCCGGTGCCGCCGGATTCCCGCGAGCGCGCTTTATCGACCCGGTAGAACCGCTCGAAAAGACGCGGCAGATGCTCGGAAGAAATCCCCGGTCCGAAGTCCCTGACGTAAAATTCAACGCCGAATTCAACGCCGTGAGATTCCGCGCCGTTCTCGGCCGCCCGGGCTCCGAGAATGATCTTTTTCCCCGACGCCGCGTATTTCAACGCATTCTCGATCAAGTTCGAGAAAATCTGGTGGATGGCTTCGCCATCCGCATTCACGCGGCTGGCGGGAACTGAGTTCTCAATCAACAGCTCGACGCTATACGAGCGCGCCACTTCACGAAAGCTTTCCAGGGCATCCTGCAATAGTTCTTCGGCGCTCAGTTGCTGCACGTCGAATCTGTGTTCGCCCGATTCGACGCGAGCCAGAGTGAGCAGATCCTCTGTAAGGCGGGACATGCGGGCCGCATTCTTGCGGATGATTTCCAAAAACTCGCGTACATGATTGTCAGCAATAGGGCTGTCCAGCAAAGTCTCGGTGTATCCCTGGATCGAAGTCAGCGGCGTGCGCAGTTCGTGGGAGACGTTGGCAATAAAATCGCGGCGTGTCTTCTCCATGCGCTCGGTCTCGGTTAGATCGCGCAACACCGCGACCGCGCCGCCACCGGGCATGGGCGCCGCCGTGACATCGAACGTGCGTCCGGAAGCAATCGTGTTCGAGCGCGCCGACGTGACGACGTGTTCGCGCGCCGCCTTCTGAATCGCGGCGAGAAAATCCGGGTCGCGGACGCTGTCGATCAACGGCGCATTCAGGCGCGGAGCCCGAAGCAGCAGGCGGTCCATGCCGTGATTCGCCCACTGCACGCGTCCGTCAACGTCGACTGCAATCACCGCGTCCTGCATGCTGTTGAGAAGAGTTTCCAGCTCGCGCTGGCTGGTTTGCACGCGAGCAAAACTTTCTTCCACCCGCCGCGTCGTCTTATCGAGCGCCGACGCCACTTGCCCGATCTCATCCGTCGCAGTCGATGCAATTCTGGCGGTCAAGTCTCCGGCGGCCACGCGCTCGGCAAAATCGACAATCCGCTGCAGCCGCCAGCCCACATATTGAGAAGCCGCCGCCGCCACCATTAAAGCGAAAATGAGAGCGGTGAGCGACCCCCAGAAAAGCGCCACCCCCAGCGGCCGATCCGTAATCTCCATCTCGGGCAAGGGATACGCCAGCCGCACCGCCCCTCCAGAAATCGGCGCCGCCACGTACAAATAAGGAACGTTGAGAGTTTGGCTGCCGCGTTCATCCACTCCCAGTTTGCCGCCCAGAGCGGAAGCAAACTCCTTGCGTTGCGCGTGATTGTCCATCGTACTGGGATCGGCTTCGGAATCCGCCAGCACCTTACCGGTAGCATCCACGACGGTAGCCCGGGCTCCCGCCGCCTGGCCCTCCTGGGCGGTAATGTCAGCCAGAGAATGCTGCCGGTCCGCCTCCACCCTATAGGCAAACATTAACGTCTTCTGTTTGAGATTGCGCTCGATCTGCTCGCGCAGAGTCCGTTCCCAGACCTTATGCACGGTCAATTGCAAGGTGACCGCGGTTACGCCTATCACCAGCAGAAACACAAACATCAATTTAAAGAAGATGCGACTTCTCAACGCGCAACCTCAAAGCGGTAGCCGGCCCCCCGCACCGTCTTCAAGTAACGCGGGTTCTCGGGATCGGGCTCAATTTTCTCCCGGATGCGTCGCACATAAACATCCACCGAGCGCGGTGTGACGTACGCCGTATCGCGCCAGACCGAGTCGAGCAACTGGTCGCGAGTAAAAACCCGTCCCGCATGCCGCATGAAGTGGTCGAGCAGCCGGAATTCCGTGGCCGTGGTCGGCACCTGTTTCCCCCGAACCGTCAAAGTCATCGCGCTCGGGTCAATGTGGATTTCGTCAATCTTGGTAGGCAAAGGCGGCAAAGGCCGCTCAAAACGACGCAGCACCGCTTTCACCCGAGCCACCAGTTCGCGTGGGCTGAACGGCTTGGGAATATAGTCGTCGGCTCCCAACTCCAACCCCAGCACCCGATCCGCCTCGCCGCTCTTCGCCGTCAGGAAAATCACCGGCACCGGCGCCAGAGACACCGATTGCCGGATCTGGCGGCAAAGTTCCAACCCGTCCTTTCCCGGCACCATGATGTCGAGCAGAAACAGCGCCGGTCGCTGTCGCTCGGCATCGACCACGACCTGATTGCCAGTCGAGTAGAGTCGCACGTTGAAGCTCGCTCCTTCCAGATGATGGCGAACCAACCGGGAAATATCCGGATCGTCTTCCACAACATAAATCGTCGGCTTCACGCGAACCATTGTAGCTGGGAAATGTTCCAATTTCGATAAACCAGGCAATAGCCAGCGGTCACCCGATAACTGTCATCCTGAGCGCAGCAATTCCGAGAGCGAAGCGAACGGAATTGCGAAGTCGAAGGACCCCTACACTACAAGCGCTGTCGCAGGGAATTCTCGCGGGTGCCCCATTCATCCGCGTTCTTTGCGGATGAGTGGGCTTCTCCGGGACGGCTCCGTCAACGCAGCGCCATCCCCGCCTCCGCCGAAAAATCCATAGCCACAAATTCCCGCCGCAGAAACTTCGGAAATGCCGCCGCCGCGATCATGGCCGCATTGTCAGTGGAAAGCGCCCGCGAAGGGAAAAAAACAGGAAGTCCCTGCATCCCCGCGTCCCCCTCAAACGCAGTCCGCAATTCCCGATTGGCAGCCACGCCGCCGCTGACGAAGAGAGTTTGCACGTCATACTCGCGAGCCGCGGCCAGCGTCTTCGCGACCAGATCGTCGACCATCGAGCGCTGGAAAGAAGCCACCAGGTTAAGCGTTTGCCGGTCGCAGAGTCTGCGGACCTCTTCGACCGTCGGCGTGTCGATGCCCGCGAGCGCCCGCCGTCGAGCCTCAATCCCAGGTTTCAGGTTCTCGGTCTCAACGTAGCGTAAAACCGCCGTCTTGATGCCGCTGTAAGAAAAATCAAACGTCAGCCCATCGTCTTCCGCCTGAGGTTGCTTATGCTCGCGCCGGTCACGATGCTTGATCTGCGAAGTCTGAAACTTGACCGCCCGCGGATCGCCATGCGGCGCCAGCCGGTCGATGATCGGCCCTCCAGGATAGCCCAGCCCCAGAAGCTTCGCGACTTTATCGAACGCCTCTCCGGCGGCATCATCGCGAGTGTGGCCGATGTTCCGGTAGCTCCAAAGATTTTCGTGCCGCTGCGCGAGATAAAGATGAGTGTGGCCACCCGAGACCACCAGCGCCAGCACCGGAAAACGCAACTCGCCATTTTCGCTTTTCCGTTGCTCCAGCAACACGGCGTGGATGTGCCCCTCCAGATGGTTCACAGCGATCAGCGGTTTCCCGAGCGCAAAGGCAAGCGCCTTGGCAAAGCTGATGCCGACCAGCAGAGCGCCCGCCAGCCCCGGCCCCTGCGTGACCGCGATAGCATCCACGGACGCGTAAGTCTGTCCGGCTTCGGCCAAAGCCTGCCGCACCACCGGAACAATAGCCCGCAAGTGCTCGCGCGAAGCCAGTTCCGGAACCACTCCGCCATAAGGCTGGTGAGTAGCAATCTGCGAGGCAACAATGTTCGACAAAATCTGCTCGCCCGAGCGCACCACCGCCGCGCCCGTCTCATCACAGGAACTCTCGATGCCGAGTATGTCGGTGTCAGGCATAATGCGTCTAGCTTCTAGCTCTTAGCTTCTAGCAAGCTGCAGAAAAACTCGGCGTTGCACTTGGTTTTGGGTGGCGCAGCGCCGGGGTCCCCGGCACGCCCTGTTTTGGCGTGACGGGGTGGAGCGGTTTACCGCTGCGATAACCGGCTTATTTTTATTGACGGCTTTAGTCGCTGAGAGCACAACTATTACTCGGAGCTAGCTTTCCCGCAGTCTGCTAGCTCTTCAGTTTACGCGACCGCCGACTAATTACCGATGCCGGACGCCAAACAACACGCCGCCGAAATCGTGCGCACCCTGCGCGAACGCGGACACCAGGCCTACCTGGCCGGTGGATGCGTCCGCGATCTTCTTCTCAGCCGTGAGCCCGCCGACTACGACGTAGCCACCGACGCCACGCCGCAACAGGTCATGCAAATCTTCCCGCAAACCTTCGCCGTAGGCGAACAATTCGGAGTAGTCCTGGTGCCATCCAATGGAGCGACGGGCGCCCTGGCCCGTCAAGGCGAGCGTGGTAAAGGAGCAGTAGAAGTAGCAACCTTCCGCTCCGACATAGCCTACTCCGATGGCCGTCATCCCGACGAAGTGCGCTTCACCAAAGACCCCCGCGAAGACGCGCAGCGCCGCGACTTCACCATCAATGGCATGATGCTCGATCCTGCAACCAACGAGATATTGGATTTCGTAGGCGGCCGCGACGATCTCAAAGCCGGAATCATCCGCGCCATAGGCGATCCCGAGCGCCGATTTGCGGAAGACAAACTGCGCATGCTCCGAGCCGTCCGTTTCGCCGCCCGCTTCGACTACCAGATCGATCCCAAGACGCTGGAGGCGATCCAAAAGCTAGCGCCGAAAATTAACCAGGTTTCTGCCGAGCGAGTGCGCGAAGAACTGACCAGGATGCTAACCGAAGGCCAAGCCAGCCGGGCATTTAAACTGCTGGATACAACCGCCCTCTTGCCAGAAGTCCTGCCCGAAATCGCCGCCATGAAAGGAGTCGAGCAGCCTCCCCAGTATCATCCCGAAGGCGACGTCTTCGTGCACACGCTGCTATTGCTGGAGAAACTGCCGCCCGGCGCCTCAAAAACCCTGGCCTGGGGAGCGCTCCTCCACGACGTAGGCAAGCCCCCCACCTTCCGCGCAGCGCCCGACCGCATCCGCTTCGACGGCCACGTAGAAGTAGGAGTCAAGATGGCCGCCGAAATCTGCCGCCGCCTGCGCTTCTCCAACGACGACACCGATCAGATTCTGGCGCTGGTAGAAAATCACATGCGCTTCGGCCAAGTCGAGCGCATGAACCAATCCACGCTAAAGAAGTTTCTGCGCCTGCCCGCCTTCGAAGAGCATCTGGAGCTGCACCGCATAGACTGCCTCTCCAGCCACGGCCAACTAGAAGCGTACGACTACGCGCAAGAGCAGTTGCGCTCAATGCCCCCCGAAGCCATCCGCCCCACTCCTCTAATCACCGGCCAAGACCTGATAGAAGCAGGCTACGAGCCCGGCCCACGCTTCAAAGAGGTGCTGTCAGCCGTCGAAGACGCTCAACTGGAGGGACGACTCACGTCACGCGAGGCAGCGATGGAGTTTGTACTGCGCGAATTCCCCGCGTAACTCCGAAGGGCGATGGAGAGACGGGCGCCTTCGCCCGTCCCCACCGGATCTCCCTGCGCCGAATGACCTTTCCGAATTTGTCATCCTGAGCGATGCGAAGGATCTGCTTTTTGCCGGGTGCCCCATCCTAACGTCGTGCCTTTCGACGTTAGGGTGGGATTCCACAGCTACGTCCCGCGTGGGCCTTTGTCACGCTCCCTCCGCCGTCCGCAATCTGACCTTCGAGCCCTTCAATCATATCCAGCCGGTCTACGCCGCCCCCGCCGAAAACCAACGGGTTGACGCACAACCCATGAAGCACATATACTCGTGCAGCACATAAATACGTGCTGCAGAATGAAAACCAACATCACCCTAAAACTCGATGCCTCCCTCCTCCGCGAAATTCGCATCCTGGCCGCCGAAGAAGGCACCTCCATCAGCGCCCTGCTGGCGGCGCGTCTGGAGCAACTCGTCCGCGAGCGCAAAAGCTACGATCGTTCCCGCCGCCGCGCCCTGGCGCGCTTGCGCGAAGGCATGAAACTCGGTTGGACTCCGCCGCGCTCCCGCGACGAGCTTTACCAGCAGCCTTACCAGCGATGACGCCCGCCGATCCCAGGTATTTCGTCGACACCGGCATCTTCATCTACGCCCATGACCGCGACGCCGGCGCAAAGCACGATCGCGCCCGCCAGTTGCTGGAGCATCTGTGGACCACCGGACAAGGCGCTCTAAGCACGCAAGTTCTGCAAGAGCTCTGCGTGAATCTGCGCCGCAGAATCCGCCATCCGCTGCGAGCCGAAGAAATCAAGAAACTGATTGAGGACTACCTGAGCTGGGAGATCGTCATCAACACTCCGCAATCGATTCTGGCCGCCCTGGAGATCGAAGCGCGCTACAAGGTTTCCTATTGGGATGCCCTGATCCTGCAAGCCGCCGAGAGTTGCGGAGCCGCCGTCCTCTATTCCGAAGACTTAGCCCACCGCCAGCGCTATGGCGCAGTCGAGGTAGTCAACCCGCTGCGGACCTGAATGCTATTCTTCGTCCCGGTCCTGCGAAGTAGTCGCGGCCCCATCACCCGCGCCCGGAACCGGCTTCTGCAGATCGATCAAAGGCAATCCCGCTTTCTTCAACTGTTCGTTCAGCGCCGGAATATCTTTCGACTTGAGTTGGCCCCAAGCCGAAAGCTGCTCTTCGAGCGCCTTGTCGAGTTCGTCGAACATCGCGGATTGCTGGGTCGTGGGCGCGGCGTCGGCGGTATCGAGAGCGCTGACGAGGGCGTTGAGGCCGCCATTCAGTCGCGCCAGGCTGCGGCCTTCGGGAGTGCTCATGTAGCGCGCGCCGTAGTCGCCTTCTTCGCCCTCGATGGGCGCGGCGTTCGCGTCCAGGTCGGCCGCTGCTTTCTTAGTGACGTCGGGAGCACCCGTGAGCGCTTTCAACTGCAAGCGCAGGCTGCGCACCTGTTGCAGCACTTCGTAGTCCTGGTGCAGAGCACCGGCAATTTTCTGGTCAAGTTCGAATTGCCGCCGCAAGTCTCCGGGCGAAGTCTTCACTCGCGGATCCATCCGGATGTCGAGCATCTGCGTGTAGTTCCGGCCGCCAATTGTAAGCACGATTTTGTACTGTCCAGGCAGCACCGTGGCGCCGAGCGGATAAAGCGGTGTGTCGTGGTAAATGGCCGAAATCGGAAAATCGCGCGTCAACACGTCCGGCGCAGGATAGGTCAGATCCCATATAAACCGGTGCATGCCAGAACGGGCGGAGAGCGTTCGCGCCGGCCGCACCCAGTACATCGGAACGTTGAAGTCTTTCGCATTCACCGGCTCGGGCTTATCGGCGCTCGAAAAGTGGCGCACGAGTTTTCCAGAATAGGCATCGAAAATTTCCAGCGTGACGGGACCGGAAGAACCGGTTTCGCCAAGCCAATAGTCGATCATCGCGCCATCCGGAGGATTCTGCCCCGCAGGCTCTTCCGGCGGCAGAGGCGTATCGGTATTGTTATTTCGGCGCACGCGATACGTAAGCTGCGGCGCAAAAAGATGCGCCGAAGCTCCTGCAACCTGCGCGCTGAACTGTCGCAGCGGCGTGATGTTATCCAGGATCCAAAACGAACGCCCGTGAGTTCCGACGACCACATCGTCATGATGAATGACGAGATCGCGGATCGAAGTCGGCGGCAGATTCATCCGCAGCGACTGCCAATGATCGCCGTCGTCCCACGAGACATAAACGCTGCGTTCGGTGCCGGCAAAAAGCAGTCCCTTGCGCTCGGCGTCTTCGCGCACCGTGTTGACGGGCTCGTTGTCGGGCAAGCCGCTGACGATCCTCTGCCACGATTTTCCGCCATCGTGCGTGCGGTAGATATAAGGATGCAGATCATCGAGCCGAAAGCGATTCACTGCCGCGTAGGCAGTTGCGGTATCGAAATGTGACGCATCCATCTGCGCCAGTTTGCTCCAGGGCGTTAATTCGGGAGGTGTCACGTTCTGCCAGTTCTTGCCGCCGTCGCGAGTCACATGAATCAGGCCATCGTCGGTGCCCGCCCAGATCAGATTGGCGTCCGTCGGTGATGGAGCAATCGAATAGATCACGCCGCGATGCTTGCCCTTCGCCGGATCGGCTGCAACAAACGGCCCCAGCGTCGCCGGGATTCCTGGATCTTCGCGCGTTAGATCGGGACTGATGATCTGCCAACTATTGCCGCCGTCGCGAGTCGCAAACAGCACATTCGATCCCAGATAGAGCACTCGCGGATCGGCCGCCGAGAAAATCAGCGGCGCGGTGCGATTGAAGCGATACTTCCCGGTGCGCAGAACCACTGGCGAAACGTCGCGCGTCTGGCCCGTGTTGCGGTCGAACACCGTAACCTTGCCGCCGTAGATCAGATTGGGATGCAGCGGATCGGGCGCGACATAGCCGTATTCTTCAACGCCAACCGTGGTCCAGTCGCGAAAGGTGATTTCGCCAAAATCGCTGCGGCTGGCGGTGCCGACCGAACCGCTTTCCTGCTGTGCGCCATACACCCAGTAGGGAAACTCGTTGTCGGTGATGACGTGATAGAACTGCGCGGTCGGCTGGTTGTACCACGAACTCCACGTCTGGCCGCCATTCACGCTGATGGTCGCTCCCTGGTCGAGAGCGAGCGCGATAATGTCGGGGACTTCGGGATTGATCCAGATGGTATGGTAATCGTCGCCTCCAGGCGCGCCTTTGATGGCAGTGAAACTCTTGCCGGCGTCGGTCGATCGGTAGGTCGAAGTGTTGGCTACATAGATCACATCTTTATTTCGCGGATCGACGCGCACGCAGCCGAAATCATCACCGCGTCCCCAGATACGTTCTTCGTCATTCACCCGCAGCCAGCTTTCGCCGGCGTCGTCGGAGCGGTAGATGCCGCTGCCTTTTTTGGCATTCACCCACGCATACATGCGATCAGGATCGCTGGGAGAAACGGCGGGGCCGATGCGGCCGATATCTTCGGCTTCACCGGGCAATCCTTTGGTGAGCTGCCGCCAGGTGCTTCCGCCATCGGTGGATTTGAAGATTCCGCTGTTGGGGCCGTAGAGGGCGAGGCCGGTCGTCCAGGGCGGACGACGCGAGGCCCACAGGCTGGCGAAGATTACCTGCGAGTTGCGGGGATCGAAGACGAGGTCCATGCCTCCGGCGTTCTCATCTTTGTAGAGAACTTTTTGGAAGGTTTGACCGCCGTCGAGCGACCGGAAGACGCCACGCTCCGGGTTCGGGCCGTAAGGATGTCCTTGAGCAGCGACGAACAGGCGATTTGGGTCTTTGGGATCGACGATGATGGATGCAATCTGCTGCGCATCGCGCAGAGCGCCATCACCTTGCCCCAGATGCTGCCAGGTGCGTCCCGCGTCGGTCGATTTGTAGATCCCGTCGCCTACGGAAAGATCGGGTCGGCGCAAGCCTTCGCCACTTCCTACGTAAATCGTGTTTGGATTCGAAGGCGCGACTGCCAGCGCCCCGATCGATCCAGTCGGCTCACCATCGAAGATCGGATTCCAGGTGTGGCCGAAGTCCGTCGTCTTCCAAACTCCGCCGTTGTTCGGCGCCATGTAGAAGACATTTGGCTGGCCGGGAACACCCGAAATCGCCACGGTGCGGCCACCGCGAAACGGCCCGATCATGCGCCAGCGAAGTTCCTGGTACATCGCCGGATCATACGGCTGGGCGGAAAGCGCGAAAGGAAAAAGCAAAAGGCAGAGCGAGGCGAGCGGAAGCCACAAGAATTTCTTGTTCACGATTGATCCTCGAAAGATTGACCCTTGAAAAGATTGATTCTGAAAAGATTGATCCTCGAAAAGAGGTAAGCATAAACCACCGCAGCAGGGATTGGACAGGGCCCCCGCAGTCGCTTCGGCGGATTCCCATATTTATTTCAGTCGATTCCCGTAACTTTCCTCTCGTTCGTGGATACCTATTACGAGAGCCTACGTTTCCAAGAGGACCGAGGATTTCTGCTCGATCCGTGTGGGCTGTTTGAGGAGGTATTATGGCAACGATCGCTGTTCCAAGAATCGAATCTCCAAACTCGAAGCTTATTGCGCCGTGGTGGCATACGGCATTGCTCATCGCATTATTCCTGGGGATGGCGGTATTCGGAGCATTCTTTCAGCGACACGCTCGCTCGAGTCCGGGAATGTTACAGCAGCACCCGCAGGTCGTGCCGCTCTACCTCTCGCTCATGGCAATGGAGTGGGGACTCTTCATTTGGGTATGGAAAGGCGGCCTTCGTAGGACTGGAACGAAGGTGAGTGAACTGATTGGAGGACGCTGGGCAAGCGCTAAAGATGTGCTCGCCGATTGCGGCCTGGCGTTCGGTTTATGGGGCGGCTGGACGCTCGTTGACTTGGCGTGGATTCGCTGGTTCGGGTCCGGCCATGCTGCTTCAATCCAGACTTTCTTGCCGCAACGAGCCTTGGAAATTACGCTCTGGATTGGCGTTTGCATCAGCGCTGGATTTTGCGAAGAGCTGGTATTTCGCGGCTACTTCCAGAAACAATTCGAGGCATTTACACACAGCCGATGGATTGCGTTGGGGCTGCAGGCCGTGCTGTTCGGCATCTCGCACGGTTACCAGGGAATCGAAGCCTGCGTGAGGATCGCGTGCTACGGCGCTCTATTTGGCCTGCTCGCGCTTTGGCGCGGCAGCCTACGGCCCGGCATGATGGCGCATGCCTGGACGGATATTTTCAGTGGCATCTTCGGAATCTAACGGCGTTCTTAGTGAGCGGGCCCATTGCTATAACAGTCTGGGCCTGTGGGTAGCTATAGTGAGATGGCACAACCACGATGATCGACTTCAGCTCGCTCTACAAGAAGTATGCGCCGGACGTGTACCGATTCGCGCTGTATTTGTCCAGCGAGCGCGGGGAAGCCGAAGACATCACTTCCGAGACTTTTGTGCGCGCGTGGACTTCACCCGAGCCGATCGAGATGTCCACGGTAAAGGGCTACCTCTTCACGATTGCGCGCAATCTGTTTCTGCAAGGACTGCGGAAAAAGTCGCGCCACGTCCCGCTCGTCGACGACCTCCACGATCCGCACGTCAGCCCCTACGTGCGAGCCGAGCAGAAAGAACAGTTGGATTTCGTGCTGGCCGAACTCCAAACGCTGCCGGAAGCCAGCCGGGCCGCGCTGCTCATGCACGCCGTGGACGGAATGCCGTACGAAGAGATTGCGCGAGTACTGGATATTTCTCTCGCGGCAGTGAAAGTAAAGATTTACAGGGCTCGTCTCGCGCTGGCTGGGATACGAAATGCATAGCACGCGAGTATGAATGCGATTGACGGAGGTGGAGAATGAACGTAACGCGGGAAGTGATTTTAGATCTGCTGCCAGTCTATCTTGCGGGCGAGGCCAGTCCCGCCACGCGTGCGCTGATCGAAGAATACATGGAGCAGGACCCGGAATTAGCGCAGCGCATACGCCTGCAATGGGCCGACAACCTTGGCAAGATCGCGCCCTCCGCGCTTCCACCCGATCTTGAATTGCGATCGCTCCACCGCACGCGCGCGCTGCTCGGCTGGCAGAGGTGGCTCCTTGGGTTAGCGATATTTTTCTCCGCCCTGTCTTTGAGCAATGAATCCTCATTCGAAGGTGGCCACATCAAGGAATTTCATTTCTTGCTCCACAATTATCCGGTGGCGTTCTGGCTGTGCTTGACGCTTGGCCTCGGCTGTTGGATCGCGTACTTCTCCCTGCGCCGCCACCTGCGCACTCCCAGGCCGACTGCCGAGTGAACCGGGCTTGTGCTGGATGAAACTGAGTCCGACTACTCGACCGGTCGATCCTTAAGATAGAGCCGTAATAAGATAGCGCCGCAATGCATCCAGCCATTCCGGCATGTGGATGTTGTACGCGTGCAGGCTATCCGGCGACAGAACGGAGTAAGCGGGCCGCCGCGCCGGACGCGGGAATTCGGCTGTGGTTACTGGTTTGACCGTGGTCGGCAGGCCGGACCCGCGCACGATCTCGGCGGCAAACTCATACCATGTGCAGTTGCCGGAGTTCGTGACATGCACGATGCCGCGAGCCGATGCGCGGCAAAGTTCGACGAGAGCGGATGCCAGATCGCGCGTGAAAGTCGGGCTCCCGCGCTGATCGTTCACCACGGAAATCTCGGGACGGGTCGACGCCAGCTTCAGAATCGTCGCGGGAAAACATTTGCCTCCGTGGCCGAACAGCCACGAAGTCCGGGCAATGCAGACCTCGGGCAGAATTGCAAGAAGCCGCTCCTCGGCTCGCGCTTTGCTCTCGCCATAAACGCTGGTCGGATTCCTGGCGTCGCTGACTTGGTAGGGCGATCGTTTGCTGCCATCGAAAACATAGTCGGTGCTCAGGAACAGCAAGCGCGCTCCCACTTCGCGGGCAGCTTCGGCCACATGGATGGCGCCCTCGCAATTCACCGCGAAAGCCAGGTCGCGGTTAGACTCGCAGCCATCGACATCCGTGTAGGCAGCAGACAGGAGAACCCAGTCAGGGCGGGAATCTCGAATCACGTCGCGAACGCGCGCCCGGTCGCGCAGATCGGCGTCTTTCGAAGACAGCGCGGTCAGTTGCTCGCCGGCCAGCGCCTGAGCCAGGTCCTGGCCGAGCAAACCCGAGGCTCCGAATAGCGTAACGCGCATAGCGGCATTGTAAACGGGAGTAGCCGCGCACAAGATGCAATCCCAGGCTGCGGAAAAACTCGTGTAGAGACGGGGCTTGCCCCGTCTAGGGGCCATCCGAGAACTATCGGCGAGCACAAACGGGAAGGGCACGGCTTCAGCCGTGCCATAAGCATCGTGTTTTCATTGCGGCTTTAGCCGCTGAGGGACGGCGATTTTCAAACTGCACCACTACCCTTGGTCTCATTCGGTTGCGACGTCCCTACCCGGCGCCGCAGGGCGTGCAGGATGAGCGA
>JBEKXC010000079.1:0-18728 GCA_049512435.1 Terriglobales bacterium | reverse complement strand
CATCCACCCACGCTCTACGAGGCATACGAAACCATTCTTGCCTTTGACTGCGGTTTCATAGCCATGCCTTCCGAGGACTAGGACGTCGGCATCGCGCGAGATGGCCTCCGGAGCCGCGCTTCGCGCCAGAGCAATCTCAGCGTTTCGATCGGCCATTAGATATTGATCAAGCGGAGCCATGCTCGGATACGGCGCCTTTGGGTCCTGTGCTTGCGCTTGCCAGCACTCGCCGGGCACGATAACCAATGCAAGAGTTGCCAATGCGATCATTTTGACTATCTTTTGGTTCATTGATTCCTCCTTGGAATTTAGACGCTCGTACATACTGGATGGTGGCCCGTCCAAGCTCCGCTTGGGCGGGTCTTTCGGCAGGATCTTCCGGTCCGTCAATGCGGCTGTTCTTATTCATCACAATCATCCTGTGATCCGCCGCGAGCCGTCGTATAAAATCAGCTCACCTCGTTCTTGGCCAACGACCAAAGGCCCAACGACTAGCGACCGACGACAACCATGAAAATTGGAGTCCTAGCCCTGCAAGGAGATTTCGACGCGCATCGCCGCCGTCTGGAGGAACTCGGCGCGGAAGTTGTGCTGGTGAAAAAGCCGGAGCAACTGCAAGACATCGACGGCCTGGTGATTCCCGGTGGCGAGTCCGGCACGTTTCTCAAGCTGCTCGGCCCAGATGGTCTCGCGAAGCTGAAGGATTTCGTGCGCGCGAAGCCCACCTTTGGCACGTGTGCGGGATGCATCCTGCTGGCCACCGAAGTAGAGAATCCCAAGCAGGCAGGCTTGGGCGCGCTCGACATTACGGTGCGCCGCAATGCTTACGGACGGCAGATCGACAGCTCGATCCGAGACGGGCGCTTTCTTAATGATAATGAGCCGATCGAGATGGTATTCATCCGCGCTCCGAAGATTGAACGCTTAGGCGCGGGCGTCGAAGTGATCGCGACGGAAGGGAACGATCCTGTGCTGGTGCGCAAGGGTAAGACGCTAGCGGCTACGTTCCATCCTGAATTGAGCGATGACCGGCGCATTCACCAATATTTTCTGGACCTGGTTGCGAACGGAAAACTTGCGAACGGAAAGCGAAACGGAAAATGACCGGCAGCCATGAACTCGAAGATAGTGAAGGATGGCCGAGGGGGCTCCCGGCAAGAAAACTAGTTGCTCAGATGATGCCGAATCAACGTAGCCAAGCCAACCAGGCCGCCTCCAAGTAAGGCGAGCAGACCGGGTTCTGGAAAGACAGAGGATTTTACGACGGCTGGTGATGCAAAGGAATTCGAAGCCAGGATCAAAACAAGCAGAAAAACAGGGCCCAATTTCCGCACGGGGAAGCTCCTTTCGCCCTACGTACTGGCAAACGGCTCTCCAATCCGCGCGACTTTTACAATTAGTTCACACATTCATTTTCCGGGCAAATTTTGTCACTAAATTGTAACGGGTTGGCGGTTTTCCAAAGATTCCGATATCTATGTGTGCAGGATTTTGCATAGTTGTGCCAGCCAATGTTCCTCTTCCCGCTCTGGGTGCGGGATTTGGCCTGATCCGGTATGCTGTGAAATTCCGATCCCACCTCTTGTATGGAACCTGCTCCTGAACTGGAAGTCAGCCCGGTGTCGTTTGCGTCGTACGCGCGCCTGCTACGCGGGAACCGGAATTTTCGCCGCTTGTGGGGCGCGCAAATCGTCAGCGAAATCGGCGATTGGTTTTACACGCTGGCGATCTACAACCTGCTGCTCCAACTCACCGGACGCGCCGGATCGGTGGCGCTGGCGCTGGTGCTGCAAGTTCTGCCGCTGACTCTGATCGGGCCGACGGCGGGCGTGGTCAACGATCGACTGCGGCGCAGGCAGGTCATGATTGCGGCCGATCTCGGACGCATGGTGATCGTGCTCTGCATGCTGCTGGTCCGCTCGAAAGCGATGGTGTGGCTGGTCTATCCGCTGCTGGTGGCGGAAACCCTGCTAGCCGGTTTTTTTGAACCGGCCCGAAATGCCATGATCCCAAACGTTGTGAAGCGGGAAGATGTTGTGGTCGCAAACACGCTCTCCTCGACCACGTGGAGCATCAACCTTATGGTGGGCGCGACCTTGGGCGGCGTGGTTGCGGCGCTGCTGGGGCGCGATGCGGTGTTCGTGCTGAATGCGCTGTCGTTTCTGGCATCCGCCGCGTTGATCTGGGGAATGCGCTTTGCTGAGCCCCACGCCGAAGGCGCCCGCCCCTTCGCAGCGCGAGAGTTGGTGGACTTTTCGCCGATCCTCGCCGGGATCCGCTACGTGCGGGAGCATGCCCGTTTGCGTTCGACAGTTCTTGTGAAGGCCGGAAATCTCATCATCGGACCGGGCTGGGTGCTGTTCACGGTGATGGGACAAAACGAATTTGCCGTGCGCTGGCATGGCATGGCTCCCGAACGCGGCGCGTTTCTCGGGATGAGTCTGCTGCTCGGCGCCCGCGGACTGGGCGCGCTGCTCGGGCCGCTCCTGGCCGCTCCCTGGGCGGGGCACTGGAAACATCGCTTGGAAGTCGCGATCTTCTGGGGATATTTGGCGGGGGCGGCCGGGTATACGCTGATCGGTGTGTCGGGACATCTGTGGCAGGCATGTTTGTGCGTGGCGCTGGCGCACTTTGGGAGTTCAATCGTGTGGGTATTCTCGACGACACTGCTGCAAATGCAAAGTGATGACAAGTTTCGCGGACGCGTTTTCGCCGCCGACCTCTGCCTCTGCATGTTCACGATTGCCGCAGGGGCCTATCTTGCGGGACGCTTCGTGGATTGGGGATTCGCCGCGCGAAACGTTGCCAGCGTCGCGGGGATGTTGATGCTGATTCCGGCCGGGCTGTGGGCGCTGTCGGTGCGGCGGAACGCGGCGGCGGTATAGGAAAAGGAATCGGCCAGGGGCAAATGAAGTGCTATGGCCGCAAGATCCGGTTTCCGAGTTGAGGTGCGAGGCGTAGAAAATCGGAGAGGTTGAAAGTGTAGATTCGATCACAGCGAGCTTTCTCCGCGCAGCGTAACTGCAACGCGTCATAGAGAATTCCGCCACGCAACCCTGCCTGTGCAGCCGAATCCAGCGTCGCAAGATAATCTTTCTCGTGAAGAATGACAACCTCGCAGTGCTCTACGATACTTTCTGTCACATAGCGGTACGCTTCCGTCGGATGAATCATCGGGGTAAGAGGAAGGCGAGTGAGCGTACTGAAGGTTTCCGCCAGCCCATGCGCAGAAACCACGCCCTCGTGTCGACCGCTTGTCACCTGGCGGTAGACGGCAGAGGAGGCGGCGTGATGCGGATGATGAGCCACCGCCAGCGCCACCAGTACAGAAGTGTCGAAATACAGCCTCACGCCGTCCCGCCCAGACGCTGCAGGCGCTCTTCGCGATCGTCACGAAGAGCCTTTGCAAAATCGAGTTCTCCTTGCGGAACGCCTTGATGCACCCAGATTCCATGATCTTGCACCCAACTTGGGCCGCCGCGCGCCGGGCGCAAAGCAAACTCCTGCGGTCCTTCGCTGACTTCCAATTCCGTTCCCGGATGCAGTCCGTAGCGCGTACGCAGCGGCTTCGGAAGAACCACGCGGCCGAGTTTATCCAATTTCAGCTTCATACAGACAATTATGCCATATTTGTCTGGCAATGGCAATTGGCATTGCCATAACTGGCGACAAAAGCGAACCATATGGCGATCCTGCTGCGGTTGTCGGGGTTACGTGTTTCGTGCCGTTAAGTCAGCTGATCGATCTTCGCGGCCAGGATGAAATCCGACTCGGTCAGCCCATCCACGGCGTGCGTCCAGGTCGTGATTTCGACCTTGCCCCATCCCAGCAGAATGTCGGGATGATGGCCCTGCTCCTCAGCCAATGCGCCAACTCGATTCACGAACGCCAACGCGGATTTAAAGTCGGGGAATTTGTACGTGCGAACGATGTGATGCTCGTTGACGACTTTCCACTGCTCGGGCTCGGCCAGTTGCTGACGGATTTCCGCAAGTTTGTTTCCCTTCAACGGCGGCACACCGCCCCGGCAAGGAACGCAATTTCGGTCAGCAAGCATAGGCGGTCCCAGATCGAACCCCTAAAACGGAATGTCCTCATCCGTAATTGGAGAACTGCCCGCCGGCACGTGCTCCGGTTCAGGCGCGCTCTGGTCGAAGTTATTGCCGCCCGAGGATGTCGAAGACGAGGACGAGGATCCGCGCGAGCTGCCGGCATACTCACCGCCACCGCCTTCGCCGCGCCCGCCGAGCAGGACTAGATCGTTTGCCACGATCTCCGTCATATACTTCTTCTGGCCGCTCTGCTTGTCGTCCCAGGAGCGGGTCTGCAGGCGGCCTTCGATGTAGACCTTGCCGCCCTTTTTCAGATACTCGCCCGCAATTTCCGCCAGGCGCTGCCAGAGCACCACGTTATGCCACTCGGTGCGGTCCTGCCACTGGCCATCTTTGCCTTTGAAGCGCTCGTTGGTGGCCAGGGTGATCTTCGCGACCGGCGTGCCTTGCGGCGTGAACTTCACTTCGGGATCTTTGCCGAGATTCCCAATCAGGATGACTTTGTTTACGCTTTTCACGAGTCCGGCCTCCTTCGAGAACGCTGATCTTTGAGACCCTAACGCTCAAGACGCTCACTATAGCAGAATTGGACGACCCCTTGGCGGTGTCGCACGTACAAGAAATATGTGATGAATCGGCAGGCCTCGGAGTAAACCGATTTACCCCAACTCTCCGGTAGAGACGCGGCTTGCCGCGTCTCCGTCCGCGTCGGGGTGAGACGGGGCAAGCCCCGTCTCTACACAAAGATCTGAAACAGCATCAAGTAGACGATCACGCCCGTCACCGAAACGTAGAGCCAGAGCGGAAACGTCCAGCGCGCGATGGCGCGATGCCGGTCAAACTGTCCACGGAGCCCACGGGTCAGAGTGATCAGCACCATGGGCACAATAACGATGGCCAGGATAGTGTGCGAGATCAGGATGGTGAAGTAGAGGGGCCGCGTCCATCCGGTACCGCGAAAATACACGATGCCACCGTGATGGGGCCAGTGGTAATAAACGTACGACACGAGAAAGAGGGAAGAGGTAACGAATGCAGTTAACATCACTGCACGATGCGCCGCGATCTTTCCGCGCGCGATCAGCGCACGTCCGATGACGAGCAGCACTGCGCTCGATCCGTTGAGCGTTGCATTGATCTTCGGGAAGATTGAGTAGTCGGTCATAGTCGGTCATGCGAGAAGTTTATTTGTACGGGGAACGGAGCGCCTTGGCAAGGTCAGAGGAGAGAGGTCAGATTGCAGAAGTGAAAAGCTAGGTCGGGTTAACCTTTGCAATCTGACCTCTGACCTCTGACCTGTCCTCTCTGACCTATCGCTCCCTCGCCCCGCTTGCGTATAGAATATGCACACGATGCCTGACGTGGGGAACTCTCAGCCGCCGGCCCCGGCGGATCCAAAAGTCTCTGGCTTGCACTCGCTGCCTGTGGTGGCGGTCTGGGCCCGCGATCTGCTAGTCTCGCTCGCCATCTCCGCGTTCATCATTATCTTTCTCTACCAGCCGGTAAAGGTGGAAGGCACCAGCATGATGCCCGGCCTCGAAGACCAGGAGCGCATCTTCGTCAACAAATTTGTCTATCGCTGGGAGCCTATCCAGCGCGGCGACATCGTCGTCTTCCGCTATCCGCGCGACACCTCGAAGAGCTACATCAAGCGCGTCATCGGCGTTGCCGGCGACCGCATCCGTATTGAGAACGGACAGGTATACGTGAACGGCGAGGCGCTCGATGAAGATTACGTTCCCAGCGATTATGCGGATGCCCGCTCTTACCGAGAAATCGTGGTCCCGTCGAACAGCTTCTTCGTTCTCGGCGACCATCGCACCATGTCGAATGACAGCCGCGACTTCGGTCCCGTGAACGAGCGCTACATCTACGGCAAAGCCGTCTTCGGATATTGGCCGATGGAGAAGCTGGGGCGCTTACGCTAGAGGTCTCAGGTCTTAGGTCTCAGGTCTCAGGTGTCAGGAAAACCTGGAGAGTGCGACCGTGGGTGATTTTCCTGAGACCTGACAACTGACAACTGAGACCTTTCTTCAGCCCTGCTCTCCTGCTAGAATCGATAAAATCCACTCCCAGGAGTTCTAATGCAAGCGATCCTTGCGCTCGAAGACGGCAGAGTCTTCCGAGGCAAAGGCTACGGCGCTAAAGGCGAGTGCTCCGGCGAAGTCGTTTTTAATACTTCCATTACCGGCTACCAGGAAATTTTCACCGACCCTTCGTATGCCGGGCAGATTGTCGTCCTGACCAACCCTGAAATTGGAAACTACGGCACGAATCCAGAAGATAACGAGGCCGTGCGCCCGTACATTGAGGGGTTGGTAGTGCGCGAATTTTCGAAAGTCAGTTCCAACTGGCGCTCGCAGCAGGTCACAGACGAGTTCATGGAGCAGTTCAGGATTCCAGTGCTTGCCGAGATTGACACGCGCGCGCTCGTGCGGCACCTGCGTGACCACGGCGTGATGCGCGGCGTGATCTCGACGCTCGAAGACGATGCCGAAAAGCTGGTAGCCAAGGCGTGCGCGATCCCGAAAATGGATGGCCAGGATCTCGCCAAAGTTGTCTCCACCAACCACACCTACGTGTGGGAAACGGGTGAGCGCTCGCACTTGCCCGACGAAATTGTGGGTGTAAAAGACGAGCCGGCGCGCTTCCACGTGGTCGCCTACGATTTCGGCATCAAGCAGAACATCCTGCGCAAACTGCGCGGAGAAGGCTGCAAGGTGACGGTAGTTCCCGCGCAGACCATAGCAGAGGATGTGCTGGCGTTGAAGCCCGATGGCGTGTTCCTCTCGAACGGCCCAGGCGATCCCGAGCCCTGCACCTACGCGGTCGACAACATTCGCCGCTTGATGGGACGCCAGCCGATCTTCGGAATCTGCCTGGGACATCAACTGGTCGGCATAGCGCTAGGAGGCAAAACCTTCAAGCTGAAATTCGGGCACCACGGCGGAAATCATCCGGTGAAGAGGCTAGCCAGCGGCAAGATCGAAATCACGGCCCACAACCACAACTTCGCGGTCGATCCCGATTCGCTTCCGCAAAGCGAAGTTGAATTGACGCATATGGATCTAAACGACAATACGCTCGAAGGCATGCGCCACCGGAATCTGCCTCTGTTCACGGTGCAGTACCACCCGGAAGCGGCGCCCGGGCCACATGATTCTCACTATCTGTTTAAGGATTTTGTGCGGATGATGGAGGAGTTTAAAAGATAAGAGTGAGTCGGCGAGTATCTGATTTAACTTCGCCGGTGTTTGTCACTGACAAAAATGGCAACCGCAACGCTTCAAAAAAGTCTCGGCGCATTCTATACAGGCAAGTCGGTCGCAGATCGGCTGGTAGACTGGGCGGTTTTTGACGGTTCAGCCTCAGTGCTCGACCCAAGTTGTGGAGACGGCGCGTTTCTTGAAGCCGCCTACACACGGCTAGTTGGACTCGGGTCCCGCTCCCCTCAGATATATGGGGTGGATGTTTCGACCGATGCGCTTCACGTGGCGCACGAGCGAGTCGAAAGCGCGCACCTCATCCAAAAGAACTTTTTCAATCTAACACCCGATTCGATGCCGCGCTTTGATTGCGTCATCGGAAATCCTCCTTTCATTCGTTATCAGACCTTCAACGGCGACAAAGACACGATCGGACAGGAGCGTGCGAAAGAAGCTGGAGTCGAACTTCCGCGGCTAGCTTCGTCTTGGGCTCCGTTCGTCGTGCATGCTTCGCGCTTCCTGCGGCCTGGCGGACGTCTTGCCATGGTCATGCCATCAGAGTTAGGGCACGCGATGTACGCGCGCGCCGTCTTGAGATTTCTGGTTGAGAACTTCCGCCACCTTGCCGTAGAGATGTTCAGAAACAAGCTCTTTGAAGATTTAAGCCAGAGCACGGTTCTGCTGTTGTGCGAAGGATACGGAGAGCCCA
The DNA here is from genome assembly GCA_049512435.1 of Terriglobales bacterium. Classification (GTDB taxonomy): domain Bacteria; phylum Acidobacteriota; class Terriglobia; order Terriglobales; family Acidobacteriaceae; genus Acidiflorens. The sequence goes on along the minus strand of JBEKXC010000079.1, from coordinate 10,761 downwards.
GCCGCGCATTCATTATTTCGTCTGCGGAAGACTTGTTCGCGAGCGATCGTCAAGTCGACAAGGTAGACGTTGCCACAGTAAAGCAGGGGCGATTCCGTTTTACGCCTTATTTGATCTCGAAAGAGGCGCGTTCGTTGTACGAGGGACTGGCGACGGACAGCCGAGTTCAACGACTCGGTGACGTTGCAGACGTTGGTATTGGCTACGTCACGGGAGCTAATGATTTTTTCCATCTGTCGGCGGAGGAGTGCGGTCGCTGGGAAATCCCTAAGCGTTTCTTGCGCCCGTGCTTGCCTAACCTCCGCGGGTTGGAGGGGATCGAGTACGACTTGAAGCAATGGAAAGAACGACGCGCTCGGGGGGACAAGGCGTATCTTCTTGCCCTCCCACAATTCCCCGATACTGCTTTTTCCGCGTCCCTGCGGGAATATTTGCGGAGTGGCGAAGCGGATGGCCTCCACCTTCGTTACAAGTGCCGCATCCGCCAATTTTGGTACGCGGTACCCCATGTGCGGATTGCGGATGCATTTCTTGCATACATGTCTGGTGAGCAGCCCCTCCTGATCGCGAACACCGCGAATCTTGTGGCTCCCAATACTGTGCACGTTCTGCGCTTCGCTCGTGGCAACGAACCAATGCGCTATGCGGCTTCGTGGAGGAGTTCGCTGACCAGATTGAGCTGCGAGCTTGAGGGCCATGCTCTTGGTGGCGGCCTCTTTAAAATGGAGCCATCCGAAGCAGAAAACGTCCTCGTTGTCCGACCTCGCGCGGCGTCGTTCCGATCTCTAAGGGCGGAACTGCCAGAGGGGACGACGAAATCCGGCGAGTATTTCTCCGATATCACGGATCGCCTCGTCTTGAAAAAGCAGCTTGGGCTCAGTCGATCCGACTGCGTAATGTTGCGCGAGGCGGCGGGAAAAATTGAAGCATGGCGAAAGCACAAGTAAATCCGTTTCCGATCAACACGCTCGAGCAGGCGCTGGTTGCGCTTGGTGGCAGTGCGAAGACCCAATCTGGACTGCACATCAGGCCGTTTCATGGTCATTGCTCATCGAGGCTGGTGCTCGAAGGCGGGTTCCCTCCCGAATGGATGCATCCGCGCCCTGCAATGGCGAGCAAAGCATGTAGCAACAACAGGTACGAGTTAAGTTACTCGAAGGCTGCCGAAAATCCAACCGAGCAAAGTGTCCTGGGTGGAATGAAATACAAGAATGTTGATGTGACGGTCGTGATTCCCGGCATCGGCCCGGCTCTCGGCATATCCGCAAAGAGCACCGGGAACGCTTTTCGAAATCTCACCAACCGCATGGAGGAGGCGCCCGGCGATTGTGTAAACATCCACATGATGTATCCGGGCTTTGTCTTTGGATTTTTACATCTCATCAAGTTCGCTAAGACGACAGAAGTAGGAAGCCCCAACGACGCATCGTTTGATGCGCAAGACAAACCCCTTGAAAGCATCGTTCGCTATCACAACGCTCTAAGCGCTCTGACAGGCAGAGCGACTATTACCGATCCTCAAATGCGCTATGAATCAGTCGGGCTACTTGTCTATCGTCGCGTGGACGGGAAAGCAGTGGTATGGCCAAATTTTCCTGCCATGGACAGCCCGATTCACTATTCCAAGTTTTTCCAGAAACTCTATGACACGTACGATCTCAGGTATGCCTACCCGGATTCTAGCGGACGCAATCATCGAAAACTTTGGGAGGTTCCACGCGGCACCTTTCCTGAAAAGATTGACTCGATAACCGGGTGTTCATGGGAGCCACGATTGAATACTGGTGATGAAGAACAGGTTCCGTGAAATTGGCAGCCTTTTCCCCGAATGTAAATTGTGAATTAAAACCAAATGCCCAAACGAACCGACATCTCGAAAATCCTGATCCTCGGCTCCGGCCCCATCGTCATCGGCCAATCCGCGGAGTTCGACTACTCTGGCACGCAGGCTTGCAAGGCACTCAAGTCGGAGGGCTTTGAAGTTGTGCTGGCGAACTCGAACCCGGCGACAATCATGACCGATCCCGAGTCGGCCGACCGCACGTATATTGAGCCGCTAACTCGTGAGTATCTCGAAGAGATCATTCGCGTCGAGCGGGAACGGTCTCCCAGCGCGGGCTTTGCCATTCTGCCTACGGTCGGCGGACAGACGGCGCTCAATCTCGCCATTGAACTTGCCGATGGTGGCGTTCTCGACAAGTACAACGTGCATTTGATTGGTGCGCAGATCAGCGCCATCAAGAAGGCTGAAGACCGTCTGTTTTTCAAGGATGCGATGCAGCGTATCGGCCTCGACGTGCCGAAATCGGCGCTCGTGAATAACCTGAAAGACGGCATTGAGTTCGCCGGCAAGATCGGCTTTCCAGTGATCATTCGTCCGTCATTCACGCTCGGCGGCACCGGCGGAGGCATTGCCTACAACCGAGAAGAACTGATGGAAGTCCTCGCCCGCGGCCTCGACCTCTCGCCCGTACATGAGTGCCTGATCGAAGAATCCGTTCTCGGGTGGAAAGAGTACGAACTCGAGGTGATGCGCGACACGAAGGACAACGTCATCATCATTTGTTCGATCGAAAACTTCGACCCCATGGGCGTGCATACCGGCGACTCCATTACCGTTGCCCCAGCGCAGACGCTTACCGACCGCGAATACCAGATGATGCGCGATGCGGCGATTGCCGTGATCCGCGAAATCGGCGTCGAGACCGGGGGATCGAATATCCAGTTCGGCGTCAATCCCTCGACCGGCCGCATGGTGGTGATCGAGATGAACCCACGCGTCTCGCGCTCTTCCGCGCTCGCGTCAAAAGCCACCGGATTTCCGATTGCAAAAATTGCCGCAAAACTTGCGGTCGGCTACACTCTCGACGAGATTCCGAACGACATCACGCGCAAGACTCCAGCCTGCTTCGAGCCCACGCTCGACTACGTGGTCGTCAAGATTCCCAAGTGGCAGTTTGAAAAATTTCCCGGTGCCGACGAATCGCTTGGACCGCAGATGAAATCCGTTGGCGAAGTGATGGCGATCGGCCGCACCTTTAAGGAAGCCTTGCTGAAGGGTGTCCGGGCGCTCGATACAGGCAAACGCGTGGGCTCGGAAAAAATCGAGCCCAAGATCCTTACCCAGCGCCTGGTGACGCCGCATCCCGAGCGGCTTACCTATGTGCGCTACGCTCTTCGCCAGGGACACACGATCAAGCAGATTGCGAAGATGACGTCGATCGATCCCTGGTTCCTCTATCAGCTCAAAGAAATTAACGAGATGCAACTGGAACTGGAAAAGCACCCGATGGAATCGATCCCCACAGCAGTGCTGCGTGAAGCCAAGCGCATGGGATTTTCCGATGGGCGTCTCGCCGGAACCTGGCGTCTGGACGGTAAAGGCGGCCAGGAAAAAGTTCGGCACTTCCGCAAGAAGCACGGCCTGAAGCCGGTCTACAAACGCGTCGATACCTGCGCCGCGGAGTTTGAAAGCTACACGCCGTATCTCTACTCCACCTACGAAGACGAAGACGAAGCTGCGCCCACAGCAAAGAAGAAAGTTGTCATTCTCGGTTCCGGCCCCAACCGCATCGGGCAGGGAATTGAATTCGATTACTGCTGCTGCCACGCCAGCTACGCGTTGCGCGAGGATGCTTACGAAACCATCATGATCAACTGCAATCCGGAGACGGTTTCGACCGACTACGACACCAGTGACCGTCTCTACTTCGAGCCACTAACGCTTGAAGACGTGTTCGCCGTCTGCGAGCACGAAGCTTCCGGCGGCGCACCGGTCGGCGTAATCGTGCAGTTCGGCGGGCAGACTCCCCTGAATCTTTCGCTGCCGCTTAAAGCTGCGGGCGTCAATATCATCGGAACCACGCCCGAATCGATTGATCTCGCCGAGGACCGCAAGCGCTTCGGCAAACTGCTGGAGGAACTCGACATACCGCAGGCTCCCGGAGCCATGGTTGCTTCGGTCGAGGAAGCGGTCGAAGCCGCAAAAAAGATCGGATTCCCCGTGCTGGTGCGCCCTTCATACGTTCTAGGAGGGCGAGCCATGGTCATCGCCTACGACGAAGACACGATTCAGCAATACATGAAGCAGGCCGTCGAATATTCACAAGATCGGCCCGTGCTCATCGATAAGTTTCTCGAAGACGCGATTGAAGTCGACGTGGATGCACTCTCCGACGGCGATGACGTCGTCATCGGCGGCATCATGCAACACATCGAGGAAGCCGGCATCCACTCCGGCGACTCTTCCTGCGTGCTGCCCGCAGTCGATATTCCGGAGTCGTTGCTCAAGCGCATGCGTGAATACACGTTCAAGCTGGCGCGGGCGCTCAAAGTGATCGGCCTGATGAACGTGCAGTTTGCGATTCCTCGCGGTCACGGCCCGAAAGGCAACGGCAATCATGAAGCCAAGGTCTACGTGCTGGAAGTGAACCCTCGCGCCTCGCGCACCGTGCCCTTCGTTTCAAAAGCTACCGGTGTGCCCATGGCGAAGATTGCCGCGCGACTCATGGTCGGCCGCAAGCTGCGCGAATTCCTTCCGGAGTATGTGGAGCGCGGCACGGATCTGGACACGGGCCGCTGTTTCTATGTGAAATCGCCGGTTTTTCCCTGGTCGAAGTTTCCCGGCGTCGACACGGTTCTCGGCCCCGAAATGCGCTCCACCGGAGAAGTCATGGGCATCGCCGACAATTTCGGCGAGGCCTTCGCCAAAGCCCAAGTGGCCGCCGGCCAGAAACTGCCGACGCAGGGCACGGTTTTCATCAGCGTCACCGACCATGACAAGCCGCAGGTCGTGGAGGTCGCACGGCGCTTTGTTGACATGGGATTCAAACTCGTGGCCACGCATGGGACGGCGGACATCCTTGAAGAAGCTGGCTTGGCCGTGGACCGCGTCTACAAAGTAAAAGAAGGCCGCCCCAATGCGGTGGACCTGATCAAAGCCGATCGCATCCAGTTGATCGTCAACACGCCGCATGGCCCCGATCCCTACTTTGACGAAAAAGCGATCCGCCGCGCCGCCGTCACCGGGCGCATCACCACCATCACTACGCTTTCCGCGGCCCGAGCCGCTGCGGAAGGTATTTCCGCCCTCCAGCGCGGAGAAGTGCGCGTGCAAGCGTTACAGGCGCTGCACGCGGAGCGGGTCACTGCCAAATGAGGCTTGAGCTCAAGATGACAAATCATCAACCCGGACTCCATAATTGAATTGAGGTCGCAAGCGACCGACGACTGAGGTCCTGCATGCTCTTATCCGGAATCTTTCCGCCCATCACGACGCCGTTCTATCCAGACGGCGAGGTCTATTACAAAAAGATCGAAGCGAACGTCGAGCGCTACTCGCGCACGCCGGTTGCGGGTATAGTGGTCCAGGGCTCGACCGGCGAAGCCATCCTGCTCTCCGACCAGGAACGCCGTGACGTTTTGAAGACCGCGCTCGCCGCTGCCGCTCCCAATAAAGTCATGATCGCAGGCACCGGAATCGAGTCCGCGCAGGAAACTCTGCGGCTCACCGAGTATGCTGCCAAGCTCGGGTACGACGCTGCCATGGTGCGCACTCCGCACTACTACAAGAAGCAGATGCTGCCGGCGAACCTGCTGGCTTTCTATCGCACGGTTGCCGACCGCTCCGCGCTGCCCATCATCATCTACAACTTTCCGCAGGCCACGGGATACGACATCCCCGCCGAAGTTGTGATCGAACTCGCCAACCATCCCAACATCATCGCGATTAAGGAATCGAGCGGCAATCTCGACAAAGTGAAAACGATGGTCGAGGGCACGCGTCAGGTAAAGCGACAGGCCACCGTAACGGAAACCTTCGAGGCCGTGACTCCGCGCATGCTCAATGCGGCAATCGCCGAGAGCGAGAAACAGAGCAGGGAACTGGTCAGCGTAGCCGCCTTGACAGCTACTGCGGCGGAAGCACCGCTGCGCCCGACGCCATCATCGAGCGCGGTAACTGTCGTCGGAAGGTTAAAAACGCGCCAGAAAGAAGTCGGCTTTCAAGTGATGGTCGGCGCCGCTCATCAACTCGAGCCGTCGCTCGCATTGGGAGCGGTCGGCGCCATTCTGGCCTTCGCCTGTCCCGCACCAATGGCGTGCTACGAAATCTACGCCGCGCTCAAAGAGGGAGACAGCGCCCTCGCCCGCGAGAAACAGGAGCGCGTGAAACTAGCTGCCCAGCGTGTGGTCGGCGAGCTCGGCGTCCCCGGCGTGAAGTACGCGATGGACCTCAACGGCTACTATGGAGGCCCGTCGCGACTGCCATTTCTGCCACTCTCCGGCGAGCAGAAAGTGGAGATTGAGGGGTTGATGGCGGGAATCCGCAGTTAGACAAGCGTTCCGCGTTGCTGCGCAGGGATAGGGAACTTAAAGGAAGACCATGTCCAAGATCATTGCTGCCGCCCTGTTTGCGATTGTTGCGACTTGCTGCCTCGCGGCGAAAGATGCTCCGATCCAGGTAATCAACTGGCCACAGGCTGGCTCGGCCGTTGTCCGCATTACCCTTGGAAAGTTCAACCAGATCAGCTCTGTCGCCGGGCAGCACAACTGTGTGATCGACATGACCGCCGAGAACTTGTGGAACAAGAAGATCTCTCATCTCGGCTTCAATCTCTATCTGTACGACAAGAACAAAATCCGCATCGGCGACGGTTGGATTACTCTCGACAACGTCACTCCTGGACAATCGATCAAGTTTCAGACCACAGTTCATGCCCTCGGTACACCTGTCTCAGTCGAACTGGCCGTCAATTCTGTGCCCGCTGATCTACAGCCGCTAGCCCCGCCGAAGAAAGTGTCCGTTACCGTGAACTCCGTTCCACAAGGAGCCGTGCTTACGGTGGACGGCGCAGAGGCCGGCACTACGCCGAAGTTGGTGCAACTGGCTGTGGGTAAACATAGCCTCGGGTTTACGAAGGAAGGGTTCAACACGGGAACATTTCCTCTTGAAATCGGCCCTGACGACGTTTCGGGAGGCAGCGTCAGCTATGAGCTTGGCAGCGCGGCGCACGATACCATCGAGTTACGAGACGGTTCAGTGCTCTCAGGAGACTTGGTTTCGGTCGGTGGTATGCAAGTTGTGATACGCATCGGTGGAAGTACTCAAACATTTGACCGAAATCAGGTGAAGCGCATCCTCCTGACCGAGCGCAATCCGGTAAACTGAAAGGGACGTCAGGAAATCACGCGGTCTTGTTGCCTTGGCGGCAAGCCACGCAAGAGTGTTAACACGAAACTGCTAAGGAGCAATCTATGGCGACAATAACCACGACGCAGCCGACTACCGGCGAAACCACCAAGCAGCTCATCAACTATCGCACCGATGCGGGAGTAGCCGAGATCGAATTGAACGATCCTCCGGCGAATACCTACACCTACGAAATGAACCGCCAGCTCGACGAAGCAATCCTTAGGGCGCGCATGGATAACGATGTGCATGTGATTGTGCTTACGGGCGCGGGCGACAAGTTTTTCTCCGCTGGCGCAAACATCAAGATGCTGGCCTCGGTCGATCCGACGTTCAAATATTATTTTTGCCTGCACGCAAATGAAACCCTGCTGCGGCTGGAGCACACCCCGAAACTCGTGATCGCCGCCATCAACGGCCATTGCGTCGGCGGAGGACTCGAGATCGCGATGGCTGCCGATTTACGAATTGCGCGCAAAGATGCGGGCAAGATCGGCCTGCCCGAAGTCAACCTGGGCGTGCTCCCAGGAACTGGGGGAACGCAGCGACTGTCACGTCTGGTAGGTAAAAGCAAGGCCATCGAACTGATGATCACCGGCAACACGTTCTCATTCGAAGAAGCACTGGAGTTCGGCATTGTGAACGATATTTTCGAGCGCGAAGGCTTCATGGCGAACATTATGGAATACGCGCGCCAGTTCACGCCGCCGAACAAAGCTGCAAAGGCTGTGGGACGCATCAAGCGGGCCGTGCAGACCGGCTGGGAGATTCCGATGGAATCGGCGTTGGCAGTCGAGCGCGAAAATCAGCAGATCCTATTCCAGAGCGATGACGCCAAAGAAGGTTTGGCCGCTTATGTTGAGAAACGTCCGGCAGTGTTTACGGCGAAGTAAGAGCAAAAGCGTGAAAGATTCGAGGTCTTATGCCAGGTAAAGTAGCAAAAATCGGAAACTTCAGCGATTGGGTCGGCCTGTTCAATGAATGGCGCAAAGAAGTTGGCGTCAACAAGGACGACGTCGAGGCGTTCCACTTCGACACGCTCTACGGGACGATCGAAACCGAGGAGATTCAGTTTGGCTCCTACAAAGGCCGCAACAAGTGGGAGAACCTGCGCCAGGTGCCCACGCAGCAGATGCGGGACGCGCTCATGAACATGATCATCTATCAGGGCGACACTGAATTTGCCAGCGTGGAGCAGCAGCGCAACCTCTTTGCCACCGCACCTACGGAATATGATCGCCGCGCGCTTACCCGAGTCATGATCGAAGAGATGCGCCACGGCTGGCAAATGTGTGCGCTGCTCATCGATTTCTTCGGGTCGTCCGGCAAGGTGGAAGCGCAGAAAATGCTGGAGCGCCGGGCGTTTGAGAACAAACGATTGCTCGGCACTTTCAACGTCGACGTCGATAACTGGTTGGACTTTTTTACTTACACCGATTTTGTGGACCGCGACGGAAAGTTCCAGCTGCAGATGCTGAAGTATTCATCTTTTGCGCCGCTCGGACGCTCGACCTCTTATATGCTGCGCGAAGAAGCCTTCCACATGGGAACCGGCAACGATGGGCTGCGCCGCGTGGTCGAAGCGGGGGTAATCCCGCAGTGGCTCATGCAGAAATATTTGAACAAGTGGATATCGAGTTCATTCGATCTTTTCGGCACCGACCATTCTTCCTCAGCGCATTGGGCTTACGTCTGGGGAATCAAAGGGCGATACGACGAACTGCAGAACGATAAGGTCGCCGACCTCGACGACCTGAACGACTACAGTCGCCATCTCTATCGTCAGGAAGTTGCCGGACTGGTTGAGCGGCTGAACACATTCCTGAAGCCGGGCGAGAAGAAGTTCTACACGCCCGACATTCACTTTAACCGCAACATAGGAAAATGGGCGGGGAAGAAGTGTCACTGCGAAACCGGCGAACCGTTGGACGACCGCAGCTATGCGCAGCACTGTGAAGAAAATCTGCCCAGTGCGAAGGATAAAGAGCTGCTGCTCGACATCATCCGCAACGAAAAGAAGTGGATCAAAGAGAAAGAGGGCGCGCGCGACCCGTTGTCGACGATCGGCGAGCCCCGCAAGTCGGCGATCAACATTTAGCATGTGTGGGAAGGACACTCTTCTCCGCCCGCACTGAACCATTCAGAGTTTGTGGGGGCAAGGAGAAAAACAGAAGGGAGTTTTCGCACTCGTCTGTGTTTCTCTGTGTTCCCCGTGGCAAAAAATTCACAGCAGAAGATGACCATCGCGGCCACAACCCGAGTCAAATTAAATGTCACTGTGCCCATCGCCCGCGTCAAGCTGACCAACCCACCGCTTAACGTCATCGACCTCCCGATGATGCAGGAGTTGCAGCCGGTGCTTGGGGAAATCGAATCGCGCGCCGACATTTCGATAATTCTTTTCCAAGGTGATTCCCGCACTTTCTCCGCCGGCGTGGATATAAAGGCTCACGTCCCCGAACAAATTCACGAGATGCTCACGAACTTTCACGCGGTGATCCGCGCGATCGTGGCCTCACGCAAAGTCACCATCGCCGCTGTCCGCGGCGTTTGTCTCGGTGGAGGCGCGGAACTTGCCGTCGTCTGCGATATGGTTTACACCGCGAACGATGCCAGTTGGGGATTTCCTGAAATCAAGCTGGCCTGCTATCCTCCGGTCGCTGCCGTGGCTCTGTCCGCGCTCATCGGTCAGAAGCGCGCCGCGGAACTGATCCTTACGGGACGTCAGTTTTCTGGAGAAGAAGCCGCCGCGATGGGCTTGGCAAATCGATCCGTGGCCGACGAGGAACTCGAATCCGTCGTTGAACGGACGCTTGCCGAACTCCGCCAATTGAGCACGGCCGCGCTGGCTCACGCCAAGAAGGCCATCTACGCGTGGGATGCGCTTCACTTTGACAAAGGCCTGGCCCGGGCGGAGAAGATTTATTTCGATGAACTCATCTCGACGGCCGACGCGCGCGAGGGTATCATGGCCTTCCTCGACAAACGAACACCGAAATGGACAGGCAAATAGAAAGCGCGAAGACTGAAGTCCGAGAGAACGCCGATCCGGTGGTCGATCCGAAGTCCGACCCAAAGACCGGGGCGAAGCAGCCCTACAGTTCCGGCCACCTGATGTGCCGAACGCCATTGTGGGGCGTTGCCGGCTTCCTCGGCTGCGCCTACTTTGCGTGGATTTCATTTAGCCACGTCGTTCGCCACGAGTTTGAATGGCCGCATGACCTCTGGACGGTCGCGACCTATATCGTGTGGATTCTCTTGTTGACCGGCTTGGCCCTCGAGACGCGCTGCCTGCGTGAGAGGATATTTTTCGGCGTGCTAGTCATTAATTTTGTGATCGGATGTGGGTTGACGCTGTGGTACTACATTCCGTCTGCCGATGTGCGTACCGCTCGCATTGGGACCGGTGCGCTCTGGGCGCTCGCCGCGTTGGTGAGTTTGACCACGCTGCGAGGTGCGGCGGAGCTACCGAGGAATCACTAACGTGTCATCCTGAGCGAGCCGGAGTCCCCGGCGCGCCCGCTTTTGGCGCGATGGGGTGGAGAAGCGAAGGACCTCTGTATTTAAGTTAG
>JBEKXC010000078.1:0-18906 GCA_049512435.1 Terriglobales bacterium | reverse complement strand
AGGGAGATTGTCGTTATCGTAGTGGCGGCTGGCGGAACTCGGCTCGGGTTTGTTTTTGCGAACCGTGCGCGCGTAATCCCCGAGTGACTGAGCGGCGGCTCCACTGACCGCCAGCAGAAGCAGAGTAGCAATGGCCATGCATTTCGTGCGCTTCATGTAATCATCCTTTCGCAAGCTCGCGATTCTGATCGCCGCCTGCCATGCCTCAATATCAAAAACGCTTCAGATCAAGAACCTGTGCTGGCAGCCCGGGCGCCTCCCAGGAAACTGCCAATTGTGCGATCCAATTGCGCCGCTTCGTGGGCGATGTCGTCGGCCAACTGATGCGCCAGATCCGGGTCCCGGCTGCACGACAGTTGCCGCGCATAGCCCGCGATCGTAGTCAGGGAAGTGCGCAGTCCGAGCGCGAGTTCCGATGAGATTTCCTGATGCAACTTCTGATCGTGCCGGATGCGCTCAATGTCGGTCTTGTCGGTGAGCACCAGAGTCGTGCCCATGACACTGGCGTCTTCTGCCAGCACCGGAGAAGCCGTCACTTCGAGCACATGGTTTTCCCCCTCAGGTGTGAAGTAGTTCAGCACCAGCCCTCGAACCGCTGCCTTCCCCGCCAGAGCGGGCGCCAAAGCTTGCTCGACGCTCGCATTCGAACTCGATCCATCTTTTTCCGGACGCAGCGAGGCAGTGCGGAAAAGATCGGTGAGCCGCAGTCCCATGGGCGAAGCAAATCCCAGTAGTTTTCGCGCCGCCGCGTTTGCTTGCCGCACCAGACCGCTTGTATTCAAGAACAGGACGCCGCAGGAAAGGTTCGAGAGTACAGTCGAACTCAGCGTGTCGGAGGCCTTGGCTTTCCTGCGCTCCGAGAGTTGTTGGGCGGCAAGCTCATGTTTTTGCTGCTTCAGTTGCTGAATGACGGCGTGATAGGCGTGCACCGGCAATCCTTCCGCCGCCAGGGGAGCGTGATTGAGCGACTCGGGTTCGGGCACGAGATTTTTCCGCAGACGCCGAATCACGAATAGGCCCAATCCGAAAGCTGCGATGGCGACAAACAGAAGCAGCCCCATGCGGAGCAGCATCGGATTGACTGGCGGATGGACTAGCAGCCTCACAGCGCCCTCCAATACCAGTGCAGGAGTTGGTTGCCAAAGAGAAACGATAAAATCGCCATGCCGCCGAGAAACACGCCAAACGGCATCTCGTAATAGCGGAGCGCAAGTCGTGCCGAGCGCCAGGCGCGCCGCCGAGCGGAGATCCGAGCTTCGTCCCAGGAAATGTTCGAGGAAATCTCCATCTCCATCTCCATCTCCGTAGACGTGCTCGAAGAAATGCGCGCCGAAGCGGCATGCGCCTCGTTGCGACGCCTGCGCTTCATCCAGACCGCGAGAACCGTACTCAGCCCAAAAAGCGAACCCGCCAGCGACGCTGCAAAGATGGTTAAGACGGTGAGCTTGGTTCCGAGGAATGCTCCGATCATCGCCATCAACTTGACGTCGCCGAATCCCATTCCTTCGACACCACGAGCGCGCAGGTAAATCGCCGCCGCCCCGTAGAGAAACGAGGCGCCGACCGCCGAGCCCAGCAACGAGTCTGACAAGGACCACAGTCGCCACGAAATCTCGCTTCTCATGGCCGGCGATACCAGACCAGGCATGATGTGCGAAGCCAGATCATTCACCGGAACCACCAGGCTGAACGCAATTCCCAAAACCAGACCAGGCAGAGTCATGGCATCGGGAAGAAGTTTGGTTTCCGCATCGGTGAAGATCAATCCCAGCAGCAGGTAGCCGAGCACGGTGCATTTCAGCATCCCGAGCGTCAAGCCAAAATGGGTGTAGCAGCCGAGGAAGAGCAGGCCTGTGAGAACTTCGATCAGCAGGTAACGTGGCGATATGGACTGTTTGCACGAGCGGCACTTTCCACGAAGAATCAGCCAGCTCAAGACAGGCACGTTGTGGTAGAGCGGGATCAGATCTCCACACTGCGGGCACGCGGAGCGAGGTGTTATGACGGACTTGCCCCGCGGCAACCTGTAAATACACACGTTCAGGAAGCTGCCAAACGACAGCCCGAGAGCGAAGATCGCAGCTGCAAGAATAGGTTCCACGTCAAAAGGTTCCGCGTTAAAACACGCCGCGTCAAAATATGGCTAAGTGCCCAGTCTGCTTAGATTTGGATCGATTATAAGCCGCCGCGGCTAGGTCTTCTAAGTACGAAGGTCACTGTACCTCCGCTACCCGCAAGTCATTGTCAATAAACAGGAAACAACCACTCACGCCGCTCGGCTGATTTCGTGCCGGTAGGGTATGAAGATGACGAACACGGTTCCGGTGGCGCGCCCTGTCTCACGTGCTTCCGACCGGCTACGCACCCGAATCGATCCACCGTGTTTCTGCACGATGCCGCGCGAGACCCACAATCCGAGTCCGGTCCCGGTGTCTTTCTTCGTCGTGTAAAAAGGCTCGAAGATCTGGCACAGATGGTCACGGGGAATTCCGCTGCCGTTGTCGGCCACGGTGATGCGAACTCCCTCCCTGCCGTCCAACCAGTCGCGGCCTGCCGCCACGCGAACTTGCAGAGATCCTCCGGTCGCCATCGCATCCACCGCGTTCACCAGGAGATTCGCTAGTAACTGCCGTAACTCGCCCGAATATCCGCTGATCTGGCAACGGTTGCGGTAGCGTCGCGTCACGCGGATCTGACGGCCTTCCAGCTTGCGGGAATACAGCTGCAGAATCTCGTCCATGATGGCGGCAGGATCCATCAAGTCCGGAGAACCGGCATCGCGGACGAATCCTAAAGTCTGTTGTGCCAATCGGGCAACGCGGCCCACCTCTTGCTCCGCCTGGGTCAGATACTCCAGGGCGTGGCTGGAGTCGTGGCGCGCCAGGTAAAGCAGGTTGATGACGGCTTCGAGCGGGTTGTTGATCTCATGCGCGATCGAAGCGGCGAGGCGTCCCGTCGTGGCCAGTTTTTCGCTGCGGCGTATAGCTTCTTCCGACTGTTTCTCGGCGGAGATATCACGCGCAATGGCCGACGCTCCCACGATTTCGCCGTGGTCGTTGCGCAGCGAGCATACCGACAGCAGCACCGGACAACGCGTGCCGTCCTTCCGCATGCGCTCGGTCCGATAGGAAGCCACGTGCCCGCCGCTATTCAATATTTCGGCGTTGCGTTCCACCTCGTCCTGGCGTTCGGGCGGCGCCAGTCGCTTTACCAACGATCCGACTGCCTCCTCGGCCGTGTAGCCATACAGAAGTTCGGCGGCGCGATTCCAACTGGTGATCGTGCCGTCGGGACGGGAACTGTAAATCGCGTCACAGGAATATTCCACAATCGCAGCCATCTCGCGGGTGGTGCGGTCGGCGCGCGATTCGGCCAATGTTTTCTGCCGGGCCATACTTCCGGCGAACAAGGAAATGGACAGGAAAGCGACCAGTCGCTCCACGTCGGCTGCCCGGCCGATGCTGAAGCTGAAGTAGGGAGGAAGTGCAAAGAAATCCAGGCAAGCGGTTGAAACCAGGGAGCAAAAAAGGGCTGGGCCAAAGCCTAGAAAACGCGCGGTAAAAAGCACTGCCGCCAGCAAGAGTAGAAAAAGATGGCGGTGCAGCGCGGCGGAAAAAGTCCACAGGCTGAGCGCCACCCACACCGCGAGCGCGGCTCCCGCGTATTGCACCAGCGGCGCATACCGATTCCGTGCGATCCATCTCTTCAGATTGGGAATAATTCCAGACATTTCTGCAAGGACGCTGCGGCTCCAGCAAGCGAACCTGGCATTATTAGCAGGATTACTAGAACCAGGCGGGCACGAGTGCTTTCAATGTCCTAAGAAAACTGTAGCAGCAGAAAGAGCGCGCGGCAACCGCAGCGTCGGCGAAGGCGCTCCGAGGTCAGTCTTTGTGAAGAAACTTGTAATCGAGAATGGAGGCTGCCAACCCGAACGCATCCTCAGTGTTGTCAACCGCATCTTTGCTACGAATCAGCCTTCCCTGGCAAAGCACATTGCTGTTCTTTTGTCCGGAGATTTCTTCCGGCATCTCGAAGATCATTTCCACGAGCGCATTCGCCGGGAGCTGTTGCGGGCCATGAAACATCACGCCCGACTGACTGATGTTCTGGATCTTGCCCTCGTACCAGGTACTGAGGTTCTTTCCGCGATATCGAACTGGGATGCTCGACCGCAAGCGCCGTGCGCGGGGCATCCAGGTCGGTTGCTTTTGGCCGGAGCGGCGGCGGATGGTCGTGGTGTCGGCCACGGGCTCGTCGACCTTATTTCCGCGACGCATCGTCTTCCAGTCATACAGGTAGGCAGTTGCGCACACCAGGCAGACTTGGTAGTACTCCCCATTCGCCGCGCGGCGCGGCCAGGAAAACTCGTGCGAACAGCGTCCAAGCATAAGAACATCCATGAGTTTTTGCGGCATGATGACGAGCAGCGCTCCCCTACCAATCAAACATCTCCATCTTCCGACGACTGGGCAGTTCTGAACAGGTTACTTTCGTGTATCGCCGCGCAAGGCTTATCCTTTTCCATATGTCACGGATTGCAGAGTCCCGCACGGGCTTCATCCTCGCCGGAGGGAAGAGTTCCCGCATGGGCGCGAATACAGATAAGGCTTTCTTGGATTTTGGCGGCCAATCACTGCTGGATCGCGCGCTCAAAGTGATGGGCGCGGTTTGCGGCACGGTGACGATTGTCGGCGACCCAGCCAAGTTTGCGAAATACGAGTCGACAAAATCTGGGCCGATGAAATCTGGATCGACGAGATACGTATCAGCCGTGGCCGACATTTTTCCCGGATGCGGACCCCTCGCCGGCATTCACGCCGCGCTCCTGCATTCGTCTGCCGAGTTGAACCTGATGCTCGCCGTGGATATGCCTTTCGTTTCCAGCGAGCTTCTCCGGTTTCTGTTCGCTACAGCCGAAGGCGACAATAATCGCGCCATCATCACCGTGCCCCGATCGGGCAGGGGGTTGCAACCGCTCTGTGCGGTCTATCGACGTGGCTTTTCCGCTGCCGCCGAGCGAGCCCTGCGGGCAGGGAAGTACAAGATCGATGCCGTGTTTTCCAATGTGGTAACGCGGGTGATCACAGAGAGCGAACTGGCAGCGGCCGGTTTTTCCGAGCGCAGCTTTTTCAACGTGAACACCCAGCAGGACCTGGCGGCTTTGAGCGAGTGAGGCAGGTGTAGGGGCGGCCGTCGCTACACGAGCGCTTGAGCCGCGCGGCATCTCATGCGATGCTGGTAGCCATGGCCGCTTCGGGCGCACTCGCTCCCTACATCGAGTTCAAAGACGTTTCCAAGGCATTTGGAGATCGGGTCGTTCTCAAAAACGTCAACTTCGAGGTGTTGCCGGGTGAGATGGTCTGCATTCTCGGGCGCAGCGGTGTCGGAAAATCGGTAGCGCTGCACAACATCATGGGCTTCCTGAAGCCCGACTCAGGCCGGGTCATTGTTGCCGGTCAGGACATTACCGACTACAACGAGGTCCAACTCGAAGAAATCCGCAAGAAAGTCACCATGGTATTCCAGAACGGAGCCCTCTTCGATTCGTTGAGCGTCGGTGAAAACGTCGCCTTCCCGCTGCGCGAAAAAAGAGAGCTTTCAGAGGAGCAGATTCTCCAAGTCGTCGATGGCCTCCTCGAAATGGTCGGTGTCAAGGAAATGCGCGAACTCTTGCCGTCCGACCTTTCGACCGGCATGAAACGTTCCGTCGCCATTGCGAGAGCGCTCGCCGCCCAGCCCGAGTGCGTGCTCTACGACGAACCCACCACTATGGTGGATCCCATGATGGGGAATCTGCTCGGCGATCTCATCGCCAGGCTGAAACTGCAACTGCACCTGACTTCGGTCGTCGTCACGCACGACATGCGCCTGGCCAAGAAACTGGCCGACCGTGTGGTCTTCCTGTACGAAGGCCGCGCAATCTTCTTTGGACCCTACAAGGACATGGAGAAATCGAACGAGCCCATCATTCATGAATTCCTGGAACTGGATGAATTGAAGCTGGAAGCGTAAGGCCGAGTGTTGATCGCAGAGTCCGGGTCATTTGTACTCGTCAACTCTTAACCTGCACAAGGAGCAAAGATGGGAGCAGTGGAGAACAAGCAGCTGATGCAACAAATCTTTGAGGAACTGTCGAAAGGTAACTCCGAGCCCTTCGTTGCAAGCATGGCGGACGATTTCCGCTGGACTGTCACCGGCACCACGAAATGGTCAAGGACGTATGAGGGGAAGCAATCCGTCCTAGCAGAATTGTTCGGTCCGCTGCGCGCCAGGGTCAAGGGCAGACTCAGGACAACGGCGCATCGCATGATTGCAGAAGGCGACTTCGTGGTAGTGGAGGCGCGGGGAAGCAACACGACGAAGAGCGGAGCGCCCTACAACAACAACTATTGTTTTGTCTTTCGCCTTTCTGACAACCAGCTGAAGGCAGTCACCGAGTACCTCGACACGGAACTGGTCACTGCCGCTTTGGGCTCCACAGAAGTGTGACCGGGTTGTCGCCGGATTTAACTTTAGAATCCTTGCTTCACCAATTCCTCCACCGTGATCGAACTCTGTGCAGGCTCGCCTTTCATCATCTTCTCGACGTACTTTGCGATCAGGTCGGCTTCCAGATTCACCGGATCTCCGGGCTTCAGCGATCCAAGATTGGTCATCTCGACGGTATGCGGAATGATGGCGATCGTGCAGATGTTCTGTTCCAGTTTTGCGACCGTAAGGCTGATGCCTTCGATCGATATGGATCCCTTGAATACCGTGTACTTCTCGATCTCTGACGGGATTTCAATGTGCAGCCACCAGTTTTCAGAATCCCGGCCGTCCGAGTCGACGATGCGCTCGAACTCGGTGAGCCTGCCTACGCCATCGACGTGCCCCTGAACGATGTGGCCATCGAAGCGGCCGTCCGCCTTCATCGGCAACTCCAGATTGACCAGTGCGCCCTCGCGTATTCGTGAGAACGAAGTTCGCACCCAGGTTTCCGGCGCCAGGTCGGCGCAGAATGATTTTGGTTTGATGTCAAGCGCCGTCAGACAGACACCGCTTACCGCGACGCTGTTGCCGGTTCCCAGCTCTTTCGGAGTCTTCGTTGCCTCGACGGTGATGCGGCGATTCTCACCGCGCTGCTCTATTTTTACGACCTTGCCAACTTCCTCGATAATTCCGGTAAACATATTTGCCACGCCTCCTAGTTCATACATCATTCCGAGCATACGGATCGCGGAGGTAACCTTCCAGCGCGAAATCTTCGCCGAAGCGATGCAACTCGAAACGCTGCACGCACGGCGTCCTGCCGTGGAAAGTTTCGTCAGTTATAAATGGAACTGCGCCCTGGCCAAAAATCTTCGGCGCGTAGTAGAGGAACACCTTGTCCACCTCGTGCGACGCTAGAGATGCCCCATTCACCAGGGCGCCACCTTCAATCAGCAGGCTGGTGATCTCCAGTTCGCCCAGACTGCGGATAATCGCGGCGAAGTCGGGCCGTCCTTCCGCAGTTGCCGATATTTGCTGCACAAGAACTCCCTTCGCTTCGAGCGCCCGCTGGGCCGGCTCTTCCGCGGTGGAGCAGAGCACCAGAACATCGTTCTCAGCGGTCTGAATTACTCGCGACTCGGGTGGGATGCGCAAGTAAGAATCCAGAATCACGCGCAGCAACTTGCGCCGTCGCGGCAGGCCGCTCCGGTCGGTCAACAGCGGATCATCCGCCATCACCGTGCCCACTCCGGCCAGGATCGCGTCATTCTGATGGCGCAGTTGCTGCACATGCGCGCGCGCGGCCTCGCCGGTAATCCAGTGGTATCCGCTGCGTGCCCCCTCCGATGCAGGTGTGGCGGAGCCAGGCTCTGTACCTGGTTTTGTGGCGTCGGCGATTTTTCCATCGAGCGTCATCGCCGATTTCAGCGTGACCAGCGGCTTGCCCAGACGGATGTACTTGGCAAAACTTTCATTCAACTTCTTTGCTTCCGCCTCGAATAGGCCGACCTGCACAGCGATTCCCGATGCGCGCAGCTTGGCAAATCCCTGACCCGATACCCGTGGATTAGGATCAGCCATGGAGCACACAACGCGGCTGATTCCGGCCGCGATCACGGCATCAGCACATGGTCCGGTTCGTCCCTGATGCGAGCACGGCTCCAGATTCAGGTAGAGAGTTCCGCCGCGTGCGGCGCTGCCCGCTTGCTCCAGCGCGAGAACCTCAGCATGCTTGACGCCGTCATAGGTGTGCGTGCCCGCTCCGACTTCGCGACCCGACGCGTCCACCACGACTGCACCCACTGCCGGATTGGGCGACACCAGCCCAACGCCCGCTCGGGCCAATTCCAGCGCCTTGCGCATGTATTGTTCGTCAGTGGACGGCAATGCCTTCACTCTTCATCCAGTTCTGCTACCGCGGCGCCACTGCGCGAGTTTGGAGGGCGACGCAAGGGAGCAGTGCGATATGCATAGGGATCTTCCGGTTCGGGCTTCCGGCGGAAGAGCCGCTTCAGTCGATCCAGCAATCTCTGAAGACCTGAAGTCGAACGTGAATCTTTTCTCATAACGTATTGTTACCTCCGTTTCTCCTCGGCGGCGAATCTTCAGGAGAACAGCGACTCCACAAAGTCCTTGGGATCAAACGGCAACAGATCCCCCGCCTTCTCTCCAACGCCCACATAACGAACCGGCAGTCCCAACTCCCGCGAAATTGCGACCACGACACCGCCTTTGGCCGTGCCGTCGAGCTTGGTCAGTACAATTCCTGTAACTCCGGACGATTGTGTGAACTGCCGCGCCTGCTGCAATCCATTTTGACCGGTGGTGGCATCCATCACCAGCAAAGTTTCGTGCGGCGCGCCCGGAACGATGCGTTGCGCCGTGCGTCTCATCTTTTCGAGTTCGAGCATCAGGTTTTGTTTGGTGTGCAGGCGCCCGGCAGTATCGACGATCACGTAATCGGTCTTGCGCGCGGTTGCCGACTGCAGCGCGTCGAACAAGACAGCGGATGGATCGCCTCCGGCTTTTGTCTTGATCACTTCTGTTCCCGTCCGCTGTCCCCAAATTTCGAGTTGCTCGATCGCCGCCGCGCGGAACGTGTCGGCCGCGCATAGCAGCACGGTCTTGCCTTGCGCGCGAAATACCTGCGCTAATTTTCCGATTGTGGTCGTCTTGCCCGTGCCGTTCACGCCCACCACGATGATCACCTCCGGCGTGCCGTCCACTCTGGTCACGGGCTGCGAACCGGTGGACGTCAGAATCGCCAGCAGTTCCTCTTTCAACAGCCGTTTGAGTTCATTGACATCCTTGATCTGCTTGCGATCGGCTTTGTCGCGCAGCTTTTCCAGAACTTCATGGGTGGTCGTTGTGCCCAGGTCGGCGCCAATCAGCGTAGCTTCCAAATCGTCGAGCGTGGAGCGGTCAATCTCTTTGCCGATGGAAACAACATCTTCGATGCGTTCGGCCAGGTTCTCGCGGGTGCGCGAGACGGCTTGCTTCATGCGCTCAATAAAACTGGGTTTCTGTTCTTCGTCCAGACTGCCAAAAAGAGTTTGAATCATGAGGTATCCAGGAATGATTATAGGAGAATCGAGGGCGAGAAATTGGTAATTTGCAATTGGTAATTTGTAATTGAAAACCAAGAGTCAAGCTCGGTTTGAAATTACCAATCACAAATTACCAATCACCAATTGCCCTAGGTTCGCGTGATTTCGATGGCGAGCGGATCAATGGGCTGCGGCGGGGCCGGAGTCACAACTGGTGCAGACGATGCCAGGGGGAGCGTCTGGGTCACCGGTTTCTGAATACGAATTTCTCCTCGGTAAAACACCGCCATGAGCGCGGTCACCGCCCTGGGGTCAAGTCGCTTTCCAGAAAGATTGTCAATGATGCGCAAAGCTTCCACGGGATCGTGGGCCTGCTGGTAGGGACGGTTCGTCGTCAAAGCGTCAAAGGTGTCCGCTACCGCAATCACGCGTGCCAGCAGAGGGATATCGTCGCCCTTCAGGCCGTAAGGATATCCGCGCCCGTTGAGCGCCTCGTGATGCAATTCGATGCCGGGCAGCATCTCACGCAACTGCGGAACCGGGCGCAGGATGTTCGCGCCTTTGGTGGTGTGCGTCTTCATGATCTCGAATTCTTCCGGAGTCAAAGCGCCGGGTTTTTTCAGGATGCGGTCTTCGATGCCGATTTTGCCGACATCATGCAACTGCGCCGAGATACGCAGGATCTCCAGAAACCCCGGGTCTAGCCCCATCTCTTTCGCGATCATCATCGAGTATTTTGTAACCCGGTCGGAATGGCCCCGGGTGTATGGGTCCTTTTCGTCGACGGCGCCGGCCAGCATCTGGATCGACCCCATGAACAGGTTCTTGTTTTCATCGGCGGCGCGCTTCAGGTCTTCGACGAACTGTTCCAATTCTTCCTGCATCGTGTTGAACGTCGTCGCCAGTTCGCCGATCTCGGTGCGTGTTTTCAGGTGCACACGCTGCGAGAAATCGCCGCGTGCAATGGCCTGGCTTGACTGGGTCAGCACCTGTAACGGGCTGGTGATCCGCCGCGCCGAGAGAATACTCAGACCGACACTTACAAACACCGCCAGCCATGCCAGCAAGCGCCCGGTGCGCTGCATCTCGTAGATTCCGCGATAGGCATCTTCGCGGGGCTTCTGTACCACCACCGCCCAGTCCAGCGAGGTCACTGGACTGTAGGTTCCGAGCATCTCGGTCGCCGCTTTGCCATTGTCATTGCTAACCGTGAACTCGCGGGTCGCCGCCAGCTGGGCTTTCGAGCCTTCGTCCACAAAACTGCGGACGATCTCGAAGTGGGTCATGTCCTGTCCGGTAGCATATTGTGCAGTGGCGGCCGCCACCAGCCTACCCTGGCTGTCGACCACGTAGGGCATCAACCCAGTCAGACTGACTTGTTGCAAGCGGCGGATCAGATAGTCCATATCCACGACCGACCCGATCATCCCCAGAAAATGTCCGTCATACATGATCGGCGAACTGACCAACATGACCGTTCGCGCAGATTTTCCGCTGCCCACCATCAACGGCTGGCCGCTATAAGCGCGTCCCTCGCGGGCGGCTTGGAAGGCCCGCTCGAGCTCCCGCTGTAGGAAGGCGTCGGGTTCGATACGGCCGGCCGAAACTCCTTTGGCATCGGCATTCAGCAGCGTGGCGTACGCAATATCGTTCGAAGACGAGACAAAATTTTCGAGCATGGCGCGCAGCTCGGGGGTGAGAAGCTTCTGCGCACTAAGGTCGTTCCCGCTCGCATTGGCCAGCATCATGACCTGAATCGACGACGACAAATTGGTCAGCATCATTTGCAGGGCTTCCCGGTGCTGGGAAATATCGTCGGCCAGCGAACGCGTGACCGTGTTTTGCAGCAGCATTTCGTTGGTTTTCAGGCGCTCCCGGTTCATGGTCTCGATCTGCGCCGAATAGAAGTACATGGGCAGCACACTGATCGCCAACAGCACGCCGAGGATGACGTAGAGGAGCGGAATACGCGCGGGAATGGGAAGCTTCAACGGCAAAAGGCAATCCTGTCGGCCCAAGCCCGGGGATGAGCTGTTCCGTCTTGTATCCATTCTAAGTTGGTTTGCGCTGGTTACCTCAGGTGCTTAAAGTACAGCTCACCGTTACCGAAGTACTTACGGGCTCGTTACCGCAGTCGAGCAGTTCTCAGTTCCCAGTAAGAAGCGATGGGAGTAAGCACTGAGAACCGGGAAGGGAGAACTGGGAACTGCCTTTGCGCCGGTCTATAATAAGCCAATCGGCCCGGGGTGCTGCATGCGGTCTTTCCACGTTTACCGCCTTTGTTGTTGCTTCCTGGCAATCCTTCCGGCCTTCTCTTTAGTCGCGCTGGCCGGCAATACTCCGCCCCCAAGGATTTCTAAGCAAACCCGCGAAGAAATTATCCACGCCTTTAATGAAGAGTTGATCTACATCCGCGCGCCCTTCCCTATGGGACAGACTGGACTGAAACTCAGAAATGGCACCGTAACCCCCAGCGGGCCGGAACTGCAACACTTGCTGGCGCTCTGGGGACCAGCCGCGAAACTCGGCGACCGCGGCCGCATCAGCGATGTGGTCATCAAAGACGACCATATCCGCTTTGAGATCAACGGCGGTCCCCTCAAGAAGCAGAAGTGGTATCAGCGCATTACGGTTATAGGCCCGACTTCGTCGGTGCCGGTTGCGCCGTCTGATCCTTCCGCCAACGCCCACGGCTCGTTTGTGGATCTCTACTTTGACAAGTATGTGCCGGAGATTACCGGACCGGAGTTGAAGCAGTTGCTGCGTCCAGTGTTCGATTTCGATGCCAAGTCCGCGATCGAGGCCTACCTGGAAACTGTTCCTCCCAAAGTCAAAGATGCCATCAAGAATCACCTTGTGCTGGTGGGAATGAATCACGAGATGGTGATTTACGCCAAGGGGCGTCCGCCCAGAAAAGTGCGCGAAAAAGCCGACGAAGTCGAATACGAAGAATGGATCTATGGCGTGCCCCCGCAGGACGTGGATTTTGTGCGCTTTGTTGGCGACGAAGTCGTTCGCGTAGAAACCATGAAAGTGGATGGCCAGAAAATCGTGCGCGTCGAAAAGGAAGTCGATCTGGGCGCGCCAACCGTTGCCAAGAAACAGGAAGAGCGCCCGGCGAACGCGCCCACGTTGCGGCGTCCCGGAGAAGAGATGCCGGAGTCCAATCCCGCGAACCCCTCCAGCATGCCGCCGGTGGCGCCGGCGCCGCAACCGACCACTCCCGGTTCAGACCCAGGGCCCAACTGGAGTTTGCCATCCACGCCGGCGACGAAATCTGCTCTCTAAAACGTCGAAGTGTTCCGCCGCCGAAACGCGATCAGGGACGGGGTGCAACGGCCTTATACACCGTTCATAGGCCGGTGGCTCACTTCTCCGGAGACAGCATAGAGCACACCGCTCTTAAGTGGCTTTCGGTCTCGACCTTCTGCACCTCGACCTTCTAAACTATAAGTGTGAAGATTGCCCTGGGCCAGATCAACCCCACGGTGGGGGACTTTTCTGGCAATGCCTCGAAGATCATTCAATTTGCGCTTGAGGCGCGAAGCGCTGGCGCTGGCCTGATCCTGTTTCCAGAGCTCTCCGTCTGCGGTTATCCGCCGCTCGATCTGGTCGAGAGGCGTTCATTTGTGGCGCGCAATCGCTCGACCACCGAAAGGATCGCTGCGGAAACGCAGGGCATTGCCGTGATCTGCGGCATGGTAACTTCGGCCGAAGCGGACTCGGGAAAAACAGCGATGAACTCCGCCGCCCTACTACGTGAAGGGCACATCGACTTCATCCAATCGAAGATGCTGTTGCCGACCTATGACGTATTCGACGAGATGCGCAACTTCGCTCCCGCTAAAAGCCAGCAACTGTTCAGCTTTTGTGGCAAGCAGATGGCTTTGACCATCTGTGAGGATGCCTGGAACGACAAACGGTTCTGGAACCGGCGACTGTATGGCGTTGATCCTGTCGAAGAACTGGTCCGAGCGGGCGGCAACTTCGTGCTCAACATTTCCGCGTCGCCATTTTGGCTGGGCAAGCGCGAACTGCGGCGGGAAATGCTGGCCGCTATCGCGCGGCATCAGAAAGTTCCGGTGGCGATGGTGAATCAGGTAGGGGGCAACGACAGCCTGGTCTTCGATGGATCCAGCCTGGTGATTGCATCCGACGGACAGGTGATTGCGCAAGCGAAGTCGTTCGAGGAAGACCTGATCTATTTCGATTCCCAGAAACTCACCGGAGACATGCATGCGCAGGTCGTGGGTGAAGAAGCCAGCGCGTATGAGGCGCTGGTTCTTGGCACGCGAGACTACGTTCACAAATGTGGTTTCCAGAAGGCGATCGTAGGACTCAGCGGAGGCATCGATTCCGCGCTCACCGCGTCCATCGCCGCCGATGCGCTCGGCCCTGAAAATGTCATCGGAGTCGGCATGCCCGGTCCGTACTCCTCGCAAGGGTCCATTGACGACGCACGTGAACTGGCCAATAACCTCAATGTTCGCTTCGAACTGCTCTCGATCAACGACATCTACGAGGCCGCGCGGTGCACGCTCGCGCCCGTGTTCGCCGGCATGCCGCAAGACGTCACCGAAGAGAATATTCAGTCCCGCGCCCGCGGAATGCTGCTCATGGCCATGTCGAACAAGTTCGGTGCGCTGGTACTTTCGACCGGCAACAAGAGCGAATTGGCCGTAGGCTATTGCACGCTTTACGGCGATATGGTGGGTGGACTGGCGGTGATCTCGGATGTGCCGAAGGGGCTGGTCTACCGCCTGTGCGCCTACGTAAACTCGCGGCGCAAGGTAATTCCGGAAGCAACCATCGAGAAGCCGCCGTCTGCCGAATTGCGCCCCGATCAAAAAGATTCGGATTCGCTTCCTCCCTACGATGTGCTCGATGCGATTCTCGAAGACTATGTGGAGGAGTCGTCGTCGGCCGAACAGATTGCCCGGGTTCACAATTTCGATCTGGATCTGGTGCGGCGTGTAATCCGCATGGTCGAGCGCAGTGAGTACAAGCGGCAACAAGCGGCGCCTGGGATCAAGATTTCCGCCAAGGCGTTCGGCTACGGGAGGAGATTCCCCATCGCTGCCAAGTCGGAGATCTAGACCGTCTAACTACATCGTGGAGGACGGGCGTCTCGCCCGTCCAGCTGGGCGGGGATGCCCGGCTCTCCATTAGCAAAGCTTCGGAAATGACAATTGTGCCGCTTTTTGTAACAATCGAATTTCAAGATATGAGACACATACGTTGCACATTGCTCCCCACTTTGCTCGCTGCTCTGCTGCTATCCGGCATCGCGATCGCTCAAACCCAACCCGCTCACCCGGCAAAACCGGCAGCCAAACCAGCGGCGCCTCCGCCCGCCGCTGAAACCAACACGGCTCTTCCAACCGAAGATACGGTCAATTCGTTCCTGTTCCAAATGTTTGGTTACGATCCCACCATCACGTGGAAGGTGGATGAGATTCGTCCCTCCGAAGTGCCAGGACTGGCGGAGGTTTCCGTGGTCCTCACGAACCCGAAGGGCACGAACGCGAATCGGTTGCTGGTTAGCGCAGACGGCAAGCATGCACTCACGGGCGACATCCTGCCCTTCGGTGCGAAGCCCTTTGAAGATGCCCGCGTCAAGCTCGAAAAAGGCGTGAACGGCCCCGCCAAGGGACCGGCGAAGGCGACGGTGACGATTGTCGAGTTCAGCGATATGCAGTGCCCGCACTGCGCGAAGGCCGCGCCCGCGATTGAGCAGTTGCTGGCGCAGGAACCCGATGCCCGCTTTGTTTTCCAGAACTTTCCGCTGCCCGCGCACAACTGGGCGGAGAAAGCTGCCGGCTACGTCGATTGCGTGGGCCGATCTTCGATTGGGGGAGCCGCGAATGATGCGGTCTGGAAATTCATTCAGAAGACGTTTGACGAGCAGGACAATATCACGGAGTCAAACGCCGACGAAAAGCTAAAGGCTATCGCGACTGCATCGGGCGCGAATGCCGACGAAATCGTCGCCTGCGCAGCCAAACCGGATACGAAAGCCAGAATCCAGGCTTCCATTGCTCTCGGCAAATCGGTTGGCGTGACCGGCACGCCGACTCTGTTCATCAATGGACGTAACGCCAGCGGGGCACCGGTTGAGGCGCAGAAGAAGATTGTAGATTTCCAGGCAAGCCAGGAAAAGGACGCCAAGTAAGTTTGCTATTTGTCGTCCTGAGCGAAGCGAAGGATCTCGCTCGGTTTACTTTCCCAACCAAATTTCCGGGGCCTCAGTGCGTTCTGGGCTTCGGATGACGTGCGGTGTGATCAGGATCAGGAGTTCATCTTCCTCTTCTTGCTTGGTCCTCTGTGACGTGAGGACGCCGAGGGCCGGCACACCGGAGACCAGCGGCAGGCCGGTCAGACTCCGCTCATCGGACTCAGTGACCATTCCCGCCACAACCGCCTGCTCCCCTTCCTTCAGCAGGATTCCGCCCTTGTACTCCCGATTCAAAATGTCAGGAATACCATTTGTGATGCTGCTTCCGAGGTTGCGGAACTGGATCTCCAGTTCGACGGCCACGTCTGAATTCTGGTGGACCACCGGTTTCGCCTTGAGCGTGAGTCCAATATCCTCATAATTGACAGAGGGGAAGGGCGCAGTGTAGGACTGATTCCCCACGACCTGCGCGATCGCGGAATTGTTATAAATCGGCGCAAAGCTGGCATTCAGGATAGGGTAGCGCTCTCCCAGCTTAAAGGTTGCATCCTGCCCCTGCGCGGCGCGCAACTGCACATGCTGAAGCTCTTTGACCGAACTCTCATTCATGGAGAGCATGGCGGACAAGTGATCGAGGCTCAGTCCCATGAACGTAAGCCCGCCACCGAAGGTTGCAAGCGGCTGGCTGAAGATTGAATTCTGCTGGCCTTGCAATTGCGCGAGGAGAGCTGAGATGGTCGAATTGCCCGCTTGATTGATGCCGCCAGAGGAAATCAGTTGATTGATTAGGCTCTGGATGTTTTGTCCGCCAAGAGCCGCGAGTGCGGCCGCCGGAATACTGAAAAGATTGAAATTATCCGGAACGTGCAACCCGATACTGCGCATGTAGGTATGGCTTACCTGGAAAACCTTCAGATCGAACAAAACCTCCGGCCGTTCGCCGTTCAGCTGTCCGAGAAACTCGGTTACGGCTTCCAGTGCCGATTGCGGCCCACGCACCGTGATCGTGCTCGATGCGGCGCTCAAGCTCGCAAACTTGAATTCAAACAGCGTCCGCACTGTGGTCAGAAATGCGGCCAAATCCTGGGGAGAATTGCTGCCCGGGATATAAAACGAGCGCATGCCCATGCGATCGTAAAGACGGTGGTTCTCGGGATTGTCAACCGCCGCAAAAAGAACTGTATCTTCTAGCGCCACACTGAAACTCTTGGTGGCTGCGGAAGCCGCGAGCATGGCGTTTGCAAAATCCGCGTTCTGCAGATCGAAGCGCACGCGGCGCGTGGGGAAGTTATCGTCGAAAATAACCGTAAGCCCGTAGCTCGCTGCGACCGCCGTGAGCAGACCACGCGAATCGCCGCTGTAGTGGAAATCATGGGGCGCGTCGATCGGTTTCGCGACAAGCGCATCGGCGCTGGCGACCACTTGCGGCGGATCTGCGGTGTGCACCGGCACTGGCCCCACGGCGTCGCGCAGACGTTGCTCCGCGAATTCGTTTTGCGGGTCGAGGTTCAGCGCGGTTTCGAACTCCGCCAGCGCCTCCACTTGCCGCCCATCGAGCAGATCGTTGTTTCCCTGTTCCAGATGCATCCCGGCGAGATGTTGCCGCGTTATCTCCCGCGCGGTCAGGTACTCCACGTTTTGCGGAACCAGGCGAGCAGCCTCTTCAAATTCGTAAAAAGCCTGGTCCAGATTCCGCGTTTTCTCGAGGTTGAGTCCGCGCGCGAAAGCCTGGCGGGCTGCTTTCAGGTCTTTCTTGGGACCGTGGCAGGCGGGCGCGCCTCCGGAATTCGAGCAGAGCGATGGCATACTGGCCGGCGGAGTGTCTGCGGCCCAACACACTCCGGCAAGCAACAACCCAATTCCCGCTGTCAACCATCGCATATGACTACTATAGAATGCCCACCGGTTGCTGTCTTGCAAGTGAAATACTCGATTGGGAACTACGGTCGTAACGGGCAGTCTCGCAGCATCAACCGTTCCATCCGTGTGGCGTGCCCCGTCTGGTCATCGAACTCAACCACTACGGCGCACAAACGGACGTCGCCATTGGCCGGTTCGAAGCGCGCCGGCATCCCGCTAAGAAACCTCTCGATCACTAATTCTTTCTTCACCCCAATCACGCTGTCATAGGGCCCGGTCATGCCAACATCCGTAATGTAAGCAGTACCCTTTGGCAGGACGGTCTCATCCGCGGTGGGGACGTGCGTGTGCGTGCCCACGACGGCAGTGACTCGGCCATCGAGGTACCATCCGAAGGCAATTTTTTCGGAGCTGGCTTCGGCATGAAAATCCACAAACACGATTTTCGATTTGGACTGCGATTGGATCTGTTCCAGAAGACGATCGGCGTAGCGAAAGGGATCGTCGCTCGAGCCCATGAAGACGCGTCCTTGAAGATTTATGACGGCATAGGCGACGCCGTTCTTCTGGCCTTCGTACACTCCCCAACCGGGCAGACCCTGCGAAAAATTCGCTGGGCGCAGCAACCGACGTGCCGGACTGTGAGGGTTGCCGTCCGCCATGTGGAAGTATTCGATGATCTCGCGTTTGTCCCAGACGTGATTTCCGGTGGTCATCACGTCGATCCCCAGATCGAAAAGCTCTTCCGCCAGCGGCGGCGTGATTCCGAAGCCAGCCGCGGCGTTTTCGCAGTTGGCAATCACCAGATCCACGGCATGCTGCTGGCGCAGTTCAGGCAGGCGCTCTTTTACGATCGTCCGCCCCGGGCGCCCAAAAATGTCACCGATGAAAAGGATCTTCAAGATTTGATGTTAACACGCTGAAAATTGCAGATGCTTCTCGCACCGACAACTGAACCCGGCTATTGGCTACTGATCTCAGCCGTTTTCAGAAAGTCGTAATTTCCCGATGGATTCATGGTTAAGTTCCGCACACGTCGCGTGTGCACCAGCACGTTGTCAATAAACCAGAGGTTAATGTAAGGCAGGTCGGTGGCGAGGATCGTCTGGATGTCGGCGTATACCACCTTGCGCCGGTTGAGATCGGTTTCCGAGCGGCCCTCTTTGATAAGCGCGTCGAGCCGTGGGTTCACGTAGAAGCTGCGGTTAGCGCCATGAGGCGGAAATTTGTCGGAATGAAACGCGTATTCGAAAATGTCGGGGTCTTCGTTGCCGCCGATCCACCGCAGTGGATACATTTGGTAGGCGCCGCTGGTAACATCGGCGAAAAACGTAGCGAACTCGAAGGTGC